>DAOTXC010000059.1:0-28304 GCA_034435555.1 Anaerolineae bacterium
CTGGCAGCCGGAGGTGAGCTTCAAGCAGCTGATCGAGATGATGGTGGACGCGGATATCGCGCTGTTGCAGCATCAAAATCGGTAAAGCGTAATGCGTAATGCGTAATGCGTAACGAATATCTTACGCATTACGCAGTGCAAAACATAAAGCGAAGCGGAACGGGTAGATCATGACCGGAACCTACGAGATTGCCTACACGGACGAACCGGCCTGGAACATCATCGGCGGCGGCATCAGCGAGTACAATGAGCAGCAAGCTGGAAAACAACACGGGAAACTCCTGTGTTTCGTGGTGCGCGCACCCGATGGAAACGTGCCAGGCGGGGTCATCGGCGAGACGCATTGGGATTGGTTGTACGTTAATCTGATGTGACTGCGCGAGGATTTGCGCGGGCAGAGCTACGGGCAACGCCTGCTGGCGCTGGCCGAGGAGGAAGCGCGTAAACGCGGCGCGGAATATGCCTATCTGGATACGCTCAGCTTCCAAGCGCCGGAGTTCTACAAGAAGCAGGGGTATGAGATTTTTGGCACGTTGGAGGATTTTCCCAAAGGCCACCAGCGATATTTTATGACGAAGGCGCTATAGACTGACCGCGACATTAACGAAGCAACCAACGCGCCACGCCTGTATTACCGCTACCCCCCGGCACGAGGAGCAGCATCATCATCTACTACAATCCTCGCCAACCAAACCGGAGCACGCTGCGCATAGGGAACACAGTGCGAAACTTCAGACCGTAATCCGGCAGATCAAGCCTCTGTGAAGTAGGGAGGGCGCCGCCCTCCCTACTTTTGCGGATGTATAGCCTTCCATCGGCTGGGCGTTCAAAACAGCCCCGCCCTTTCATTTGCCCTCCCTGGAAAATCATCCCACCATAGCGGGAGTTTTTCGCATCCCCTATCAAACTGAGGAGGTCTTATGGTAAAGCAAACGACTGTCGCGGGCGAAGCCTTTGAGCGCCGCAAAGTCCGCATTGGTATTCGCATGACAATCCTGTATTCCCTCATCTATGGCGGGTTCGTCGTGCTCAGCGTCTTCCAGCCCACCTGGATGGGCGCGCGGGCGATCTTTGGCCTGAATCTGGCCGTGGCCTACGGCCTGGGCCTGATCATCATCGCCTTCATCTTTGCGCTGATCTACAACTATCTCTGCCGAGTTCCCCAGCCGGGCAATGGGCAGGAGGGCTAAATGGCTATCGTCGTCTTTTTCATCTTTGTAGGCGTGGTACTGGCAATTTCTACATACACGAGCCACCGGTCGCGCGGCATCGGCGGCTATTACGTCGCCAACAGCTCCGTCCCCTGGACGATCAATGGCATCGCCTTCGCCGGGAGGTATCTCTCGGTGGCGAGCTTTTTGGGCATCTGCGGTCTTATCGCCTTCTTTGGCTACGATGGATTGTATCTACTCAGGCTCTAGCCGGATCGCCAGATCCGGCGTGGATGCACAAGCAAATTCCAAGCTGCTACAACAATGTAGTCCTGGATAAATCTGACTTGACGGGGATCCGACGATCCCCTCGGAGCCAGGGTGAGTAGTTACAGGCGGGGCGCATCGCAGCAGTGATGGTGGGTATCATCAGCATCGTACTGGGGATCGCCTTCCGCGACATGAACGTCTCATTCCTCGTGGGCTGGGCCTTCGCCGTGGCCGCCTCGGCCAATCTCCCGGCGCTCTTGCTGACGCTCTTCTGGAAGAAGACCACTGCGCGAGGCATCGTCGCTTCCATTCTCACCGGCATTATCGCTTCGGTAACGCTCATCATGCTCAGCCCGGATATGTGGGCGCGCTACGGCCTAAATCCGGCCACCGCGCCCATGCCCATCAACCAGCCCGGCATCGTCTCGATCCCGCTCAGTTTCATTGTGCTGGCGGGCGTGTCGCTGCTCACGGCAAAGAAGCAGCAGGGGGCGGCGGCGTAGTTAGCGGCTGTAAAGCATCCAAGAAAACAGGCCAGCATCAAGGATGCCGGCCTGTGTGTTTTTTGGATCTCGTCAACGATACACCTGACTCCGATGAGCAATCGTGATGACAATGACTTGCTGTGGTTCCTCTTGCACCTGATATACAATCCGCCAGTCCCCCACGCGATACCGCCAATAGCCGCTGAGAACTCCAGTGAGCCGTTTGCTGTTAGGATGTGTATAAGGATCTTGACGCAACACATCAAAACAGCGATGCAGTTTTTTCAGCAATACTGCATCCGCTTTTTCATACACGCGCAATGCGTCGCGTGTAAGTCGTAGCTCATAGCTCGCGCCGGACATCTTCCCACGCTACGGTTTCACCGGCCTCTGCCTGCGCGGTAGCACGACGAAATGCGGGCAAAAAACCCGGAAGCTCCAACAGTTCTTGTGTGGCCTCATTCTCTTCCCGCTCTTGCAAATAGCTTAAAAAATCATTAGCGACGCGCAAACGACCCGGAGACAGGCTACGCAAGCGCGCTTGTGCTTCCTGCAATAGCTTTGGTACTTGAGAGTTCACATTAGTGGACATATCAACCCCCTCCTACTGCAATTATAACGTAAGCCAAGGTCCCCGTCAACAAGTAGAAGATAGACTTACCCTACCCCGCCACACGAAAATCGTAGCCCACCTTGTCGGGCGCGTCCGGCGGCGGATCGGCGTAGATGAGGGCGTTGTCCTGGTCAGTCGCCAGCGTCTGCTCCTGCCGCGCCTCGCTGCCCAGCGCGACGAAGGCGAAGGGCACCGGCGGCGTCCCCAACTGCTCCAGCGCCAGCGCGATCACCCGCTCGGTGATGGCGTCGGAGACGGAGGTAGTGACGTGGCAGAGGTTCTGCGGCAGCGCGCCCGATTCGACGAGGGCGCCGACCAGCGCAGGCAGGTCGCGGTAGCTCTCGACCAGCGCCCCGATCCGCTGGGCGCGGCGGATGCGATGGGTGAAGGCCATCAACGAGTAGCGATCCGGTTGCAGCGCCCGGCTGCTCTGGATGATGCCTACCAGCGCGCCGCTGCTGTCGAGCACCGCCAGGTGGCGGACATTGCGCTCACGCTCCAACAGGAAGGCTTCGAAGAGCGGCGCCTTCTCATCGATGGTCACCAGGGGGGCGCTCATGATCCGCGAGACGGGAAGTTGGGTATCCAGCCCCACCGCCACCACCCGCTTGCGCAGATCGTGATCGCTGACCATCCCCACCGGCTCGCCCTCCGGCGTGGTCACGGCGATGGCCTCGGCGGCAGGAGGCGTTGCAGTGAGCAGCGGCTGCAGGGCCGGGCTTGCGGGATTGAAGCCGTAGGTCAGCAGGTGGATCTCCGTTCCGTCCAACATGGCGTGCAGCTCCACGCCCGCGAACTCGACAATGCCGTGGCCTATCGCCGTCTCGTGAAAGGGCAGCAGCCCGGCGACGGGCTGGTGATCGGTGAGGGCGGCGTAGGCCACGCCCGCGTCGGCGAGGAAGTCCGCCACCAGCGCGGGCGCGTAATAGCCATCGCTGGCGTCGAAATGACAGTGCAGGTCTACCCTCACCACCGGTTCGCGGTGGGCGGCGTTGTGTGATTCTTCTCCGGTAGCCATAATCATCGGTGTGCCGGATCGAAGATAATGACCGTATAGGTGAAGTTGCGCGGTTCTCCGTCAATCACAACATTGCTCAAAGCGACCTGATAGGTCGTGTCGCCGGCAGGAGGATTGCCAAAATCTACCTGTGGTTCCCAGACGAGTGTATTCTCCCCATAATTATCGCGCGGCGTGTTGCGCTGCACGGCCAATGGCTGTTCGCCACGGGTCATGCTGACCGTTGCCTGGCTAAAATCCGCCTTGGGATAAGAGAATGACCAACGTGAATAGACCACCTGATAGGGCACATAGCCCGGCGGCGGCCAGGCCACAAACTCGTCCCGCGTCTCCGGTCGCGCCCCCCACATGCGATCCCGATCAAAGACCCACAGCGCATTTGCAGCCCAATACCCGCCCTGGGGCGGAATGTCGCCGGTTCCCATGTACTGCGTCTGCGGGTAAAGAATCCACCGCCGATGGCCGACAAAGTCGTTGTGGCTGCCAAAATCCTCGATGTAGCCGCTGATTGCTGCTGACCCATAGACGCCAAGAAAGAGATTGGAACTACCCGCCCCCTCGCGCCCATCCTCCGTGTAACAGGTCCAACTTGTATCGGGGCTGTGACTCAAACGCCCGTTGACGCTCATCATCAGCGCGGCTGCCTGGGCCTTCTGATTGTAGGCCGCATCAAATCCGACCAACGCCGGGACCCCGGCCATCGAGCGATAGTAGTTGATACGGCGCAGCATCGCCGCGCGGAATACCTCCGAGGTCGTCCCCGCGCCGCAGCTCGCGTGATTGCCCGTCCAGCCGCTATCGCCGCTGGCGGAGCCTAGATATTCCTGCTGATACCATGACTGTGATGCGGCGCGGCTCTGGGTATCCACCCACGGCGGAGGTTCGGGCGGACGCTGTACCAGCGGAAGATAGACACGATACTCCCCCTCATCAAGCGCCACGGCCTGAGAATCCGCCGGCCAACCGGGCGGTTCGCCCAAAGCCATGTCTGCCGTTGCCAACCCAACTGTGACCCAACCAACCAGCAATAGCCCCACCAAAATGCAGATGAGCAACCATCTGCGCAACAGCGAGTGACTCATACAGCGCCTCCTGAGTATCCTACGGGAGACAACCGCCCTGGGGAGCCAAGCTCACGGGGCGATTTCTATTTCAGCGATGAAGATGGTATTGTCAATGACCTCCGTATTGCCCGGATCAACAACGGGCATGCGCCCTCTCTCATCATAGAGGCCCACACGGATCACGTAAGTTCCAGCCGGGGTGCTGGAAGGGATTGCCACCTGGTGCGGGTCAACGACAAGATCACCCACCTGCCAGGTGTTCGTGGGACGGAAGCCGTTCAGCGGTTCGATGTCCCGTTGCGTGAGCAGAGAGCCATCGGAGCGCAGCAGATGTATGAAGACCTTGTAGGATCTGTCCAAATTGGCGAGACAGCGCCAGCGCAAGGTGAGGCTCAGATTGTCGCCGGGGCGGAAGCGCGTCTGGGAGAGACTGGCACTTTCCAACACGATCTGCTGGTTCAAGTTGACCAACAAGGCGCGGGGCTGCTGCACGCCGCCGCTGAGCGTCAGCGTGATGGTGGAGCCGGCGCGGACTTCAGTACCGGCGGGCGGCGCCTGCTCCAATATCTGATTGGGTGGCGCAGTGCTCCAAATCGTCTCCTCGTGGATCAACAATCCCTGCGATTCCAGACCGAGCCGCACGTCATCCAGCGCGTAGCCGACGACGTTAGGAAGCGGAAGGACCTGGCTGGTCGCCAGCACAACTTGCACCGCAGTCTCCACAGGGACGCGCGTACCGGGAGGCGGTTCCTGTTCCAGAACGGCGCCAGGCACAGCGTCCTGATCCTCGCGCTCTCCCAAAACATTGATCTCCAGCCCCAGCCCTTCGGCGAGGCGTTGCGCCTCAGGCGCGCTCAGCCCTATCAGCCGAGGCACGGTGACGATGGCCGCCGTCTCGCTGACGGTAGGCGTGATCTCATCGGGAGTCAGCCCCGGCAGGGGTTGCACCGGCTGCGACCAGGCGCGGATGACGAAGAACCAGAGCGGGATCAGCCCCAGCACCGCCACGGTAGTCAAAGCGATCAAAATCCAGAGTTCTGTGTCCGACTCCTCGCTCTCTTCAGAGGCGGGCGGCGGTTGAGCGAGCGCCTCCGCCTGAGAGCGCGTCGAGGCTGGCGGCGGCGTCGAGGTTGCAGCTGCCAGCGGGCGGACTGCTGGTTGCGCGATGGTGGGTTCGTCCTTTTGCTCCAGGTAACTGGTGATCGCAAAGCCGAGCTGCTCAGCGTTGCGATAGCGCGCCGCGGGTTCCTTCGCCAACACCTTCAAGAGCAGCCATTCGAGTCGGGGCGGAATGCGCGGATTGAGCGAGCTTGGCGGCGGCGGCGGTTCTTGCATGTGCTTGAGAACCAGCTCCGTGGGGTCTTCCGCGTGGAAGGGAGGGACGCCGGTGAGCATCTCGTACATGATCACGGCGATGCTGTAGACATCGGAGGCGGGGACGGGCGGCGCGCCGGCGCCCTGCTCCGGCGAGATGTAATGCGGGCTACCCCAGACAACCTGCTCGCGGGCTACGGGCTGCGGGCCGTCGTGAAAGGCACGCGCGATGCCAAAATCGGCCACCTTCACCTCGCCCTGCGCCGTGACCAGAATATTCTCCGGCTTGAGATCGCAGTGAACCAATCCCGCGCGATGCGCCAGCCCGACGCCCGCACAAATCTGCTGGGCCAGATCGAGCGCCTGGGCCAGCGGCAGAGGACGATTTTGCCGGATGATCGTTTTCAGGTCTTGCCCCTGCACCAGCTCCATAACAATGTAGGGCTGATGCTCTACCTGCCCCACATCGTAAATCCGCACAATGTTGGGATGATCCAACCGGGCCGCAGCGCGCGCTTCCTCCAAAAACCGCTGGCGAAAGTCGGAATTGCTGGCATAAGGCTCCCGCAACACCTTGACGGCCACCGCCCGATCGAGCAACACATCATGGCCGCGATAAACGGTTGCCATCCCCCCAGCGCCTACCAGTTCATCGAGGCGATAACGTTGATTCAGAACTGTTGGGTCCATTCTCCCCTCCCAAATCGTTGCAGCACATAGCATCCCTTAACCAGGTAGCAATCGCTATCATTCTACTCGAATGATGTGAAATAGCAATTGAGCGCGGCAGAGAGAGGCGAGTATACGACAAATTGTAGGAAAAAGTACGAAAATCGTCTGATAAAACCCCGCTGTGGCCGGTCTCCGACCGTGCCACCTTAACGGGCGCGGTCGGAGACCGGCCTGAGCGTTTCCCAATAATTTATCCTATACCCGAGAGAGGCCAAACGCTTGCCCTCGACCTGTTATGTGATACAATGGCTCTTCGTGACTACCTTTTACCCGTTGCTGATTTATGTAGGACTTGCGGGCAGCGCCGCCCTGCTGGGGATGGAACTGCTGCCCCGGTTACGCGCCTGGCGCAAGGCTGCCGTCGCCTTCTGGCTGACGCTCGTGACCCTCCTATGGCTGGCCTTGCCGCGCGAAGGGCAATGGTTGCTCTCGCTCTGGCAACCCTCGACCATCCTCGGCGGGCAGATTCTGCTCGATATGACCCCCGCACTCTGGCTGCTGGGCCTGACGTTGGGCGCGCTACTCAGCGGGGCGGCCTGGCTGGAGACCGTCGAACGACGCGCGCCGCTTCCCTTATCTGGGGCGCTGGTGCTCATGTCCCTGCTGACGCTCTGGTTCGCTCTGCTTGGCGGCTCTTTACTCACCACCCTCGCCGCCTGGGGCGTCTATGATTTGCTGTGGGGCGTGGTGGGCTTGATGTCCGGCAGCGACGGCGAACGAGTGACCTTCGGCTTGGCGCTGCATGGCATTGCCTCGTTGCTGCTGTGGAGCGCCTTTCTGCTCCTCTCGCTCTCCGGCAACAGCGCCCTCTGGCGGCTGATGTGGCTGACGCCCTCGGTTCAGTCGCTCCTATTGATCGCTGCCGTGATTCGAATGGGCTTCTACCCCTTCCACATCGTCTTCCCGCAACGCCCAGGCGCATTGCGCCCCTTGGGACTCGTCTCGTTGATGGGGCCGCTGCTGGGCGGCGCACTGCTGGCCCGCCTCCTCACCATCCCCGGCGAGTTGGTACTGCCGGGCTGGCTCCCCGGATGGGCCGCGCTCTCCCTCTTCTGGGGCGGACTGATGGCCTGGTATCACGCTCACGCCGGTTCGCGCGCCATCTTGTGGGCCGGATACGCGCTCCTAGGCCCTATTGTGGTGGGGGCTTTGCTGTCACGCGCTGCCGAAAATCTGTTGCTGGGCATGGCCACGTGGGTCGCTGCGGGCGCGCTGCTCTTCATGACACAGCGGCGCAATCGGCGTGAGATCGCCTGGGCCTGGCCTGCCACCTGTGGGGTGCTCTTCATGATCGGAGCGCCCCCCTCCCCCCTGGGCGAACTCTACCGCACGGCTCTCGCGGGCGCACCCTGGAGCTGGCGCTTGCCGATGCTGATAGGCGGGATGGGCGTCGCTGCAACCTTGCTGACCGGTCTGCAACGCCCCGCACAGGGACGGCTGACCCCACCCTGGCCCTGGCTGAGCCTGGGGCGGATGATCAGCCTGCTATTGCCCCTGCTTGCCTTGTTCTCTGTCACCCTGATGGCCCCCGCGCTCCCCTTCTCCTGGAGCGGATGGGCGCTCTGGCTGGTGGGGTGCATCGGCGGCGGCATCCTGCTGATCTGGCAAAGCGGCCTCACGCGAGCGGGCCTGCACATCGCCGGCCCCGCGTGGGAGCTGCTGGACCTGCGCTGGTTCTATCGCGCGCTCTGGCAAGGGCTGGAGAACCTGCTCAGCTTCATCCGCGTGATTGATGATGTCGTCGAAGGCGCGGGCGCGCTGCTTTGGTCGTTCCTCGTGCTCCTGCTAGTCCTCGTCGTCATGGTGATGGGGTCATGAGTCCCTTCGTCCTCTGGCTGAGCCGCCTTTCGGCCTTCGCATCCATGCCCGCAGTCTGGGGCATCTTCTTCGCCGGCGCGGTGATCTACCTCATCGCCGGTTGGCGCGTGCGCCTGCTCGCCCTCATCGTGCAATTTTTCTTCATCGGGATTCTCTACGCGCACCTCTTCGCGGATCGCCCAGAGATCGCTCTGCTCAAACTGATCGTGGGCTGGCTGGTCTGTGGGGCGCTCTATCTCAGCGCGCGTATGCGCGAAGAAGCCATCCCTCAAGAACGCCGCTTCTCCTGGGCGGCGGACGTGCCCTTCCGCGCCCTGACCCTCGCGGTTTTGGGCTTCTCCGCCTACATCGCCTCGCAGCGCTACATCTTGCCCTTCGTCTCCGCCGACCTGGCCGTGGCCTGTTTCCTGCTAGGGGCCTTGGCCCTGCTCTTCATCGGCACCGAGGAGGATACCGTTGTGGTGGGCGTGGGCATCCTCAACCTGTTGGCGGCCCTCGATCTCTTCTACTCCTCGCAAGACCCCGGACTGCTGGTGACAGGATTCCTGGTCGTCGTGAACCTGCTCGTAGGGCTGGCAATTTCCTATCTGACCGTGATCGAGGTGGCCGAATGACAACGATCCCTGGGCCGGTGCTCATCCTGGGATTGCCGCTGACGATGGCCGTCCTCCTGCAACTGCTCCGGCGGTGGACGACGGTGACGGCCTGGCTCGCGGCTGTGACCTCGGTGGTGCTGGGTACAGCAGTGATCTCGCTGCCGCTGACGCAGACCTGGCAGCTGGGCCAATGGCAGATCAGATTGGGCGCGCCGCTCTGGGTGCTGGGACGCGAGGTCGTCCTGCAGCCCGTGGATCGGCTGCCGGTGACGTTCCTCTTCTTCACTGCCGCCGGGATCTTCATCCTGGCCTGGCGGCTGCTCCCCCACTCCAACTTCTTCCCCATCGGCCTGGCGACCACGGCGCTCCTGGTCGGCGCGCTGCTGGTGACGCAGGTGGTCTACGCCGCGCTCCTGGTGGAGATCGCGGCGATCCTGGCCGTCTTCCCGCTCCACGAAGGCAGCAAACAGGCCAAGGGCGGCCTGCGCTTCATGACCTACACCTCGCTCGCGCTGCCGGGCCTGATGGTGACACAACTATTGCTCGACCTCTACGCCATCTTCCCCAATGACCGGGGGCTGCTCAGCACCTCAGCAGTGCTACTGAGCCTCTCATTCGCCATCCTGCTGGGGGCCTTCCCCTTCCAGAACTGGCTCTCGGCGGTAACGGACGATGGCTCCCCCCCGGTGGTCACATACATCTTCACGATGAACCTGGGCGTGGTCTGGTTCATGCTGCTGGCCTATCTCCAATCTTACACCTGGCTGAGCGAGCAGGCCGCGCTCGGCTCCGTCTTCAACATCCTGGGGCTGTTGATGATGGGACTGGGAGGGCTGCTGGCCGCCTCGCAACAACGCCTGGGACGGCTCGTGGGCTACGCCACCCTGGTGGATAACGGCGCGATGTTGCTCGCCCTCGGCACCCAGCGCATCGGCGGGATCGCGCTGGCGGGCATTATGTTGATCAGCCGCCCGCTGGCCCTGGGGCTGATGACCGTGGGGTTGGCCGGGTTACGCCGTCTCAGCGCGGGGGATGACGACCGGGAAGCCTTGCGCGGCGCCGTCTGGCGTGCGCCCTGGCGCACCGCCGCCTTCCTCGTGGGCGGGATCGCGCTGGCGGGCTTCCCCCTCTCGCTAGGCTTCACCGCGCGCTGGGGCCTCTATCGCCTCATCGCCGAACAGAGCCTCTTCGAGGCCGCGTTCGCATTGCTCAGCAGCGCCGGCGTGATGTTGGGACTGATCTCGGCCATGCGCGCGCTGCTGGCCCCGCCGCCCGTAGATAAACAGGGGCGCGTGCTGGGATTGGCCCTCAAAGAGGATTTGATCGTTGTGTTGCTCATCGTCGTGCTCATCGGCGCGACCTTCACCCTGAGCATCTTCCCCCAGGGAATCAGCCGGGTGGCGCTCGAGATGGCGAGCGGCTACACCTTCTTCGCGCCGTAGCAGATATGCGATGTCGCTAGTATTCATTGATCACGGCATCCGTCAGCGTGACTATCTACTCAGTATCGCCCAGGCACTCGTCTCGCGGCTCAACCTGCGGGCCGTCCTGCGACTCATCCTCCAGGGGTCGGTTGACCTCTTGCAAGGAGAGGCTGGCTTGATCGCGTTGCGCAACGCCCAAAACGCCCACTTCTCCTTCGCCGCGAGCTACGGACTGCCGCCCGCGCTACTCGATGCCTTCCAGCCCCTGGTGGCAGATGTGCCCGAAGTCGCACAGCAGACCGACTTCGACATCCCCAATCTGGGCGAAAAACTGGGGCGGATCGCCGCTCAGACCGGGCTATTGTTGCGACAGGTCGTCGCGCTGCCGCTCGTGCTCGAAAACGAACTGCTTGGCGTGATCTTCGTCTTCCGCGCCCATAGCGCCCGCTTCTCCCCCGATGACCGGCAGATTTTGAGCAGCTTCGCCGATTACGCCGCCATCGCGGTGAACAACGCCCGGCTCTACGAGACCGCCGTCACCGAGCGCCGCCGCCTGGACGCGCTGCTGGATTCCAGCGCCGATGGCATTATGGTGCTCAAGCCCGATCTCACCATCGAGCGGATCAACACCGCGCTGGTGACGTTGACCGGCTGGACGGTCGAGGAGGCCGTGGGAGCGCCCTACGACAAGATCATCACCTGGGCGCGCCACGATGCGCAGCGCTCGTTGACAGCGGCAGTGCGCTCCGGTTGGCCCGAACAGGGCGGGCGTCCGCTCTCCGTCGAAGGGGAATTGCGGCGACGCAACGGCAGCCTGATCAGCGTCGCCATCACCTACGCGCCGCTGTTGGCCCGCCGGACCGGGAAGCTGCTCAACATCGTCGCCAACGTGCGCGACATCAGCCGCTTCCGCGAGGCGGACGCGCTCAAAGATACCTTCATCTCGGTCGTGTCGCACGAGCTCAAGACGCCCGTGGCGATCATCAAGGGCTACGCCGAGACGCTCAGCCGCCCGGAGGCGCGGCAGAATCCGGCGCTGGTCGAGGAGATGTTGGAAGCCATCACGGAGGAATCCGACCGGCTGGCGCGGCTGGTAGATGATTTGCTGGATGCCTCGCGCTTGCAGGCCGGGGGCTTGTCCCTCCAGGATGCCGCACAGGTGGATCTGGCAGAAATTGCGCGGCGCGTGGTGGAACGCCATACATCCCGCGCGTCCCGGCACACATTAAAGCTGGATTTCCCGCCGAACTTCCCGGAGATTCGCGGTGATCCGCAGCGATTGGAGCAGGTGCTCGAAAATCTGGTCTCCAACGCGATAAAGTATTCGCCGCGCGGGGGCGAGGTGCTGGTGCGCGGGCGCGTCAAGCGGGCCGAGGTCATGCTCGAAGTGGCCGACGAGGGCGTCGGCATTCCCTTGGCCGAACAGGCTCACATCTTCGAGCGATTCTATCGCGTAGAAGGGCCGGAGACGCGCGCGGCAGCCGGGACGGGCCTGGGATTATATCTGACCCGCGCCATTGTGCGGGCGCATGGGGGCCGCATCTGGGTGGAGAGCACCGCCGGACAGGGCGCGCGCTTCTTCGTCGCGTTGCCCCGCGAGACCAGTCTGGCCCTGCGCGAACGCATCGCGCTCGGCCCACAATGATTACCCACTCGTTAATTCGATTACAAACCAAGAAGGAGTACAAGAGATATGCCTAGTTTTTACGCCAGTGTGACGTGTCCGGGCTGTGGAACGCGCTTCCAGAGTCCGGTGGATCAAATTGTGGATGTGCGGGTGGACCCCGCCGCCAAGAGCCGCATGTTGAGCGGCGCCATCAATGTGGCGCAATGCCCCGCGTGCGGGACGGCAGGCAAGTTGAACCTGCCCTTCATCTATCACGACCCGGAGAACGAGGTCGCGCTGCTCTATCTGCCCTTCGAGGTCGGTAAAACCGAGGTCGAGCGCCAGAAGTTGGCGGGGAACCTCACCCAACAGCTGATGAATTCGCTGGCCCCGGAGGAGCGGAAGGGTTATCTCTTCCAGCCGGAGACCTTCATCAACATGGAAACGCTGATGAACCGCGTCTTCGAGCTCGAGGGGATTGATGAGTCGGAGCTGGCCCGCTCCCGCGAGCAACAACTGTTCGTTGATGAACTCTTGCAGGCAGAGCCGGAGGATTGGCCGGCGATGTTGGCCGCACAGGACGCGCTGGTGGATGAATCCTTCTTCGCCCTGCTCGACTATGTGCTGCGCGTGCTGGTCTCGGCAGCGGGGCCGGAAAGCGAGGAGGTCGCGCACGCCCGCGCGCTCTACGAGCACGTCTCGGAGCAACATCCGTTGGGGCAGCAGCTCAAGCAACGCGCGGAAATTGTGCAGCGCTTCATGGAAAACCCCTCGCGCGAGGCGCTGGTGGACGCCCTGATCGCGGCGCAGGATGAGCCGACGGTGAATTATCTGGTGCAGATGGGCCTCCAGGCGATGGATTACGCCTTCTTCCAGCTGTTGGTGAAGCGGATCGAGGCGGCGGATGACGAGGAGCAGACCCGGCTCAAGGCGCTGCGGCGACGCATCCTCGATCTGCGCGACGAGACCATGGAACAGAGCGAGGCCATAGCGCAAGAACGGCTGAATTTCCTGCACCGCCTGATCAACTCCGAGGATCCGCTGAAGATGGCGCGCAGCCACCTTTCGGAGCTGGATGAGCTCTTCTCTGCAGTCTTGCGCGCGGAGCTGCAACGGGCCGCGCAAGAGGGGGCTCGAGAGTACAGCGAGCAGTTGCAGCGGGTGATGCAGGTGATCATGCAGTTGCAGGAGGAGAGCCTCCCGCCCGAAATCGCGCTCCTGCGGCAGCTGATGCAGCCCCAGTCCGACGAGCAATTCAAAAAGTTGGTCGCGGACAACGCGGCCCTGGTGCGCCATCCCGGCTTCGCAGAGATGCTGGCCGCCTTCGAGCAGAGCAGCCGCGAGGAGGGCCAGGATGAGGTCGCCGAGCAGCTGGCCCAGTTGCGCGCGCGATTAGGTGCCCCAGCTCCCACGGAGGAAGCGCCAGCGCAGCCCCAGACACAGCCCCGCCCCGATGCCGGCGAGGAGCAGACGCCCTCCGGGTTGATCATCGCCAAACGGTAGGCATAGCCAACAACATCCACACCGCCCCTCAAGTGAGGGGCGGTATGCGTTAGAAGCTAATCGAAAACTCGCTTAGCTCCGCACAACGATCCCCAACGCTTCGAGAAGTTGCGGGTCAGCCGCCAGAGCGATCCGCGCCAGCGTGCGCAACTCCTTGAGGCATTCATCCAACGTCTGAATGGCATTGTTGCGCGCGGAGAGCGCCTCACGGGCCGCGCCCTGGGCCGCCTGTTGGGCCTGGATGTGCGCTTCAAGCGTTTCCAGCTGCGCCAGACCGGCAGTCAGTTGCTCCACCGTGACGTTATACGTCCCCAACTGCTCCAGATAGGTGGGCGTGGCGAGCAGGTGTTGATAGAACCGCCGCGCCTGCGCCAGCCACGCGGTGCGCGACGAGGCGCGCTCCCCCAAATCAAGCGTGGTCTGCGCTTCAATATCCTCGTGGAAGGCCAGACGCGCCAATGCGAGCAGGGGTTTGAGGCTACGCCGAGCCGCGCGCCAGCTCTCGTTGACAGCAGCGGTGGCAGCGACGCGCGCGGCCAGCGCATCCTGTTGCTGATGATAACTGCGGCGCGCCGCCTCCAGGTAAGCCATCCCCGTTGCAAAGCGGGCCGCATCATAACCGTAGCCGGCTAAAGCATCACGAATTCTGGGTTCTACCTGAGCATTATTGAGCAAACGTTCGGCATCTAAGAAAAAGTCAGCAAAGCTTATAGCAAGTTTATAGATTTTCTGGTTCATAATAACAAACTCCTGCTTATCATCATATTTTAGTAATTAGTATAAACGAAATGCCGGTATTTTGTCAAGCACTTTTTTAAAAGAGCCAGATCATTTTTACTAATCTCCAGAGGCTTTTTTAGAAGAGCCAGATTATTTTTATTAAGCTCCAGAGGCTTTTTTAGAAGAACCAGCTCATTTTTACTAATATACAGAGAGTCTCTTAAAAGAGCCAGATTGTTCTTACTAATGTCCAGAGAGCCATATAATTATCCCCAGACCTGTCAGGTTTCAAAAACCAGTCAGATCTAGCTGTGCGGAAGACTCGAAAACTGTCGCGCCGTCTTTGGGCCTACAGCGCGGTTCGGTGTATAATAAAGTTGTGCCGTAACTACTCGCCCTGGCGGATTTTTGTTTGGCTATTCGCCATTCACCATTCGCAGATTCACTATTTTCGAAGGAGAGCTATGTCCAACACAAAACTGGTACTCATTGACGGCCATTCGCTGGCCTACCGCGCCTACTTCGCCCTGCCCCCCACCCTCAGCACCTCGCAGGGCCAACTGACCAACGCCATCTACGGCTTCGCCACCATGCTCTTCTCCGTCATCCAGGAGGAACGGCCCACCCACCTCATCGTCACCTTCGACAAAGGCCCCTCCTTCCGCACGCGCGAGTACGCCGAATACAAGGCCCACCGCGAGAAGATGCCCGACGAAATGCGGAGCCAGCTGCCCCACGTCCGCCGGCTGGTCGAACTGCTCTCCATCCCCATCGTGGAGCTCGAGGACTTCGAGGCCGACGATCTCCTGGGAACGCTGGCGCGGCAGGGAGAGGCGGCCGGTCTCGATGTCGTCATCGTCACCGGCGACCGCGACGCTCTGCAACTCGTCAGCGACCGCGTCACCGTCCTCACCTCCGGGCGGCGCTTCTCCGACACCCAACGCTTCACCCCCGCCGCCGTCAAGCAGAAGTACGGCCTCACCCCGGAGCAGATCATTGACCTCAAGGCGCTGATGGGCGACAAATCCGATAACATCCCCGGCGTGGCGGGCGTGGGCGAGAAAGGCGCGACCACCCTGCTCCAAAAGTACGGTACGCTGGAGGCGCTCTACGCCCATGTGGACGAGATCCAGGGGCGCTACCACAAGCCGCTGGTCGAGGGGCGCGAGCAGGCCCTCCTCAGCCAGAGACTCGCCCGCATCGTCTGCGAGGCCCCCGTCACGCTCGATCTGGCGGCGGCGCAGTGGCAGGAGTACGACCGCGACGCCCTGCGCGACTTCCTCCAAACGCTCGAATTCCGCACCCTACTGGAACGGCTACCCGTCCCGCCGGGCGCGGCCCCCCTCCCCCAGGGCCAGCTCTCGCTCTTTGGCGCTGCGGCCCCGGGGCCGGCCCCCTCCACACCGGTCAGCCTGGGCGACTACACGCTGGTGGCCGATGCGGAGGCGCTGGCGGCGCTGGCGACGCAATTGCGCCAGGCCGAGCGGCTCACGCTCGACACCGAAACGACCGGCACCGATCCCCTCCGGGCGGAGCTGGTGGGCCTCGCGCTCACCGACCGGGCGGAAGCGGCCTGGTATCTGCCCCTGCGCGCCCCCGCCGGCGAACCGACGCTCACGTTGGCCCAGGTGCGCGAGCAACTCGGCCCCATCTTGGCCGACGCCGCCATCCCCAAGCAGGGGCACAATCTCAAGTATGACCTGGAAGTGCTGCGGCGGGCGGGCTTCACCATCGCCGGCGACCTCTTCGATACGATGGTCGCCGAGTGGGTGCTCAATCCCGCCTCCCCCAACCTGGGCCTCAAGAACCTCGCCTGGGCGCGGCTCGGCGTCGAGATGACGCCCATCAAGGAGCTGCTCGGCAGCGGACGGGATCAGAAGACGATGGCGCAAATCCCGCTGGCGCAAGTGCTCCCCTACGCCTGCGCCGACGCCGACCTCACCCACCGGCTGGCGGCGCAGCTCGGGCCGGAGCTGGTCGAACGGGAGCAAGACGCACTCTTCCGCGAGCTGGAGATGGCGCTCCTGCCGGCCCTCATCGCCATGGAGGAGGCGGGTGTGTCGCTCGACCTGCCCTACCTCGCCACCCTCTCCGAGGAGTTGGGGGCGCGGCTGGCACAATTGGAGCAGGAAATCTACCGCGCGGCGGGGACGACCTTCAACATCAACTCCACCCAGCAGCTCTCCAAGGTGCTCTTCGAGGCGCTGGGGCTGCCCACGCGGGGGTTGCGCAAGACCAAGTCCGGCCACTACTCCACCCGCGCCGAAGTGCTGGAGGGGTTGCGCGGCCAGCATCGGGTGGTGGATTACGTGCTGGACTACCGCGAGCTCTCCAAGCTCAAATCCACCTACGTGGACGCGCTGCCGCAGCTCGTCAATCCGGCAACGGGACGAGTCCACACCTCCTACAACCAGACCGGAACCGTGACCGGGCGCTTTTCTTCATCGGATCCGAACCTGCAAAACATCCCCATCCGCACCGAAGAGGGTCGCCGCGTGCGACGGGCCTTCGTCGCGGCGGAAGGGTGCTGGCTGGTGGGGGCGGACTATTCGCAAGTGGAGCTGCGAGTAATGGCGCACGTCTCCGAGGATGCGGGGTTGATTGAGGCGTTCCAGCGCGGCGAGGACATCCACGCGACGACGGCGGCGGCGGTCTACGGCACGCCGCTGGAAGAGGTCACTTCCGAGATGCGGCGGGTCGCCAAGGCCGTCAACTTCGGCCTGATCTACGGGCAGGGGGCCTACGGGCTGGCGGGCCAGCTGGGCATCGCCGTGAAGGAGGCCGAGGCCTTTATCGAACGGTATTTCGCGCGCTTCTCCAAAGTCCGCGCCTACATGGACGCGCTACAAGAGCAGGCCGCCGAGCAGGGCTACGTCGAGACGCTGTTGGGGCGGCGGCGCTACTTCCCGGAGCTGCTGGCGGACGCGCATGTCTCGTCACAGCAGAAGCAGAGCGCGCAACGCATGGCGATCAACACGCCGATTCAGGGCACGGCAGCGGACATCCTCAAGCGGGCGCTGCTCGCCCTGCACGAGCGGCTCCAGGCCGAGCGGGTCCAATCGCGGATCATCCTCCAGGTCCACGACGAGCTGGTGCTGGAGGTGCCGGAGGCGGAGCTCGACACCGTCGCCGCGCTCGTCCGGGAGACGATGGAGAACGCCTACCGGCTGGCGGTCCCGCTCAAGGTGGATGTGGAAAAGGGCCGCAATTGGGAAGAGATGACGCCGCTGTCGTAACCGAAAGGGGGACGCGAGGTGGAAATCACACTGGCCCATAAAATACTCATCGTCGCGCTGCTAGGAGGCGTGGTCGCCTTCTTGCTGCTTCGGCGGGCGCTGGCCACGCGGCAGGAGCGGGAGCGCGTCTATCACGAGATGCAGCTGCGCAACCGCGAGCTGGAGAGCGTCTACCAGGTGAGTCAGGAGATCACCTCCAGCCTGGAGCTGAACGAGACGCTTCAGACGATTTTGGAGCGCGTCCGGCAGATCATCGCCTACGATGGGGCGGAGATCACGCTGTTGGATGAGGAGGAGAAGGTGCTGCGCGTGCGCGCGTGGGCCGGCTCCGACCGCGTGCAGGTGGATACGCGCGGCAAGACCTATCGGCTCGGCGAGGGGTACACGGGCTGGATTGGCACGTCGCGGAAGAGCCTGTTGATCCCCGACATGAACGCGCACACAGCACATCAGCCGACCATGCGAGAGACGGCGGATGGGATGAAGCTGCGGGGCTTCATGGGCGCTCCGCTGATCGTGCGGCAACGGCTGGTCGGCACGATAGAGCTGATCAGCCACCAACCCAACTTCTTCGACGAGCGCACGCTGCACCTGCTGGAGACCATCGCGCCCTACGCGGCCATCGCCATCGGCAATGCGGGCGAACTGTTGTCGCGGGAGCGGCGCTGGCAGGCGGAGATGGAGCTATTGCGGATCGAGATTGATGAGAACCGCCGGGCGAAGCAGGTCTCCGAGATCACCGAGACGGAGTACTTCCGGCGGCTGGCGGAGAAATCGCGGCTGATCCGGCGGACGCGCGCGGAGAAATAACCCTACCGCGACTCGCTCTATCAAAAACTTGTTTTATACACACAAAAGATGTATAATATACACATAAAACAAGGAGGTGCATTATGGGAGGGGTTATACGCACCAACGTCGTTTTGAATGAAGATTTAATCGAAGAAGCCCTGGCCCTGACCGGGTTGAAGACCAAAAAAGCGGTGATCGAGGAAGCCTTACGCCAACTCACGCGGTTAAAGCGACAAGAGCGCGTGCGCGATCTGCGCGGGCAATTGCACTGGGAGGGTGATTTGGACGCGATGCGCACAGACAGGCTAGAAGATGTGGCTGGTTGATAGCTCTGTATGGATTGCTTACTTCAACGGGCAAAAGACGCCACAGACCGATCTATTGAACACGGCACTGGGCTATGAGGCGCTATGCCTGGGCGACATCATCCTGTGCGAAGTGCTTCAGGGATTCCAACACCAGGCTGAATTTGAGCGCGCCAGGGCCGCTCTACTCACGTTTGATATTTACCCTCTTGGCGGCGTACAGCTGGCGCTACAAAGCGCCGAGCACTACCGCACCCTACGCCGTCAAGGGATTACCGTTCGCAAAACCATTGATTGCCTCATCGCCACATTTGCCATCACTAACGAGATGTGGCTGCTTCACAACGACCGGGATTTCGACCCCTTTGAGCAAATCCTGGGACTCAAGGTGGTGCGTTAAGGCTCTGAACACCCCTACTCCGCGCCCCGGCGCTCAAGCCAGAGTTGCAGCGTGCGCCCTACGGCCTCCAGGCTCTCCGGCGAGACCTTGTCGGGCGTGTCGCGCAGCGTGTGCCAGTAGGGGTAGTCGAAATCAATGATGACGATGGCGGGGATGCCCCTCCGTGCGAAGGCGGTGTGATCGTCAATGATGCTGTGCCGGTACTGAGGGATGAAGCGGTCGCCCAGGCCGAGCTCCGCCGCGATGGCCCAAATTTCCGCCATCAGCGCCGGATCGGAGTTGACCTCGTAGTAGATTTGCTGGTCGGCATCGCCGATCATGTCCACGACGACAACCGCCTGCAACGGTGGCTCCCCATTTTCGCCCCAGTGCTCGGCCATATAGCGCGAGCCGACGGCGTAGGGCCAGCCATCATCGAGGTTCCCGTTGTCCTCCGCATCGAAGAAGGCCAGGTAGACCCGGTTTTCGACCCGCTCCCACGCCACCGAGCGGGCCAGTTCCAACAGCACAGCGACGCCGCTGGCCCCATCGTTGGCGCCGAGCACCGGCTGCGAGGGGTCCTCGTGGTCGGCGGAGCGGCGGGTGTCGTAGTGCGCGCCCAGCAGCAGCGCGTCGCCCTCGCCGCGCCACGCCAGGATGTTCCGCACGGGCACGCCCTGGAACTCGAAGCGCTGCTCCGCCACCATCCAGCCCAGCTCGGTCAGCGTCTCGATGATGAGATCGCCCAGGGCGAGGTTGGCAGGCGACCCGATGAGACGCGGCCCCAGCGCGCACTGGCGCTCGACCCACGCATAGGCCAGCGCCCCGCTAAAGGCATCCGGCGCAGCGGGCGCGGGTGCAGCGGCGCGACAGCCGCTCAACAGCAAAAGAATCGCGAAAGCGCAGCGCAGCGGTCGTTTCATGGCAGCTCCTTGCGTAGGACAGGTTGGCAACCTGTCCTACCGTGCAAGCCGTGGCGTAGCACCTGACGGTAGGCGGCGAGGCGCGCAGCGCGCAGGTCGCGGCGATGGCCCAGCAGCCATTTGATCCCCTCCAGCCCCAGCTGCCAGAGGTACTGTCCCAACAGCCAATAACGCAGGAGCGCGGCCCACCCCGCCCCGTGATATTTGCGCGTGTAGCGGATTTTGCTCGTCTGAAAGTGGATGTGGCGTGCCAGGACGACCTGCTCGCTGCTCTTACCCTCGTGGTGGATGATCTGCGCGGAGGGCAGATAGACCACGCGCCAGCCCGCCGCGCCGATGCGGCGGCACCAATCAAGCTCCTCGGAGTACATGAAGAAGCCCTCATCGAAGCCGCCCACCTGCTCCCAGACCGCGCGCCGGGTCGCCATTGCCGCGCCGGTGATCCAGTCCACGGGCTGCTCGCGGTCGGCGGGCCGATCCGCGACGTAGTAGCGGCGCAACAAGCGGCGCGGGGCAAGCCACTGAAGCCAGGTGCTTTCGAGGAAGAGGATGGGCAACGTGGGCAAGCGCCGCCGCGAGGATTGCACACTGCCATCGGGGTTGAGGAGCTGCGGCCCCACCATCCCCACATCCGGATGGGCGTCCAGATAATCCACCAGCTGCTGAAGCGCGTCGCCGATGATCTCGGTGTCGGGATTGAGGACGAGCAAATAGTCACCGCGTGCAACATCTAGGCCCTGGTTGTTCCCGCCGGTGAAGCCCCGGTTCGTCGCGTTGGCGATGAGGCGCACCTGCGGGAAGTCGGCGGCGACCAGGGCCGCACTGCCGTCGGTCGAGGCGTTATCCACGACGATGACCTCCAGACCGGGGCGCGGCCCCCACGAGGCGTAGAGCGATGCGAGCGCCTGGCGCAAGAGCGCCCGCACGTTCCAGCTGACGATGATGACGGAGAGCAGCGGGGTCGCATCCATAGGGGATCAGTAACGGCGGCGCACGGCGAAAGCGGCGATCTCTTCCAGCGCGTCGCGGTAGGGCGAGGGCGGATAAGGGGCCAGGATCGCCAGTGCAGCGGCAATGTGCGCTTCCGCAGCCTGCATCGCGCGCTCCGGCGCGGTGGAGCGGCGCAGGTCGGCAATCAGCGCCGAGATGAGCGCGTCGTCCGGCTCGGCCAACAGCGCGGAGAGGCAGTGGTCGCCGGGGTGCGCTTCGAGGTAGTAGAGGACGGGCAGCGTCACCAACCCCTGGCGCAAATCGCTGCCGACGGGCTTGCCGAGCTGCGCCTCCGTCCCCATGATGTCGAGCACGTCATCGGCAATCTGGAAAGCCATGCCGAGCGCCCTGCCAAACTGGGCCATCTCGGCAACCCTGTCCTGGTCGCAGCCGGAAAGGGCCGCGCCGATCTCGGTAGTGAGCATGAAGAGCGAAGCAGTTTTAGCGAAGATGCGCTGTTCATACTCTTCACGGGTGGGGATGCATCCCTGTCCGCGCAGCATTTGATGCAATTCCCCCTCGCAGATGGTGACGAGGGTCTCGGCGAAGCGGCGGCTGAGGTAGGTGTGCTCAACGCGCGCGACCAGTTCCGCGGCCCAGGCGAAGGCCAGGTCGCCAGCGAGGACGGTCATGACGGGCGTCCAACGCACGTTGAGCGTCTCGATGCCCCGCCGCACCAGCGCGTTGTCAATCAGGTCGTCGTGGACGAGGGTGGCGGTGTGCAGCATCTCGATGGCGGCGGCGGCGGGGAGCGCGCGGTCGAGATCGGCCTGACAGAGATGGGCCGCGAGGATGACGAGCGCCGGGCGGAGCCGTTTGCCGCCGCTGCGGATGAGCGCGTGCAGCGCCCTGACGATCACGGGGGGGATGTTGCCCGGTACGCCGAGGAGCAGAGCGTCCACCTGTTGCAGCTCGGCTTTGATCAATGAGCGGTAGCCTAGTGGTTGCTTGGTCATAGGTTCATATCAGCCAGAAAGTGTGCAGGCATTATACCACAGTTCACCGCTCAGCCTTAATTTTGAAGAGCCTTATCGCGTTTTCTGTCGTCGCCCTGGCGATGGCTTTGGGGGTCACACCACGCAGCTCGGCGATTTTCTGGGCGACAAAGGTGAGGTAGGCCGGCTCGTTGCGCTTGCCCCGGTGCGGGACGGGCGTAAGATAGGGGCCATCGGTCTCGAGGAGCAGGCGCTCCAGCGGAACCTCGCGGGCGACGGCGTGGAGGTTGGAGGCGTTGCCAAAGGTGACAGGGCCATCCATGCCGATATAGAGGCCCAGCGCGAGCGCCTCCTCAAGCCATTCCAGGCCGCCGGCGTAGGCATGGAGCGTCCCGGTGCGTTGCGCGCCCTCGGCGACCCAGTCGCGCAGCGTGCGGAGCGTATCCTCGTGGGCGTCGCGGTCGTGAATGACGGCGGGCAGGCCCAGGTCGGCGGCGAGCGCCAGCTGTTTGAAGAAGGCCCGGCGCTGCTGCGGCGGCTCGGCGCAGGCCCAGTTGCGGTCGCGTTGGCGGGGCCAATAGTAATCCAGCCCGATCTCGCCGATGGCGACAACGCGCGGATGCTGCGCCAGCTCGGCCAGCTGCTTGAGACTGGCGGGCGTGAGCGCATCGGCGCTGGTGGGATGGACGCCCACGGCGGCATAGAGCCGACAGGGGCCGGCGGCGTATCGCTCGGCCAGCGCAATGGCAGCCTGGCTGCTCGGCAAATCGGTCCCAATCACAATGCAGGCGGTCACATCTTGCCCCACAGCGCGGCGCAGCACCGCGTCGAGGTCTTGGGCATAGCGTCTGTCGTCCAAATGTACGTGCGTATCAACAATCATCACTCGCTGTCCTTTGGTCTCGTCGCTCTATTATACCCAGTTGTGCGAAAAGTCAGAAATATGTCGGGTTTCCTATGGATTTCTAATACGCTCGTGTTATAATCACAGTGGTTGATCGGGCGTCATGGTCTTACAATACACAGAACCGCCCGAACTTGTCAGGAGGAAGGTATATGTTACCCTGGTTCAATATGCAAGAAAATAACATGGATGAACTCATCCGGGGCATTCCTGAGATGTTGCCGATTCTGCCACTGCGGAATACGGTGGCTTTCCCGTACATAGTCATGCCCTTAGCGGTAGGCATTCCGCGCTCGATTCGCTTGATCGAGTCCGTCGAGAGAGGTAATCGCCTGGTCGGGCTGTTGTCAATGAAAGACCCGACGGTTGAAGTACCCAGCAGCAACGAGGTCAACGTCATTGGAACGGTGGCTATCGTGCATCGGGTGATGCGCGGCAATGATGATACGTTGACAGTCTTCATCCAAGGGCTAGAACGTTTCCGCGTGGTGGAATGGTTGGGCGAAGAGCCTTACCTGATGGCGCGAATTGAAATTCTGCCAGACGAGGTCGAAAATTCAGTCATCGAAGAGGCGTTGCGCCGCACACTGTTGGATGTGGCGGTGGAGCTCGCCAACCTGATCCCACAATTCCCCGATGAGGCGATTCACTTCATCGAGCAGCTGGAGGACTCGCGGTTACTCGTCTACCTGTTGAGCTCCAACCTGCGCGTGGGGATGGAGGATGCCCAGCAGATTCTGGAAATGGATCGGCTGGTGGATAAGATGCAACACTTGGTCAAGGTGCTCAACCACGAGCTGGAAGTACGGCAGATTGGGCAACAGATTCACGAAAAGACCAAGGAAGAGATTGACAAGACGCAACGCGAGTACTATCTGCGCCAGCAACTCGATACCATCCGTAAGGAGTTGGGCGAGGGCGAAGAGAGCCGCCGCGAGGTCGAGGAGTATCACACGAAGATTGACGAATGCGGGATGTCGGATGAGGCGAAAGAAGAGGCCCTGCGTGAGTTGCAGCGCCTCGAGAAGATGCCCCCGCAGGCCGCCGAGTATTGGGTCATCAAGACCTATCTCGATTGGCTCATCTCGCTGCCGTGGCAGGAGCTCACCGACGATCAACTCGACATCGGCGATGCTCGCGAGGTGCTCGATGAGGATCACTACGATCTGGAGGATGTGAAAGAGCGCATCCTGGAATTCCTGGCCGTGCGCAAGCTGCGCGAAGAGCGCGGTATGACCGCGGTAGAGGAATCCGATCTGCAAGGGCGCAAGCAAGAGGGCCTGGGCGCGATCCTGGCGCTCGTGGGGCCGCCTGGCGTGGGCAAGACCTCGCTGGGGCAATCGGTAGCGCGCGCGCTGGGCCGCAAGTTCACGCGGATGAGCCTGGGCGGGATGCGCGACGAGGCTGAGATTCGCGGCCACCGGCGCACCTACATCGGCGCGATGCCGGGGCGCATCATGCAAGCGATGAAGCGCGTTGAGGTAAAGAATCCCGTCTTCATGCTCGATGAGGTGGACAAGATCGGCGCGGATTGGCGCGGCGACCCCTCTTCGGCGCTGCTGGAGGTGCTCGATCCACAGCAGAACCACGCCTTCCGCGATCACTATCTCGACGTGGACTTCGATCTGAGCCAGGTGCTCTTCATCTGCACCGCCAACACGAAGACCACCATCCCTGCGCCGCTGCTCGACCGGATGGAAATCATCAACATTGATGGGTACACCGAGTACGACAAGGTGCAAATCGCTGAGGAGTATCTCGCGCCACGGCAGTTGCAGATCAACGGCCTGCGGCCTGAGGAGTTACGTTTTAGCGAAGCGGCGCTGCGCACGATCATCCGTGACTACACCCGCGAGGCGGGCGTCCGCCAGCTAGAGCGGGAGATCGGCAAGGTCTGCCGCAAAATAGCGGTGCGCATCGCAGAGTCCGGGAGTGGATCAGCTGAAACCATCGAGACAGAGGAAGTCACCCCTGAAAAGGTCCGTGAATTCCTGGGCAAGCCGCGCTATCGCTTCGAGGCGGCGTTGCGTACCGAGCGCCCCGGCGTGGCGACGGGTGTCGCCTGGACGCCGACCGGCGGTGAGGTACTTTTCGTGGAGGCCGCGATTATGCCCGGCACCGACGGCACGCTGATCCTCACCGGACATCTCGGTGACGTGATGCGGGAGTCGGCGCGGATTGCGCTGAGCTACGTCGAATCGCACCTGGAGGAGCTGAAACTCCGCGAGGATAGCTGCAAGGGGAAGATTCACCTGCATGTGCCAGCAGGCGCAGTGCCCAAGGATGGCCCCTCGGCGGGCATCACGATGGTCACGGCGCTGGTCTCGCTGCTGCTCGGACGCTCCGTGCACCCCGATGTGGCAATGACGGGCGAGGTCACGTTGCAAGGGCAGGTCTTGCCCATCGGCGGGCTGAAGCTCAAGGTGTTAGCCGCCCATCGCGCGGGCATCAAAACGATCATCATCCCGCAACTCAACGAGGTGGATCTGGATGACCTCCCCTCAGAGATTCGTGAGGATTTGGAATTCGTGCTGGTGGAGGATGTGACGCAGGTGTTAGAGCACGCGCTGGAACCCAGCCCGGAGCCGACACCTGAGACGGAAACGGAGACAGCGGAAGAAGCGGAAACAGAACCCGCAACCGCGTAGCCTCTCCCCCACCCTATCCGGCGCTTTGACAGCCCCCCGGTCACTCTGACCAGGGGGCTGTTTTGACAACAACCGCCGGAACTTTTTCCCCTCTGCCTGCGTCTATAGGATGTGAGCGCGCACAGGTATCATTGCGCCTCACGTATAACTAACACTAAAAGGAGACAAGAAATGAAAACCATATTCGCACTGTTGATTTTGACCTTGCTTGTGAGCGGTTGCGCTGGGCCTACGCCTATCCCCGCCGTGGCTGAAGCGATTCAGTCGGACATTCCCCGTGAGACTGCTCCGGAGATTTCCCCGGCGGAGCTAGCAACGCTCGTTGAGGGAAATACCGCGTTCGCCGTAGACCTCTACCAGCTGCTACGGGAGGAAGATGGCAACCTCTTCTTCTCCCCCCATAGCATCTCCGTGGCGCTGGCGATGACTTACGCTGGCGCTCGCGAGACCACCGCTGAGGAGATGGCCCAAACGCTGCACTTCCTCCTCTCCGAGGAGGAGCTCCACCGCGCCTTCAACACCCTCGACCTGCTGCTTGCCGCCGAACCGGATCAGGACCCGGAGGCGTTCGTCCTCCACATCGCCAACTCTCTCTGGGCCGAGAGGGAGTACACCTTTCGGCAGGAATTCCTCGACACGCTGGGCCAGCATTACGGCGCGGGGCTACGCCTGGTGGACTTCAAGACCGCCTATGACGCGGCCCGCCTGTTGATCAATGCGTGGGTCGAAGAACAAACCGAGTCGCGCATCCAGGATTTGATCCCCGAAGGCGGCGTGGATGCGCTCACGCGGCTGGTACTGGTCAATGCCATCTACTTCAACGCCAAATGGGTTCACCAGTTCCCGGAGGCGCTAACTGAGGCTGGCACCTTCACGACCTTGCAGGGCGCAGAGGTCTCCGTCCCGATGATGCGTTGGGGCACACCCAATCAAGTCCCCTATGCCAGGGGCGACGGCTATCAGGCCGTGGAGCTCCCCTACCGTGGCGATCAGGCCAGCATGGTGTTGCTCGTGCCCGACGCGGGGCGCTTTGCCGAGTTCGAGGCGACGCTCACGGGGGCCAACTTACAGCGCATCATCGCCGATATGGAACGACGCGGCGTGGACCTGACCATGCCCCGGTTCGAGTACGAAGCGGAGTTCGCACTGGCCGATGCGCTCCAGGAATTGGGGATGACCGCAGCTTTCGATCCCGCAAGCGCGGACTTCTCCGGCATGGATGGCAGCCAGGAGCTCTTCATCAGCGGGGTCTTCCACAAGGCCTTCATCTCCGTTGACGAAGAGGGTACCGAAGCCGCAGCCGCGACCGCCGTTATCGTGGCGACCACCTCGATGCCCCAGACGGACGTAGAGCTGACCGTTGATCGCCCCTTCATCTACCTCATCCGCGACACGCGCAGCGGGGCGGTGCTCTTCCTGGGCCGAGTGGTGGATCCGTCGTAAGCAAGATAAATCACCCCGCTTGAACTTCGAGATGGGGCGCGCTTGATGGCCCATCAAGCGCGCCTCATTGGCTACTTTGCATTTCTTCTCCCTGTGCTACACTCACGCCATGGACATACTGCTTATCGCTCCCTACTGCGGCGGCAGCCATCGCGCCTGGGCCGAGGGGTATGCCCGCCACAGCCGCCATCGGGTGACGCTGCTGACGCTGCCCGCGCGGTTCTGGAAGTGGCGTATGCAAGGCGCTGCCGTCACCTTGGCGGAAAAATTGCGCCAGCAAGACCTGCGCCCCGATCTTTTGTTGGCGACCGAGATGCTCAATTTACCGGCATTTCTGGCCTTGACGCGCGACCGGCTGCACGCTGTGCCCGTCGCCCTCTACTGCCACGAAAATCAGCTCACCTACCCCTTGCAGCCCGGAGAGAAGCACGACCTGACCTACAGCATGGTTAACTGGCTCTCGATGCTGGCCGCAGATCGTATCTTTTTCAACTCGCGCTATCACCTCACGAACTGGTTCGAGGAACTCCCGCGTTTTCTCAAGCACTTCCCCGATTTCACGCACCTGCATCACATCCCGGAAGTGCGTGTCAAATCCGCCGTGCTCCCCGTGGGCTGCGATCTGGCCCGCCTGGATGCGATATCCGCTACGCCGGTACCGGATGCGCCGCCGCTGATCCTCTGGAATCAGCGCTGGGAGTACGACAAGGACCCGGCAACTTTTTTCCGGGCGCTCTACGCGCTGGATGAGGCGGGTCTGGCGTTCCGGGTGGCGCTGGCCGGCGAAAACGTCCGCCAACAGCCGGAAGAATTTGAAGCCGCGCGGGCGCGTCTGGGGAAACGGGTCGTGCATTACGGGCGCGCTGATGCCATCACCTACGCCCGGTTGCTCCACCAGGCCGATATTGTGGTGAGCACCGCCCTGCACGAATTCTTCGGCATCGCGGTAGTGGAAGCTCTCTACTGCGGCTGCTTCCCGATATTGCCTAAGCGCCTGGCCTATCCTGAATTGCTACCGGAAGCCTATCACCCCCGCTGTCTCTACGGCGATTTTGAGGCGCTCCTTGCGCGATTGCGCTGGGCGCTCACCCATCCACTGGAAGCGCGCCAACACGGACAAACGCTGAGAGCCATCGCCTCGCGCTTCGATTGGGGGCAAGTAGCCCCACGCTACGATGCGGCCCTGGAACAGCTGCTAAACAGACCGCCAGACTCCTCGTTCAGTCGTGACGCTCCTGTGACGGAGCTGGCGTAGAATATACACGCATATCACATATCAAGGAAAAGAGCCGATCCATGAGCTACGAAATCCTAGAGGAATCGTAACTACTCAGCCTGGGGCAGCTATCTGGGGGTACAAAAAGTCAGGCCAGAAGGGATGGCCAGACAAAGCCATCTCTAAAGCGTCCAGCACGTTGTGACCGTTCTTACGGAC
>DAOTXC010000060.1:0-6734 GCA_034435555.1 Anaerolineae bacterium
ATCCTCTCCACCCCCAAGCCGACCACGACCTCATTCTACTTGCTCAACTCGCAAGGGCAGCCAGATGCAAGGGTGGATTACGACGCTCCGGGCGCGCGACTGCGCGGTCGCAAGTTCTACCGCCATCACGGCAAGGTAAATCCCGGCGAGTACCAACACGACGACAAAAGCGACCAAAACCGCACCGTCAAGGGCGCGCTCAAGCCGGGTGCGACATTCACCTTCACCCTGGATTTTGAAAACCTGGCCCCGCCGGAACTGGGTGCGCTGCTTTATGCGTTGGAACTGGAAGAGGAGATGGTCCACCGTTTAGGCTATGCCAAACCGCTCGGTTTTGGATCGGTCAGGGTAACGGTGGAAAGCGTGCAAACTATTGATTGGGAGGCGCGGCTGCAATCCATCGAGCCGGAAGCTGGTTGGAAATCTATAGATGGCGCACAGCACAAACAGGAGTTTCTCGATACGATGCACTCGCTTTATGGACCCGAGTTCGAAGATGTGCTGAATGACTTGCGGGCGCTGCTTGGAACACCGCCAGAGTTACCAATTCACTACCCGCGTTCCAGCGAGAAGCCTCAGGTGGATGGAAAGAACTATGAGTGGTTCATGGGCAACAAAAAGCGCAAAATGCCGCTGCCACTGGCCCCGAATGACACACAAGGCTTTCCAATTTGGGACAAGAAGGGCAATGAGGTAAACCGATGATCCTCCTCAACTTCGCCCACCCGCTCACCCCCGACCACCTGGCGCAGCTCGAAGCGCTCACCGGCCAGGGCGTCGCGCGCGTCATCGAGGTGCCCAGCCAGATCGACCCGCAACAACCGCTGGCCCCCCAGATCGCAGCAATGATCGACCAGGCTGGTCTCTCCTCCGCCGAATGGCAGACGCTGCCGTTGCTAGTGAACCTGCCCGCGCTCAACTTCAGCGCGGCGGTATTGCTGGCCGAGCTCCACGGACGCTGCGGCTATTTTCCGCCCTGTGTACGGCTGCGCCCGGTGGAAGGGAGCCTGCCCCGGCGTTTCGATGTGGCCGAAATCCTTGACCTGCAAATGATCCGTGACCAGGCCCGCCAGCGACGCTAACATTCGCCATTCAAGAAAGGAGTGCTCTATGACCCAAGCTGTCTTTTACGTTGATAAAACCACCGATACCTTTGCCGACATCCTCCTCGCCTATGGTGTGGCCGCCCTGGTGGAGCGCCTGCTGCGCGATGCCGTCGGGCAGCGCACCGTGCGTGTGCGGGATGCCGGCAGCGTCTACGTGATCGAGCCGGAGACGCCGCTCCAACCAGATTTCACGGATGTGAACTGGTTCTGCACTCTGCCCTTCATCCAGACGGAACGCAAGACGCCGCCGGAAGGCTGGTTGGGTGAGACGGTGGATTACGACGCCGAGCGGGAGCGCCGTGCGGCCTACTTTGAAGCGCGCAAGCAGTTGCCCAAAGAGGCCAAACGCCCCGGCGCAACGCCGGACGAGTTCCCCGAACTGGCGACCGTCGAGAATCTCCGCCCGCGCCCCGATTGGGAGATCCTGGCGCAGATCAACCAGATGTCCGGCATCTACGCCTACAGCGATGTGCTCCAGAACTGGTTCGCCTGCCGCGAATGCTTCCCGGAACTGCTCGCCATCATCCTGACCCTTTTCAGCACCACACCCAACGATGTCGAGAGCGCGCTCAAGGCGTGGAAAACGCTCAAAAAAGCGCAGGGAATCAAGGCCAAGGACACGCTAACCCCCGTGCAGCTGCTCAATCCCAGCATGGGCAAGGGGATCAACCGGTCCAAAGCCGACCGCGCCGACAGTCTCACGAATCCCAAATCCTTCTGGCTATTGGAACTCCTCAAATTCTGGGGGATGCGGATGGCCGGTCTGCCCCGCGTGGTGCGCAGCACCCAGCGCAACGGGCCTCGGGATCGCAAGACCTACGTGCTACAGCCCCGGAACCTCACGCTGGAGACGCTGGCCCAGGTCTACCCGCCCTTCAACCGTGCGCTATGGGCCAATACTGCGATCAAAATGGACGTTTTAGCTGCCCTTCGTTTCACCGATGTTTTCCTGGAGCAATGGCAGGCCGGGCAGTTGCAGGATGCGCGCTTCGGGCAGCAGCCGGGCGATCACATCAGCGGCCTGGCAGTGGCCTTCTACAAGGATATGGGCAGCGCCTCTTCGGTGCTCAACCTCTCCGAAATCGGCATTCCGCAATGGCTGGCCGTGACCGATCCCGCCCAAGCGCAGGCTTACCGTGAGCTCCTGCAAGAGCATCGCCGGGTTGTGGATAGCCTGGAGGAGAAGTGGGGCGACGAATACCGGCTCCTGCAACGCTACCGGGATTTTCTCTCAGGGCGGACGCTCCGCCCCTTCTTTGAATTCTGCGCCGGCTATGCCAGCCTGACGATGTCCCGCATCGAACAGGGTAAATGGGCGCCGCGCTTTTTAACTCACCATTTGGAGGTATTGATCATGGCACATGACAACAAATTGACCCCGATTCTGGAAAATGCGGGCTTCCGCAGTGTGGCGACGGCCATCCGGCGCAGCACCGTCATCCCGCAGTATTTCAAGGCCAAGGGCCAACGCGGCCCTTACGACATCCGCTACGGCCTGGGCAACGAGCTGTTGCGCCGCGCGGCCTATCCCGACCAGTTCATCCAGGCGCTGGGCGAGTTCTTGCACGATTACAACCGCGAAACAGCCCAGATCCACGAGCGCTACAAGGGCAATCCGCCGGTGCGCCGGGCCACAGTAACCACCGAGGACATCGCGCAGGTGGTGGCGCTCATTGATGCTTATGGCGCGCCCACGATTGCCAATCTGCTGGTGGCCTTTGGCTACGCCCGCGAACCGCGTGATCCCGACACCGAGCCGGATGCCGCGCTACCGGAAACGGATGATGAAGCTGCAGACGATTAACCAGTGCAACATACGCTAACCTAAAACAGAATAGGAGAGAAAACTATGTCCAAGCAAACCGTATATTCGTTATCACTTTCGGCCCGCGCCACGCTCGATCTGCACAGCCTGAACAACGAGGGCGGTGAGGGGAACCAAATTCAGACCCGCATGGTGGACATCGTCGGGGATGATGGACGACTGCACAACGTCAACGCCATCAGCGGCGACATGTTCAAGCACATCCAGGCCGAGCACTTCTACCGCGTGGCGCGGGACGCCGCCGGGTTGCCCCTGTGTGCCGCCTGCCAGGTCTTCGATGCCAACCGCATCAGCGCCGATGCCGACTTTATGGCCAAGATCAGCGGCAAGAGCGACGGCGAAGCCCTTGACCTGATGCTGCAACGCTGCGCGCTGGATGATATCGAGGGCAACCTGCTCACCGGCGATGGGCGCTCAACGCCGCGCAAGAGCGTCGTGGAATTCGGCTGGGTTGTCGGCGTGCCGGAGGTAACGACGACCGATTCCTACTTCCATGTCAAATACTCCACCGAGCGGGGCAAAGCCGCACGCGATGCCGCCGCTGAAGACCAGGCGCGTAAGGCCAATCTGGGCCAGATTCCTTTCCATCGCCCGGCCTCCTCCGGCGTCTACGCGGTGGTGAACCACTACGAAATCGCCCGCATCGGCTACAACGACATCACCCAACACTACGCAGTAGATGCCGCCGCGCGCGCGGCCCGCTATCGCGCTCTGCTGGAAAGCCTGCTCTACACTTTCTTGCAGCCCAACGGAGCCATGCGCGCCGCGCAACTCCCCCACCTCGTGGACTTCACCGGCGTGTTGAGTTACACCACCACGGTATTGCCCGCCCCCACCGTTAGCCCGCTCAACGCCCAGTATACGCAGCAGATCGAGGGAATTACGACGGCGCTGAACGCACTCTATCCCGACGCGGTCACGCTCAAGGACTTCACTTCGCTGGCCGAGTTTGCTGAGATCGTCCGCGTGTTGATCGAAACCAGTGAACCCTACACCTTGCAAGTCTGAACAGGAGGGGCTATGTGGACTATCGCCCAATATCAGGCCACGGCTTTCTTTAGTCTGCGTCCGGCCTCAGCGACCTCGACCGGGGGCAAGACGCTACTGGCCCCCACGCCCTTCGCAGTAAAAACGGCGCTACTGGATGCAGCGATCCGCACGCAGGGGCTGGCCCAGGGACAGGCGCTCTTCCCTCAGTTACAGGCGTTGCAGATCGCGGTGCAGCTGCCGGAGCGGGTGGTGGTGAACAACACCTTCACTCGTATCTTGCGGATCAAGGAGATCAAAACTAAGGCCAACGAGAAGGAAAGTGCTATCGCGCAGGCTGTCGCTGCCGGTAACTGGCCCTATCAGCACACCATCGCCTTCCGGGAATACGTCTACTTCGGCGGGCCGCTGGGCTTGGCCTTCCAGGGAATGGCACAGGGAACACTGCTACCCTTGCTGGCGCAGGTCAACTATCTGGGGAAGCGAGGTGGATTCATGCAGTTACTCGCTGCGCCGGAGGAACATACCGCACTGCCCACCGGATTCACCCTACTGACGCAGGGATGGGAGAGCACTTTCCCACTGGGAACCTTGCAGATTGTTGATGATTGGGGGGCGAAACTCACCTTCGACCATCTGGATAGCTACAGCGATCAAGCCATCCGCACCGGTACCCAGCGCATCTTTCACCAGATTGTGCTGCCCTGTCGCCCCATTCGTTCCAGCCGGGGCTATACGCTCTACGAGCGGTTTTGAATATCGAATGGTGAATGAATCCAATAGCGAATGGCGAATGAATCCAATAGCGAATGGCGAATGATGAATTCAGAATTTTCTATTCACCATTCACCCATTCACCATTCACCATTCACCATTCACCCATTCACCCATTCACCCATTCACCCATTCACGTATTCGATCCGATAGGAGGATACTGAGATGCAACACTTCACTGCTCATCGTTTGATTTTTGTGACCGAAGTTCGGACCACCGTCGAACTCAACGAACACCAAGGCTCGGCGCTGCGAGGAGCGCTCTACCACGCCCTGCGCCGCAAATTCTGCGCCTTCAGCCATGACCGCGACGCTACCTGTGATACCTGCGCCCTGGCCCCCACCTGCCCCGTTGCCACGTTGGTCAGCACGCTGGCCCCTGGTCACGAGCGGGGCCAGGATCGCCCGCGCCCCTTCACTCTCCAGCCGCCACTGCCGGGCAGCGGCCATCCCTGGGAGCACGATGATGGGCGCGTTACCTTCCGCTACGAGCCGGGGGAGATGCTCACCTTCGGGCTGACGCTATACGCCGGTGCTATGGCCCTCTTTCCCTACGTCGTGCTGGCGATGACCGAGTTCGAGGAAGGCGGCTTGGGCCGTCGGGTTGAGCAGAGCCGGGGCCGCTGGTGCCGAGGGACGGTCGCCATCCGCGAGGTCTGGGCCGAAAACCCTCTCACCGGCGAGCGCCAGCCCGTGATCCGCGAGGGGAGCCGCCAGGTGCAAGTCCCGGATGTGCCGGTGACGCAGGAGCAAATAGAGCGAATAGTGAATGGCGAATGGCGAATGCAGAATGGCGAATGGCGAATGCAGAATGGCGAATGGCGAATGCAGAATGGCGAATGGCGAATGCAGAATGCAGAATCTTCTATTCACCATTCACCATTCACCCTTCACTTTCTTACTCCCACGCGCCTGATTGATGCGGGCCATTTACTCAAGCCGGAGACCTTTCGCTTCCGACCGTTTTTCCAGCGGTTGCTGGAGCGGCTAGAAGCATTGAGTGAGACTTTTACAGATACGCCGCTTGATGTGGATTTTCCGGCGTTGCTAGAGCAGGCCGCGACGGTGCAGGTCAGCGATAACCGCCTGGCCTGGGAAGAACTGCGCAGCTACTCCACCCGCCAACGCCGAGCTACACCGATGGGTGGTTTGGTTGGGCGGGTAACGCTGGAAGCCGCCGACTGGAAGCCGTTCTTGCCGTATTTGTTATGGGGGCAGTTTACCCATGTTGGTAAAGACGCCGTGAAAGGCAATGGGATGTATAGAGTGAATAGTGAATGATGAGTGGCGAATAGTGAATGGGAGGTAAGCAGATGAAGTATGAGGAGTGGGAAGCGGAGGTGGCGGACGAGATTAAGGAGGGGCCAGTATGGGATTTTTATGCGTATCGCAAAGCGTTGTTTGTGCATGATTTGGTGTGGGCCGATTGCGAATACTGGCAGAAAGATCGGCGCGGGTGGCCGATCCTTGAACAAATCGTGCGGAGCGGCGGCTCTATCAGCGCCAACATCGAAGAGGGAAACGGGCGCGGCTACGGGCGCGATTATGCGCGTTTCCTAAAAATCGCTCTGGGTTCGGCGCGCGAAACGCAAGGCTGGTACTGGCGCGGGCGCGCATTGCTCCCAGAAGCCGTTCTACGTCACCGCCTGACGTTATTGGATGAGATTATCGCTTTGCTCGTCACCGAAATCCGCCGCCAACTCAACTACAAACGCAAACCCTAACACCCCATTCACCATTCACCATTCACCATTCACCATTCACCATTCACCATTCACCATTCACCATGTGGAGGTTTCTATGCCCAAGATCACCACCCTGATCGTTGAAGACTACGGCGCTTACGTGGGCCGCCACAGCGAGCGCCTCCGTGTCACGCGCAAACGCGAGCGCCTGGCTGAAGCCCCGGTGATGTTTCTGGAACAAGTCCTCATCATTGGCCAGGCCATCTCCATTTCCAGCGATGCTCTGGCCCTCTGCGCCGGACAGGGGATTCCCGTGCACTTTCTCTCGCGCCAGGGTACGCCCTACGCCGCAGTCTA
>DAOTXC010000061.1:0-6342 GCA_034435555.1 Anaerolineae bacterium
GGTGCACGCCATCCAGCACGAAAATGCTTATCAGCAGATTGGGCGGATTTAGCAGATTTTTGTTTGGCTATTCGCTATTCACCATTCGCAGATTCACTATTTTCGAAGGAGCTACCGACCCATGCCCTGGCAAATTACCCTTTACATTGTCATCTCACTCATAGCCGCAGCGATCAATCTGCTGTTGGCGGTATTCGCATAGCGTCATCGCGATGCGCCCGGTGCACGCGCCTTCACTATCTTGCTCCTGCTCATCGTCCTGTGGTCGGTCTTCGCTGTGTTAGAAGTGCTGAGCTTCAGCTTGCGCCTTGAGCAATTCTGGTACAATTTCAAGGCGTTCAGTCTGGCGTTCAGTCTGGCCTTCAGCCCTGTTTTACTCTTCATTTTTGTGGTGCAGTATCTGGGCTGGGGCCGTTGGCTTACTTGGCCACGCTTATTGCTGCTGTGCCTCATTCCCACCCTCACACAGTTCTTCGCCTGGACCAATTTGTTCGATCTGTGGTGGCGCGATGGTATCACCAGTGGCCCCTGGTTCTGGGTTCACGCGACTTACGCCTTTATCCTCATCTTCGTTGCGATGATTTTGATGCTGCTCCGGCTGTTGCGAGCCACGGAGCAGCGGTGGCAATTGCTGTGAATTTTTGTCGGCATTGCGATTCCCGTGATCGTCAACATCGCTCTGACCTACGATATTTTGCCCCCGTTTGATGTGACACCCATGGCGCATAACCGTAGGCAGTGGGCCACGCGGCGGGCTGGGCGCGACGTCCCTTCCCGCCGAGAACGCGGTGCGCTTCTGGGTGGCTGACACCGGCCCCGGCCTTACCGCAGAGGCGCAAGGCCAGCTCTTCGTCGAGTTCACGCGGCTGGAGCAGGCTCGCGCCGAGGGCCACGGGCTGGGGTTATCCATTGTTCGCCGCATCGTGAGCAAGCTCGGCGGCGAGGTGGGGGTGGAGAGCACTGTGGGGGAAGGGAGCCGCTTCTGGTTCACGCTCCCGGCGGCGGAGGATTGAGCTCCGCCAGCGTCATCAGCCACGCGCGCGCGGCCTGCGGCGAGGGGAGCCGCCCATCGGCGCAGCTCTCGCGCTCCGGCCCGGCGACCACCACCGCCAGCCCGCCGTGCGCCTGCACCACCGCGAAGGCCTCTTCGTCCTTGTCGTCATCCCCCAGATAGAGCAACAGCGCCCCCGGCAGGGGCTGGGCCGCGAGCAGATGTTCGATGGCGCGGCCCTTGTGCGCCAGGCGCGCCCCCAATTCCAGGAATTTGTGTCCCCCCAGCATGCGAAAGTGCGCCAGATCGAGCGCCTCGAGCTGCGCCCGCGCCGTGGCGAAGACCGCTTCGGCCACCGCGTCATCGGCGAAGCGCCCGTGCAGCGCCAGCGCCCAGCCCTTATCCTCCAGATAGAAGCCCTCGTGATCCGCAATTAAGGCGGCCCAGCGCGGTTTGAGCGCCTCCAGGGTGGGGCGGATCTGCGCGTGGGGCACGCGCTCCACCCGCTCCCCGTCGGGGAGCCGAATCTCGATGCCATAGGTGCCCGCCAGCATCAGCCCTGGGACGGGCGCGAGCTTTTCGATGTGGGCCAGCCGCCGCCCGCTCAACAGCGTGACGCGGAGCGCGGGGTTGGCCTGCAACGCGCGCAGCACGGCGATGACCTCCGGGTTGGGCAGCACGTCGTCGGGCGTGGGCGCGAAGTCGTCCAGCGTGCCGTCGTAATCGAGGAAGAGCCAGAGGCGGCGCGCCGTTACCAGCCGCTGCTCGATGCGGGCCACGTCGCCGGTGAGCGGGGTCATGGCGCGCCCCCTTCCAGTAGCGGGCGCAATGTCCGCTCGAAGAGCGCGTCCCACGTGAACGCCTGCCGGACGCGACGGCGCAGCTGGTGGGTGGGGCTGCGCTCCGCCCAGGCCGCGATCCAATCCGCCAGGGCCTGCGGCGGTGTATCGAGGCCGAAGCGCAGCACATCCTCGCCGCCGAGCTCCACCGCAGCGGGGACGGTCTCGGCGCTCACCACCGGCAATCCCACCAGCCCTGCCTCCAGCACCGGCATCCCGAAGCCCTCGCGGTGGCTCGGCATGAACATCAGATCCGCCACGCGGAAGAGCTCGCCCACGATGCCGGTATCAACGGTGTAGGGGGCGTCCGCCTCCGGGCCGGACTCGAAGACGAAGCGCATCTCGCGCTCCGCGCCCAGCTCCGCGCGCAAGGCTTGTAGCGAGTGGAAGTAGGCCATGCTGGCCTCGTCGTGAGGATCGGGCGGGCCGGTGAGGATGAGCAGCGGGCGGGCGACGCGCGCTTTGAGCGCCGCCACCACCCGCAGCGCGTATTCGATATTCTTGGCCTGCGTCACGCGCACGGGCATCAGCAGGATGAGGTCGCGCCCAAAGAGGTCGAGGCGCTGGATCAGGGCCAGCCCCTCGGCGGAGAGGCCGAGCAAGGTTTGCGGATCCACGCCGTTGTAACCCACGACGATCTCCTCCGGCGGGCAGCCGAAGAGCTCTGCCAGCGCCCGCTGCCGCTGCGCGGAGACGACGACGTAGTCGCTATCGGCGCGGCGGGTGCGGAGTAGCGCCCACGGGTGGCCGGGATGGACCTTGTGCCCGGAGCTGGGGCTGCCCCAGGTGAAATCATGGCACCAGGCGATGGTGTGACCGAGCGCCTCGGCATCGGCCAGGCGGTGCAGCGCCGCCGTGAGCGGCAGGTTGAAGTGTTTGGTGTAGATGTTGTGGATGATGAGATGATCGAAAGGGGCAAGAACGGGCGCGAGCGCCGCCTCCAGCCGCTCGGTGAGGTCTGCGAAGGTGGGCGGAACGCTCCCCCGGGCTAAGGGTTCGCTGGCCTCCAAAATCTCAGGGTGCTGCGAGTCCATCAGCGGGATGTGGGCGAAAGCGGCGCCGGGCGGCAGAGCGTCCGCCTCGCCGCGACCGGCAATCACGGTGACGGGATAATCGCGCGCGGCGAGCAGCCCGGCGTGGGCGTGGATGACCGCCTCGACCCCGCCGATGACGGGGGGCGCGCTGTAGTGCAATATGGCAACGGATGGTTTGGACATACGGGTTCCTCCGGCGAGTCAGCGAATCGGCGAGTCAGCGAGTCAGCGAGTCAGCGAGTCAGTGAAATCAGTGCATCAGTGAGTCAACTTCAACGTGGAGAGGACGTGCAGCTGTTGGTGGAGCCACGCGGCGATGTCCTCCTCTTCGACGATGTGCCGCAGCTGTTGGGCGCGCTCGCGGCGTTCGGTGCGCGGCATGGTCAGCGCGGCGTGGAGCGCCTCGGCGGTGGCGTAGACATCGCAGGGCGAGATGACGAGCGCCCCCTCTCCCAGCTGCTGGCGCGCGCCCGTCTGCTCCGAGAGCACCAGTACCCCCTCGCGGCGGTTCACAATCGACCCCTCCTTGGCAACAAGGTTCATCCCGTCGGCGATGGAGTTGACCAGCAGCACATCGTAGAGCTGCATGGCGGCCACGGCGCGGGGATAGTTCTGCCCCACGAGGACGCGCACCGGCTCCCACCCGCTCGTCCCGTAGCGGGCATTGATGCGCCCGACGGCGGCCATCACCTCGTCGAGATAGGCCTGGTACTCCTCCACGCCCAGGCGCGAGGGGACGAGCACGGCGACGAACTTGATTTTGCCCAGGTGCTCCGGGTAGACCTCCAGCAGCTCCTCGAAGGCGAGGAAGCCGCGCACGATGTTCTTGCTCGGCTCCAGGCGATCCACCCGCAGGATCAGCTGGCGCTCGCCGATCAGGGTCTCCAGTTCTTGGCGGTAGCGTTGCACCTCGCGCGTGCGGGCCTTGCGGCGCAGGGCGTCCACGTCAATGGAGATGGGGAAGTCGCGCACGTGGGTGGTGTGGTTGCGATACCAGAGCCGCCCCTTGTTGTAGCGCACTCCCACGCGCCCCGGTAGGTGATATTTGCACGTCCGCATGAAGTTGTGGGCGTCCTGCTGGGTCTGGAAGCCGAGCAGGTCGGCGGCGCAGAGGCCCTCCAGGATGGCGGTGCGCATCGTTGGGGGAAGGATGCCCCAATACTCCGGGCCGGGCCAGGGGATGTGGACGAAGTGCAGGACGGTGGGCCGCTCGCGGGGCTTGAGCGCCTTGCGGATGAAGCCGGGCGTCAGGTAGAGCTGATAATCCTGCACCATCACCAGCGTGGGGCGGGCGTTGGCCTGCACCTGCCGCACGATGGCTTGGGCGAATTTCTGGTTGGCGATGACGTACCCGGATTCCCAGGCCGTCCAGGTGGCGCGATCAATGATGGGGGCGCGGGGGACATCCCACATCGAGTGTTGGAGGAACCAGAGTAAAGGGTTGGCGATGACGTTGTAGTAGGCGTCGTAGACATCGCGGGCGAAGGGGAGGAAGCGCAGGCGGACGCGCGTGTTCTCGTCCAGGGTGATTGTGCCGTGGTCGAAGATGGCGTCGGCTTCGGCCTGGGCGCTGGCGATCCAGGTGGCATCAGCGTAGCGGCAGAGACCGGTCAGCGCAGTGACGAGGCCGCCCTCGCCCCGGCGGAAATCGGGCTTGCCGGCTTGGTCGGTGAAGAAGGTGACCGGGCCGCGATTCGCCGCGATGATGAGGTCGTGCTCGGCGAAGTAGGCGGTCTGCAGCGCCTCGAAGGTCATGGCATCGGGCATCGGCGTCGGTTTATTCATGGCTCTCCTCCTCCGGCTGCGCGGCGCTGGCGCGGATCGCCAGGTCAATGAAGACCGCTGCCGTCCAGCCGAAGATGTCGGCAGCGGCGGGGGGCGGTTCGCCGGTTTCGGCGTGGTAGTATTCGTAGATGCTCTCGTGGCGCATGATGAGCTCCAGCGTCTTGTCGCGCAGCTCCAGCGCCAGCGCAACTTCGCCCACCTGCTCCAGCGCCTCGATGAAGAAGTAGTTGATGTTGACCCAGACGGGGCCGCGCCACATCGTCTGCGGGTCGTAGTGCGGATCGTTGCGGGCCACGGAGGGGAGAGCGAACTCGCCCCAGAATTCGTTGGGATTGGTCAGGTGGGCCAGGAGCCGCGCGCGGATGGTGTCGGGCAGCTGGCCCGTCCACAGGGGGTAGAGGTTGAAGGGAGTGAGCACGGGGATCGGCTGCTCGTCGTGCAGGGCGCAGAAGACGCCGGTGGCCTCATCCCAGAAATCGGTGATCATGCGGCGGACGATGGCGGCAGCGCGCCGCCGCCACATGGCCCCTTCGGCCTCCATGCCGAGCGTCTCGGCGATCATCGCCAGCGATCCCATCTGCACGCAGAGGTAGGTGTTGAGGTCGGGCGCTTCGACGGGCATCCCGTAGTCCCAGAGCGGGCTGTCATCCAGGCCGGAGGAGTAGGGGTGGTTGTACTGGGCCAGGCCGTCCACGTCGTCATCGTTCATGGCAAACCACCAGGCGTTCCACCGCACGAGCGGGATGTAGATCTCTTTGAGGAAGTCGAGGTCGGGGTCGGTCTCGTGGAGTTTGAGGGCGGCCCAGGCGAGGATGGGCGGTTTGGTGACTTCGGCGCGGATGGGATGGTCAATCTCGAAGATGACGCCCTCATCGTAGATGGCGTCGGGCAACATGCCATCTTCGAGCTGGCCGGAGAGCATGGCCCGCAGCTGGTGGCGCGCGAGTTCGGGATCAACGTGGCGGTAGGCCAGGGCGTGCATGGCGCTGTCCCAGAGCCACAGCCCCACGTAGGTGGTCTTGGAGGGCATCATGGCCTCGTAGGCGACCTTGCCCTGGGGGTTGATGAGATTGTTCGCCATGATCCACCAGGCGTAGGCGTAGGTGCGCCGGTAGCGTTCGGCGACGGGCGGAACGCGGGCGAACCAGGCGGCCCAGCGGGCCTCGGCTGCCTCGCGCGCTGCGGTAAAGTCGGGGGTGAGGCTGTGCCCGGCATCGGGCGCGCCGATGGAGAGGGTGATGGCGCTATCGCCATCGCCGGCGATGAGGATGTCAACGCCGTAGCCGCCGGCCTCCGGGGTGATTTCGTTGCAGACCAGCGGTTGGTTGCTGGCGTAGGTGAGATCGCGAATGGCCTTGAATGAACCGCCCTGGGCCGTCTGTTCCCAGAATTGGGGGGCGACGTGGAAGCGCAGGCCGGCGGTGACGCCGGGGGGCAGGCCGAAGGTGAGCGCGCGGGCGTGATGGAAGGTCAGGCCGAAATCGCCCAGATGGGTGTGGAAGAGGAGCAGGTGCGGCCAGCTCTCGATCTCGAAATCGAGCGGCGCCCCTTCCGCATCTATGAAGCACAGGTCGCGGATGAAGGGCGGGCGGTCGCGGTAGGCGTCCATGGCGGGTTGGAGCGCGGTGAGGCGCTCGGCGAGTTTGACGGAGAGGCGGCTGCGGCCGGCCTCTTGCAAGACCAGCAGGCGCGA
>DAOTXC010000062.1:0-3839 GCA_034435555.1 Anaerolineae bacterium
TTGCTAATAAATTTTGATTATGAAAAACATTAACATTATTTAAGGTAAATTCAAAAAACCTTTGCGACTTGGCGGCTTTGCGTGAGGTCTGGGCTTTTTTCAGTAGAGCCAGAGATGCGATTGAAAGCAAGTTTAGCGTTGCTGGTTTTGATCATGATAGCAGGCTGTACCGTGACCCCCGTCGCGCCGACTGCGACGCCCACGCCCACAGCTATCCCCACGGAGGTCACGGCAGAACCGACCCCGGAGCCTACCCCGGAACCGACGCCCACCGCCCGCACCGGCTGGTGGGATGACGCGGTCTTCTATCACCTCTTCATGCGCAGCTATTACGATGCGGATGGCGATGGCATTGGCGACATCGCCGGGCTGATTGAGCGGCTGGACTATCTCAATGACGGCGACCCCACGACCACCGATGATCTCGGTGTGACGGCATTGTGGCTGATGCCGATCATGGAATCGCCCAGCTACCATGGCTACGATGCGCTTGACTATTACACTGTGGAGCGGGATTACGGGACCAATGCCGATTTCCAGACGTTGATCGAGGCGGCGCACGCGCGCGGTATGCGCGTCATCATTGATCTGGTGCTCAATCACACCTCCAGCAGCCATCCCTGGTTCATCAACAGCAGCACCAGCGAATCCTCGGACTATCGCGATTGGTACGTCTGGTCCGATGAGGGCTTCGGCTATCTCGGCCCGTGGGGGCAGCAGGTCTGGTATCCGCGCGGCGGGGAGTGGTACTACGCCGTCTTCTGGTCGGAGATGCCCGATCTCAACTACGAAAATCCCGAAGTGACGGCGGAGATGTACGAGGTCGCGCGCTTCTGGCTGGAGGAGATGAACGCAGACGGCTTCCGCCTGGATGCGGTGCGCTATCTGGTCGAGGAAGATCTAGCTAACACTCGGCCCATGTTGGCCTCGGCTCCCAGTACCTTTGAATGGTTGCAGGACTTCCGCGAGTATTACGTCTCCGTCGCGCCGGAGGCGATGACGGTGGGCGAGGTCTGGTCCGATACGAGCGAGGTGGCGCGCTACCTGCGCGAGGGCGCGCTCGATATGGCCTTCGAGTTCACGTTGGCGGATGCGATTGTGGCGAGCGTTTCGCGCAGCTCCGCCATCAGCGTCCGCTCGGCGATGGATCGTGTGGCCAACAGCTATCCTGAGGGCGGCTATGCGACCTTCCTCACCAACCACGATCAGGATCGGGTGATGAACACCTTCCGAGGCGATATGGCGCGCGCGAAGATGGCCGCGGCGACCTATCTGACGTTGCCGGGCACGCCCTTTATCTACTACGGCGAGGAGATCGGGATGCAGGGCCGGGGGGCGCACGAAAACATCCGCACGCCGTTGCAGTGGTCAGCGGAGGCGGGCGCGGGCTTCACGACCGGGCGGCCCTGGTATCCGCTCAACGAGGATTACACCGAGATCAACATCGCCGCGCAGCAGGCCGACTCCGACTCGCTGTGGCGCTATTACCAGCAATTGATCCAACTGCGGTTGGCGCACGCTGCGCTGCGCACCGGCGACTATACCCCGTTGGACGCGAGCGACCGCGCGGTCTACACTTTCCTGCGCACCGATGCCACGGCGCAATTCCTGATCGTCTTGAACTACAGCCTGGACGCGCGCGATGGCGTCGTGTTGGAGCTGGCGGCAGGCCCGCTGGCCCCAGGGGTCTATGCCGTGGAGGATTTGCTCACCGGGGCGACCTTCCCGCCGCTGACTGTGGGGGAGGGGGGCGCGGTGGCGGAGTACGCCGTGCCCGATCTGGCCGGCCATCAGGCGTTGCTCTTGCAGTTGACCCCACAGTGACGTGGGGAAATTAAACGGGGCGGATCGTAAAGATCCGCCCCGTGAGGTATAGCCACCAGAATGAAGCTGCGGTTAGAGGGCCTCTTCCTCGTCCTCTTCCTTGCCGCGACCAATCACTTCGACTTCGCCAGGCTCCGGAGCCAGGAGCTCTTCTTCCAGTTCCTCTTCCTCTTCCGGCTGCGCCTCGAAGCTGATCTGCACCACGGTCTCCTCTGGATCGGCCAGCACCTTGATCTTTTCGGGGATGTCCAAATCGCCGAGGGTGACGGATTGCCCGATTTCGGTCAGCCCGGAGACATCCACCTCGATGTTGGGGATGAGATCGCCGGGGAGACACTCGATCTCCACCTCGTTGAGCAATTGCAGCAGGATGCCGCCGGCTTCGACCGCGGGGGCCACGCCCACCAGGCTGATGGACAGCGGGAGCCGCACGGTCTCCGTCATGCTCAGCGCCTGCAGATCGGCGTGCAACAGCCGCCGCTTGAGGGGATCATATTGCAGGTCGCGGAAGATGATGGTGTGGGGGGCCTGCTGGCCCTCGACGCGCAGCTGGACGACACTGCTGCTGCCGGCCCGGTTGATGATGTGTTCGAGCTCTTTGTAATCAAATTGTAGCGCCAGCGGCTCGATGCCCGTTCCGTACATCACCGCCGGAACGATATTTTCCCGACGCAGGGCTTTCACCTGCTTGCCGATAACTGTGCGCGGGGTTGCCGTTAATTCCAATGTAGCCATTCCTTTTTGCCTCCGTTCACCAACTTTGCCCCTGCGGGCAATTAAAAGGGCCGCGCTTACAGGCGGCCCGCCTTTCTTTGTTAAGACCTCGCTATTGTAACCTAAACCCAAGCATTGTCAACTTGCCGGGTGACGCAGGCGGGTTGACGGTCTCCTTTCGGGCTGCGGCCCTAGTCGCGGGGGATGGGGCCGAGCGCGAGTTCTTTCAGGATTTGGGGATCGTCGGCGAAGGTTTCCAGCGCCAACAGGCGCAGCGCCGCGCGCGCCTGCCGCAGTTTTTCCAATAGATCATAGAAATGATCGGTGCGCCGTTGGGAAACGCCTTTGCTTTGCTCCTGTTCCTCGTTCAAATCCCGCAGCGCCTCGACTTCGGCCTGCAGGAGTTGGATGCGGGACAGATCGAAGCCGAACTCGGTGGTGATCGCCAGCAGCGCGGGATCTGTGGCGGCGACCCGGTAGGCGGTGGCCGCCTTTTCGAGCAATTTGCCGAGGGGCAGCCCTGACCAGCTCTTCTTGAGCTGGAATTCTTTGAGCAGCGGGCGCTCCGGGTGGTAGTATTGGGCGGCCTTGAGGTGATTGCGGAAGGCCCGCAATTGTCCATCCACATGCTTCTCCAAGCGCTGGGCATCGTGGGTATACTTTTCCTTGATGCCCATCGCCATCAGCTGCTGCTGGCGCAAATCGCGCGCGGCCTCCCAGTTGGCGATGTCCACCGCCTGGCGCTCGGCGGTGTAGCCCGCTGCGGCCAGTTTGGGGGCGATGTGCGGGAGCGTCGTCCCGTTGAAGGTGATCCCCAGTTGATGCAGTTCACTGTCAATCGGTAACTACTCAGGCATACATATTGTATTAGAATGGTTCGTTTCCACTACAGGTAGTGGTATCTTGCCACCGAGGGGCCTTAAATTTAAGCGAGGTGGGCCTGCGATCAAATTTATACCACTATATGCAGTGTGTTTTTGCAATAAACTCCCACCTGTAGTGGTTATATAGGCTGAGTAGTTACGTCAATCGTTAGTTTTTCCGCCATGAGTTAGCTCCTTTGAAATAAAATGTAGGGCCGGCGGCCCGTCTTGCTTTGCAATTCTTATTGCCTGAAAAGTTTTCCGAAGCCTATCGGAATGTATTTAGAGCCTTCGGAGAAGATTTGGCGCCTTCAGAAAAGATTCTGGACGCTCGGAAAGGATTTAGAGCCTTCGGAAAGAATTTGGCGTCCTCGGAAAGGATTTGGGGCCTTCGGAGAAGATGTGAAGGTTTCGGAAAGGTTTTGGGATCGTTGGAAG
>DAOTXC010000063.1:0-2201 GCA_034435555.1 Anaerolineae bacterium
GGCGCGGAGCTGCCGTGGGACCCCAAGCTCATCACTACCGCCGAGGTGCTCTCCGTTGGCCCGCATCCCGACGCCGACCGGCTGGTGCTGGTGGAGGTGGATTACGGCGGGCCGGAGCATGAAATCGCCGTGACCGGCGCGCCGAGCCTCTTCGCGCGGATGGGCGAGAGCGATCTGCACCTCAAGGTTGTCTTCGCCTGGGAAGGGGCCATGCTCTACGACGGGCACGCCGAGGGCTTCGTACAGCGCAAACTCAAGGCCACGAAGGTGCGCGGCGTGCTTTCCCGCGCGATGGTCTGCTCCGAAAAGGAGCTCGGTCTGGCCGAGGAGCAGACCGACATCATCTACCTGCCCGATGACACGCCCGTGGGCGTGCCGTTGACCGAGGTGTTGGGTGATTACGTCCTCGACTTCGACATCAAAGGCCCCTTCGGCCATCTGCAATGCGTCTACGGCATCGCCCGCGAAGTGGCAGCGCTCTTCGGTCGCCCGCTCAAGCGCGATCCGCTGGAAGCCGCCGCCCGCCTGGGCCTGCGCGCGGTGGAACAGCCCGATTTCATCGAGCTGGCAATCCCCGCCCCCGACCTCTGCCCGCGCTATACCGCCACGCTGATTCGCGGCGTCAAAATCGGCCCCTCGCCGCTGTGGATGCAGCTCCGCCTGCAACGCGCCGGGATGCGCCCCATCAACAACATCGTGGATATCACCAACTACGTGATGTTGGAGCTGGGTGAACCGCTCCACGCCTTCGATTACCATGACTTGCGCGCGCGGCCCGGCGGCGATAGGCCCGCCATCATCGTGCGCCGCGCGGAGCCGGGCGAGCGCATGAAGACACTGGATGAGGTGGAGCGCGTCTTTGACGGCGAGATGCTCCTCATCACCGACGGCGGCGGGCCGGTGGCCGTGGCGGGCGTCATGGGCGGCTTAGATAGCGAGGTGGAGGATAGCACCGAGGACGTGCTCCTGGAGGCCGCCAATTTCCATTTCCTCAACGTGCGCCGCACCAGCCAGGTGCTCAAGCTGAGCACGGAATCGGGCAGCCGCTTCGGCAAGCGCGTGGACCCGGAATTGCCGTTGGTCGCCGGGGCGCGTGCGGCGGAGCTCATGGCGGAGCTGGCCGGCGGCGTGGTGCATCGCATCGCCGGCGATCTCTACCCCGGCAAGCCCACGCCTGCCGTCATCGCTTACGAGCCGGCCCTGGCCGACCGCATCCTCGGCGTGACGATTCCGCCGGAGGAGCAGCGCGACATTCTCACAGCGTTGGAGTTCTGGGTAATGGGTGATGGGGAGCAATGGCAGGTTGAAGTGCCGTCGTACCGTCTCGATGTGCGCCGTCCGGTGGATCTGGTCGAGGAAATCGCCCGCATCCACGGCTACGACCGCTTCCCGCACACGCTCATTGACGAGGCCCTGCCGCCACTGCGCCGCAACGTGCCGCTGGAAGAGGAAGAGCGCGTGCGCGACCTGCTCGTAGGGCTGGGGCTGGATGAGATCATCAGCTACTCGCTCATTGATCCCGGCGACGAAGCGCGGCTGGTTCCGGGTGATGGGACATTGCCCGCGCCAGGCGAGAGCGTCACGCTGCGCAATCCGCTCGCGCCGGAACGCTCGCAGATGCGGAGGACGCTGCTTCCCGGTGTGCTGCGCACCGCCTGGGCAAATCTGCGCTTCCTGGAGCGCGTCGCTCTCTTCGAAGTGGGGCGCGTCCATTACCGCATCGCCGCGCCTGATCCCGCTGCCGGGGAGACCGGCGTCGCCGAACCGCGCCGCCTGAGCGTGCTGCTCACCGGCCCGCGCCAGGGCCAGTGGTTCGAGCCGACCGACCGCGCCCCGCTGGATTACTTCGACCTCAAGGGCCTGGTCGAGGCGCTGCTGGAGCGGTTCGCACTGCTGGATAAGGCACAATGGGAACGGGGCGCGCATCCCAGCTTCCATCCGGGTCGCTGCGCCCGCGTCACCGTAGGCAAGCGCGAGCTCGGCCACATCGGCGAGCTGCATCCGCTGGTGCGCGAGGTGTTCGACCTGCCGGAGCAACCCGTCGCCCTGCTGGAATGGGACCTCGAGGCTCTGCTCGATGCCGCCCGCGACGCCGAGGCAGGCAAGCACATCGGCACCATCTCCGCCTACCCGCCGGTGCATGAAGACCTCGCCCTGGTGGTGGATGAAGCCATGCCCGCGCTCGACGTGCAGCGGGCGAT
>DAOTXC010000064.1:0-17157 GCA_034435555.1 Anaerolineae bacterium
GTTGTGGCGGCGGTGACGTTGCGCGGCGATGGGCGCGTTCTGGTGGCGCAGCGCCGCCAGGAGGATATGCTGGGCGGTCTGTGGGAATTTCCCGGTGGCAAGCGCGAAGGCGATGAGACGCTCGCGGCGGCGTTACGGCGAGAACTGCAAGAGGAACTCGCGATCACGGTGAACGTGGGCGAGCAGTTGCTTATCGTGCGCCATGCCTACACCCACTTCCGCATCACCCTGTATGCTTTTATCTGTGAGCTGATAGCAGGGGAGCCGCGTTGCCTGGAGTGCGCGGATTTCAGGTGGGCGACGCGCGCGGAGCTGGATTCGCTGCCGATGGCCGTGACCGACCGCCGGATCGCGGAGGTCGTCGCGCCGCTGCTGGGCTAATCGCCGCCGAGCGCGGGCCAGTCGGGATGGGGCGCGGCTGCCCCCTCGCGGATGACGCGCAACATGGCCGCGTGGATCTGCCCGTTGCTCGCCACCACCTCGCGCCCGCTGAGGACCTCCGGGCCGCCAGTGAAGTCCGTCACCTGGCCGCCGGCCTCGCGCACCAGCAAAATCCCCGCTGCTACGTCCCACGGCTTGAGCAACGGCTCCCAGTAGCCATCGAAGCGCCCGCAAGCCACGTAGGCCAGATCGAGCGCGGCGGCCCCGGCCCGCCGTATCCCCTGGCAACGACGGGCGAAATGATCCAGCCGGCGCGTGTTGTTGTCGGCCAAAACCCGCCGCTCGTAGGGCAGGCCGGTGGCGAGGAACGCCTCAGCCAGCGTCGCGGTTGACGTGACGTGGAGCGGTTGCCCGTTACACGTCGCGCCCGCGCCCCGTCGCGCGGCGAAGGTCTCCTCGCGCAGCGGATCGTGGATGACCCCGACGACCGGCTCCCCGGCGATGACCAGCCCCAGCGAAATGCCCACATGGGGGAAGTTGTGGGCGAAGTTGTTTGTGCCATCCAGCGGATCAATGAGCCAGGTCGGCGCGCCGGTCTGCCAGGCAGCGCCACCGCCCTCCTCGGCGTGGAAGGCGTGGTGCGGGAAGTGCGCCCGCAGCCGCGTCAGGATCAGCGTCTCAGCCGCCTGGTCTGCCTCGGTGACGGGATCCACCGCGCCTTTGAAGGTTACTTCGTGCTGCTGCCCGAAGCGCTGCCGGACGAGCGCCCCGGCCTCCTGCGCGATGCGGACGGCGATCTCAAGCGTTTGCGCGTCAGTCATTGCCGCCGGTGAGTCCCTGCCACAGGCGCTGCCAGAAGGGTAGCGGGGTGGGCGTTGGCGTGGGCAGCGCGGTGGGGAGCGGCGTCGGTTGCGGCGTGGCGGTTGGCAGTGCCACCGGGCGGCCTAAAACAACGCCTTCCTGGGTCATGCCGCTTTGTTGCGCCCACTCTTCGACGTAGGCATCGCTCTGGACGCGGGTGAGTTGTGCCTGTAATGTTGCCTGCTCCGCAACGCTGGCGGTCAACATCGGCTCCAGTAAGGCTTCCTGGGCCTGCAATGCCTGGTTCACCTCCCAGGCTCGATTGAACGCCGAGGCTAGTACCAGGACCAACACGACCAGCGCGGCCCACACGAGCCATGAGATGCGCTTGATGTTAGGGCGAGTTTCTTCGCTCATCGTTTCCTCAATTCCGCTTGACGTTCCATATATCCCAGTATAGCATTTCCGGTCAAAATGGCGAATTGGCGCGTTGATAGCCGATAACGGCTCACCGTGTAGATTTTCACCAACCCCGCTTCGAGTGAGGGTGTGTTATAATGAAGCCAAGCTACACTATAGAGGAACCATGCTTAAAACCGACAGAGACGTGCCGTTATATCAACAATTGCGTGCTCAGCTCATCACTCAAATCGAAGCGGGGATGTATCAGCCCCACGATCCATTGCCCTCGGAGCGGCAACTCTCCGTGGACCATGGCGTGAGCCGCCCCACCGTGCGCAAGGCGCTCCAAGCCCTGCACCATGAAGGCCGCCTCTACATCCAGCATGGCAAAGGGAGCTTCGTTGCGCCGCGAGAAACCGACGGCGCATTGGATCCCTGCCTCGGTGCGATTGCCGGGCTGGACGATGCCCCGCTTTACGCTCACAGCCGGCTGCTGCGAGCGGGTCGCTGCCAAGCGGCGGAGCCTATTGCCCACGCGCTGGGCATTGCGCCCCAGCGCAACCTGATCTGTGTGCATCGTCTGCTCAGCCATGGCGAGCAACCGCTGGGCCTGCATAGCAGCTACATCCCCGCCGAGCTGGGGGCGCGGCTGCTGCTGGCCGATCTGACCACGACGCCCCAGACCGACTCCCTGGCGAGTATCTGCAAGCTTCAGATTGTCCAGCATACCCGGCATATCAATGCCCGCACGGCGACCGCTGTGGAGCAGGCCCGGCTGGGACTTACCGGCCCCCTTCCCGTGCTGGAGGTGCGTTGTTGGAGCTATCGCTCGGAGCAACGGCTGACCTTCTACAGCGAGCTCGTCTATCGCGGCGATTGGTCGGTCTTTATCCATGGCGTCACCATGAGCCATTGGCTTATCCACGAGGGTGAGAATTCTGGGGACTGGTGTTGCGTTCAGTAACGTGTGAACATCTCTTGCCTTCGCCGATTCGCTGATTTTCCGAGGAGTCATCATGTTCCTCCGGTACACCACCGAGGATGAAAATGTAGGACAGGTTGCCAACCTGTCTTACGCTCAAGCTGTTTTCCAAGGAGCCTTGCTTGATAACTGAACCTCAAATTGCTGCTGTGATTCTGGCTGCCGGCGGCTCGACGCGCTTCGGCCAACCCAAGCAACTGCTGCCTTGGGAGGGGCGCCCCCTCGTGGCCCACGTCGCCGATACCGCCTGGGCCGCCGGGCTGACGCCGACTGTGGTGGTGTTGGGCGCTGCTGCCGATGAGATTGCCCCCGCCCTGGCAGGCCGTCCCGTGCAGCGGCTGTTCAACTACCGCTGGGAGGCGGGGCTGAGCACCAGCCTCAGCGTGGGGATTGCAGCCCTGCCGCCGGAGGTCGCTGCTGCGGTCTTCCTCCAGGTGGATCAACCCCTGCTCACGCCCCAGTTCTTGCGCGGGCTGATCTCCCGCTGGCAGCAGACAAGCGCAGGCATTGTCGTGCCCGCCTGGGAGGGCCGGCGGGGCAGCCCCGTTCTCTTCAGCCGTGAATTCTTCCCTGCCCTGGCGCAGCTCTCCGGCGATGTGGGGGGGCGCGCCCTGCTGGGCCAATACGCCGCGCGCGTGGCGACCTTTCCCGTTGCCGATCCCGACCTGCTCGCGGACGTGGACACGCCCGCCGAATACGAACGCTTGCTGGCCCTGGCACGCGCCCACGATCCCGCCCGGCAGCTGGCGGAAATCCGCGCGGTTATCTGCGATATGGATGGCGTGTTGTGGCGCGGTTCCGCGCCTCTACCCGGCCTGCACGAATTCTTCGCCTGGCTGGAGGAGCGCGGGATCGCCTACCAGTTGGTGACGAACAATGCCAGCCGCACACCCGCCGATTACATCGCCAAACTTGCGGCGCTGGGCGTCGAGACGACGCCGGAGCATGTGCTCAACTCGGCGCTGGCTGCCGCTGCCTATCTGGCGGAGACTGTGGGCACGGATGTCACCGTCTACCCGTTGGGCGGGCCGGGGGTCGCGGCGGCGCTGCGCCAGCGCGGCTTCCGCATCGCCGAGGGGCAACCCGCCGATTACGTCGTGGTCGGGTGGAATCCCAAAGTGGATTGGGGAGACTTTGCCGCTGCGACGCGGTTTATCCTGGCGGGGGCAGGCTTCATCGGCACCAACCCCGACCCAACCTTCCCCACCGAGGACGGCCTTGTACCCGGCAACGGCGCGCAACTGGCGCTCCTGGAGACGGCGACGGGCGTCGCCCCAACCATCGTGGGCAAGCCGGAGCCGCCACTCTACCGACAGGCCCTGGCGCGCATGGACGCCGACCCCGCGACCACCCTCGTCATCGGGGATCGGCTCGGCACCGATATTCTGGGCGGCTTGCGGCTGGGGATGCCCACCGCGTTGTTGCTCTCCGGCGTCACATCGCCGGCCCAGCTGGCCGCCAGCCCCATCCACCCGACGCTGGTGGTGGACGATCTGGCAGCCCTGGTGCGCAGTTGGCAGGAGGTATTGGCATGATTATCTTTTTTGGCATCCGCAATGTCGTGCGTGATGATCCCGATGGCTTCCCCGAGCGGGCGCTCTGTCCCGCTTGCCGCCAGGTTGTGGACTTTCGTCCACGGCGGGCGCGCAGCTACTTTCATCTCTTCTGGGTTCCGCTCATCCCGGTGAGCAAGCCCCAGGCCGTGCGGGAATGTCCGCGCTGCAAAGCGCGCTTTGTCGCGCATCCTTACACATAACGAGGTAATGCTATGATGCAACCTTTGCCCTATCTTTACGATTTGACGTTGACCGAGTTGGAAGATTTGCTACTCTCCTGGGGGGAACCGCGCTACCGCGCCCCGCAGGTATGGAACTGGCTCTACCGGCAGCTGGCGACCTCGGTGGACGAGATGACCTCGCTGCCCAAGGGTCTCCGCGAGCGACTGGCCCAGGAGACGCGGCTGCACATCCCCCCGGTATTGGAGCAGACCGTCTCGCTGGATGGTGAGACGCGCAAGGATCTGCTCGAGATGGCGGACGGCCACCAGGTTGAGGTGGTGCTGATGCGCTATCGTGATCGCCGTAGCGCCTGTCTTTCCACGCAGGTGGGTTGCGCGATGCACTGCACCTTCTGCGCCACCGGGCAGATGGGCTTCCGCCGCAACCTGACCAGCGGTGAGATCGTGGCGCAGGCGCTCCATGTGGCGCGCACGCTGGCGGCCAAAGGCGAGGCCCTCACCCACATCGTGCTGATGGGGATGGGCGAGCCGTTGCTCAACTACAAGCAGACTCTGGCGGCGGTGCATCGGCTCAACGATCCCGACGGCTTGCAGATTGGGCAGCGACGCATCACCCTGAGCACGGTGGGCATCGTGCCGGGGATTCGGCGGCTGACCCAAGAGGGCTTGCAGATCAACCTGGCGGTCTCGCTCCACGCCGCCACCGATGAACTGCGCAGCGAATTGCTGCCGGTAAATCGCAAGTACGGTCTCGACCTGCTGTTGCACGCCATTGGCGAGTACATCGCGCGCACCAACCGCCGCGTCACCTTCGAGTGGACGTTGATCGAAGGCGTCAACGACACACCAGAGCAGGCGCAGATTCTGGCGGCGCGGCTGGCGGGGATGTTGGCGCACATCAACTTCATCCCGCTCAACCCCACCGAAGGCTATCCGGGGCAGCCCTCCTCGCCAGAGCGCATCGCGGCCTTCACGGAGATTCTCGAACGGGCGCACATCCCACACAGCGTTCGCTTGCGGCGCGGCCTCGATATCCAGGCTGGATGCGGGCAGCTGCGGGTGCGGCGCTCGCGTTGACGCTAGATCGTCAGGTAATCGTCAGGTTAGCGTCAAGTAAGAAATACCAACATCTTTTATACTATAGACAAATGGGGACGGGGCCGCAAATTGATTCTCCTCCTTCTGATGAGACCGGGGACCTTACGGGGTCCCCGGTTCCATTTGTATCACCTCCCCAATATAGCAGATCGTCAGGAAGTCATCAGGTTAGCGTCAAGTTAAAAATTGACCAAACTGGTATACTATCAATAAGTGGAAACGGGGCCACTAACTGATTCTCCTCCTTCTGATAAGCCGGGGACCTTACGAGGTCCCCGGTTTTGCGTGGGTCGTGTGGGGCTTGACAACCTTCTAGCCGCCTTTACAATAGCGAAGTTGGATGAAGATGATGAAAAATAACGTTGACGGGAAATTCATATGACCGCGCGGCAACGCTTGATCTTGGGCGGATTTGCCATTCTGGTGATGAGCGTCGTCGGCTGGCTGAGCAGGCAGGTCTGGGAGAGTTGGCAGACCTATCAGGATCTCTCGCCCATCGCCACGCTGGTGATGCCCACAGCCCCGCCGCTATCGTCCACCGCGACTGCGCCGCCGGTGACGCCTTCCCCCTCGCTGACGCCGCCCTTCGATCTGCGCGAGGCCGGTGAAATCGCCAACGTCGTCTCCCAGGCGCGCGAGCTGTTGCCGCGTTGGGAGATCCCTTTCACCTTCGTCAGCGAATACGACTTGAGCGTCAGGCTCTACCGCCGCTACGAAGCCTCGCCGCCCTTCCCTGTCTCCGAGCAACGCGCCCTGACGCTTCTGGGACTGTGGCCTACCGATGCAGATGTGCAAGCCGATGTCGTTCGGCAGGCGCAACATGCGGCGGCGCTCTATCTTCCCGAAGAAGGACAGCTCTATCTGCGCCGTGATTGGCGCGGATCTCAGGAGACCTTGCGCAAGCTGCTCGCCTACAGCTACGCCCGCGCTCTCCCCGAACAGCACGGGAATCTCGGCCACCTGCGCCGGGAAGCCGCCTCGCTCGATCAACGGCTGGCGCTCGATGCGCTGGCCGAGGGCGATACCTGGTTCACCCTCTCGCGCTACGCGGGACTGGCCCCCGATGACCCGGCCACGGGTGAGCTCTCCGCGCTGATTGCGAAGGCGGTCTTCCCCCAATGGCGCGCCCAAGACGAGCTCCTGCTCGATCTCAATTGGCTCTCGCTGATCATGGGGTCTCGCTTTGCGGCGGCCCGTTATGCGGATGGCGGCATCGAGGCGCTCAACGCTGCGCTCCGCCGCCCGCCCCGCTCCACCGAGCAGATTCTCCATCCCGACCGCTACGCCGCCGGCGACGAGCCGCAAATCCTGGAACCGCTGCGGCTGGACTTGGGACGCAGCTGGGAGCTGACCCTCACCGAGACCATCGGCGAGGCGCTGATGCAGATCACCTTCGACAACTGGCCCAATGGCGGCGCTCCCCCGCAGGTGCAGGGCTGGGGTGGCGATCTGCTCCAGATGTGGGAAGGCCCCGAAGAGGCGCGCCTCTTTGTCTGGCAGACCACCTGGGATAGCGGCGATGATGCCAGCACGCTCTACGCGCAGTTCAGGACGTTTCTACCTCGCCAGATTGACGCGACCTCTACGACGAATCGCCCTCTGGGGCTGCGTTTGGTGGGCCTATGGTGGGAAAACGATAACCGCGCCGCCTTCCTCTACCGCGACGCCGCCGCGATCTGGCTCCTCTGGGGCGATGATGTGGAAGCGGTTACGCGCGCGGCACAGAGCCTCCCCTGAGCGATGATGAACTACAAACGGCTGACACCTGCGCGCCGCCGCGTTTTGCTACTCCTGCTCCTTCTTGTGGGCGGGGTGGGGCTTGCCGGTTGGACGCTCTGGACATTGACCCTGCGCTTCACCTATGCAATCTTCCGCGCGCCGGAGTACCTCCCCGCCCGCCCGGTGGCCATAGTCTTCGGCGCCGGCTATTGGCCCGATGGGCGACTCAGCCCCGTCCTCCAGGATCGGCTCGATTCCGCTATCGAGCTCTACCGCGCGGGCCGCGTGACCAAGCTGCTCTTCAGCGGTGATAACCGCTTCGTGGATTATAACGAGCCGGCGCGCATGTTAGAGTACGCCCTGGAGCAGGGCCTCCCGCGTGAGGACATCGTGCTCGATTACGCTGGGCGGCGCACTTATGATACGTGCTATCGCGCCCGCGATATCTTCGAGGTGTCAGAGGTGGTGCTTGTGACCAATCGCTACCATCTGCCCCGCGCCCTGGAGACCTGCACTGCGTTGGGTGTGGACGCGGTTGGCTATGCCGCCGACCGCCAACCTTACGTGCGCCGCTACATCACCTGGTACTGGCTGCGGGAATTGCCGGCGCTCTGGCGCGCCTGGTGGGACCTCTCCCTCGCGCGCCCGCAACCTGTCTTGGGCGAGCCGTTGCCGATCTTCCCGTGAGGTCATGTTGCGCCTCTGCAAATCTCTGATACCATACACTCGCTGATTTGTGAAGAGGGGGTGGACGTGTGGCAAAGCATTTGATTCTTGTGGCGGGCAATATCGGCGCGGGGAAGACCTCGCTGGCCGAGCGGCTGGCTGAACGCCTGGGCTGGCACGTCGCCTATGAGTCGGTGGATGACAACCCCTATCTGGCCGATTTCTACGCGGACATGCGCGCCTGGAGCTTCCAACTGCAGGTCTTCTTCCTGGGCCATCGGGCCGAGCAGCACCGCCGGATGGCTGCGTTGCCCATCTCAGCGGTGATTGACCGCAGCATCTACGAGGACGCGCACATCTTCGCGCGCGGGCTTTACACGCTGCAAAACATGACCGAACGCGACTATCGCGCTTATAATCGGCTTTATGATTTGGTCATCAGCTCGCTACCGCGCCCCGATTTGCTCATCTACGTCCAGGCCAGCGTGCCGACCCTGCTTGATCACATCCGCAAACGCGGGCGGGACATCGAACAGAACATCTCGGCGGAGTACCTGGCGTTGCTGGAGCGTTTCTACACCGATTGGCTGGCAAATTTTGACCTGTGCCCGGTGTTGACCGTACCGGGCGATAATCTGGACTTCGTACACTATCCGCACCATCTGGAAATCATCGCCGAACGGGTGTTGGATAAGCTCGCCGGCAAGGAGTCGGTCGAATTCCCCAGCGTTGAGAAGATACATGCCAGCTGAATATGGCGAGGCGCTGAGCGAGCGCGAGCTGGAGATCGTGGCGCTGGTGGCGGAGGGGCTGACCAACCGCGAGATCGCCGCGCAAATCTTCCTTAGCCCCAACACCGTCAAAGTTCACCTGCGCAACATCTTCACCAAGACGGGGGTTGCCTCGCGCACGGAACTCTCTATGCTGGCGGTGCAGGAGGGCTGGATCGTTGTCCCCGGCAGCGATACGGTCCCCGCGTCGGAATCGGCGCCGATGGTTGTCGTTGAAATCTCCCCGCCCGTGACCGAGACGCCCCCGCCCAGCTGGCCGCGCTCGCGCTGGATCACGCTGGGCCTCGCAACAGTGCTGGCGCTGTTGATCCTGTGGCTGCCGCTGTTACCCCGTGGTCAGGCGCAGGGGGAGGCGCAGTGGGGCGCGTTGAGCGATCCCGCCGCCGGCGGCTTTGTAGACCTGCCCGGCGTGATGGAGGATGGCTGGGTGGAGGTCGCGCCCCTGACCTTGCGCCGCGCGCGGATGGGGATGGCTGCGATTGAAGGTCGGCTCTATGTGGTGGGCGGGCTGAGCGAGGAGGGGCCTGTGGCCCGGCTCGACAGCTACGACATCGAGGCCGACCGCTGGACTTCCGGCACCCCGCGGCCGCTGGCGCTGGCGAACGTGCAGGCCGTGGCGCTCGACGCGGGCCTTCTCGTTCCCGGCGGATGCGATGCGCAGGGCCAGCCGGTGGCAACGACCCATCTCTACGATCCAGCGGAAGATGCGTGGCGCGAAGTCGCGCCTCTGCCGGAGCCGCTGTGCGCCTACGCGCTCGCCGGTGCGGGCGAGTACGCCTATCTATTGGGCGGATGGGACGGGCAACAGTACCGCGCGCTGGCCTATCACTATGACGCGGCCGCGGATCGTTGGGAAGCGTTGCCCGCGCCCGCCGAGGCACGCGGTTTTGGCGGGGCGGCCCTGCTGGGGACACGACTCTTCTACGTGGGTGGCTTCGCCGGCGAGGAGCTCAGCCGCTGCGAGGTGTACTCGTTGACCGCCACAGCGTGGCGCGACTGTGCGCCCCTGTTAGCGCCGCGCGGCGGCCTGGGATTGGCCGCGCTGGGCGGCAGCCTCTATGCCGTGGGCGGCGGCTGGACGAGCTACCTGGGCTTCAACGAACGCTACAACCCCGGCTCCGATAGCTGGACGGTCTTGCAGACCCCTCTGGTGGGCGAGTGGCGTAACCTGGGGCTGGCGGCCTGGGAGATGAACCTCTACGCGGTGGGCGGGTGGAGCGGCGATTATCTCAACCGCACCTATACCCTGGAAATCCTGCCCTTCCGCGTCTTTATCCCCACCGTACCCTAATCTATCACGCAGCCAGCGCGCGCTCCATGAAAGCCAGGGTGCGCGCCGCGATCTCCTCCAGCTCGCAATCGAGAATCACCGTGTGGGGCGATTTTCCCATCCAGTGCATCTCTTTGAGCGCCGACCCCACATGGTTGTAGACCGTCTCCCCGCTGTTGGGCGCGATGGCCTTATCCAGCCGCCCTTGCACGACAAAGACCGGCTGGTGAATCTGCGGCAGGCGCGGGTGCAGGTAGCGGCGCAGCAGCGTGAGCTGTCCGGCGGCCTTGACCGGGTTTTCGGGATAGCCCTGCCACTTGTCGGGTGAGTCCAGCTGAGATTTCATGAAATGGGGGCGGAAGGGCGCGATGAGCGGCCCAATGATTGGCGCGGCGGCAACCATCCAGCCCTCCAGCACCAGCGCCGGCGAGTAGGCCAGCACCCCGACGATCTCCGGGTGGTGGAGCGCCAGGTAGAGCGCCAGCAGCGCGCCCATGGACTCCCCGCCGACGAAGACCTTTTCGCAATCGGCGGCGAGCTGCTGATAGGTCGCCTCGACCGCCGCAGCCCAATCGCGCCAGTGGCAGCGGTTCATCTCGTCGGGATGCGTGCCGTGTCCGGGCAGCAATGGCCCTGCAACGGTGTACTCGTGATCGTGTAGAATCTGGGCCAACAGCCGCACTTCGGCGGTGGTGGCGGTGAAGCCGTGCGAAAGCAGCACGCCGACAGGGCCGCTCTTCCAATAAAAGGGGCCGCCCTCCAACTCTGGATTGTGCAGGTTCAAGTTTGCTGTCATCAGGTCCTCCCCGTGCCGGATATGTGAAGCTATTATAGCCCATTTGGGTCGCAGGCCAACACCGCGCTATGTTTGAGCGGTCGCGCCGCGCGCCTGCCGGTAGGCCGCCAACGTCCGCTCCCGCGCCCAGGCGTGATCCACGATGGGGGCGGGGTAATCCTCGCCGATGATGCAACCGGCTTCGTGCTGCATCGCCTCCGGCATCGTCCACGGCTGATGGAGATGCTTTGTCGGCACATCTGCCAGCTCCGGCACCCAACGGCGCACGTAACGCCCATCGGGATCGAATTTCTCGCCCTGCAAGACCGGATTGAAGATGCGAAAGTAGGGCACGGCATCTGTCCCCGTTCCGGCAGCCCATTGCCACCCGCCATTGTTGGAGGCCAGGTCGCCATCGAGCAGGTGCTGCATGAAGTGCCGCTCGCCCCACCGCCAGTCAATGAGCAAGTCTTTGGTGAGGAACGAGGCCGTAATCATCCGGGCGCGGTTGTGCATCCAGCCGGTCGCGGCGAGCTGGCGCATCCCCGCATCCACCACCGGATAGCCGGTGCGTCCGGCCTGCCACGCGGCGAAATCCTCCATATCGTTGGCCCAGGCGATGGCGCGTAGATTCTCGCGGAAGCTCTCGCGCCGCGCGTTGGGGAAGTGGTGGAGCACATGGATGTAGAACTCGCGCCAGATGAGCTCGTTGAGCCAGGTATCGGCCCCGCGCGCGGATTCGCAACGGGTGGCGGCGCGCGCCTCACGGGCCGCCACGACCGCCTGCCGCGCCGAGAGCATCCCGAAGCGCAAATACGGCGAGAGCTGCGAGGTCCCGTCCTCGGCCAGCACGTTGCGCGCGTTGGCGTAATCGCAGATGCGCGCCTGTGCGAAGTCCGCCAGCCGTCGCTGCGCCTCGACTTCGCCCGGCGGGAAGAGCGCCGCGCCGGGCAGCTCCGGCAGCGGCTCGGAGGCGATCCCCTCCGGTGTGAGGATACGCTCCGGCGCAGGCAGCACATCGCGCGCGGAGGGCAGCGGTAGCGCGCGCCAGGTGCGGCTGAAGGGCGTGTAGATGACGTAGGGCGTCCCATCGCGCTTGAGCACCGTCCCCGGTGCGTGGGCTGTCACCCCGGCAGTGAGGTGCAACGGCAGCGTCGCCGCCACCCGTGCATCACGCGCGCGGGCGTAGGGCGAGTGATCCGCTTCCGCGAAGATGGCCTCCGCGCCGGTTTCCGCTAGCAGTTGCGCGAGCACCTCCGCCGGATCGCCCTGCCGGACGGTGAGCGCGCTGCCCCGCGCGTGCAGATCGGCATCCAGGGCGCGCAATCCGCCCAGCAAGAACGCCAACCGCTGCTCGCCGACGTAAGGCGAACGCCAGAGCGCCGGGTCAAGCACAAATACAGGCACAACATGCTCCGCCGCCGCCAGGGCCGCGCTCAAGGCTTGATTATCACGCAGGCGCAGATCGCGCCGCAGCCACCATAACGCCACGCGCATAAGCTTACCCTATTAGCGGAGCTGCGCCAGCAGCGCGCCGAAATCCTCCGGCGCGAGCTGGTACACGCTCTGTGGGATGCGTTTGCCGCGAATTTTGAGCGTGGTCGGCGTCAACTGCGGTGGATTGTCACACTGCGCAGCCGTCGCCTCATCGAGCAGCACCCAGCCGGGCGTCGCCAATGCTTGTAGCCGGCTGGCGGTGTTGACGGTGTCGCCCAGCACGGTCACTTCTTGTCGCGCCCGCGACCCCACGCGCGCGACCAGACAAGGGCCGGTCGCCAGGCTCAGCCGGGTAGCAAACGCCAGGCGGCGCGCGGCGATCTGTTGCGCATTGAACGTGTCCACCCGGCGTTGAATCGCTATCGCGGCGCGCAGGGCCGCGCGCGGCTCTTGGAACAGCGCAAACATCCCATCGCCCAAAAATTTATCCACATCACCGCCCTTTTGATACACGGTAGCCGCCAGCACATCCAGGTAACGGTTGAGATCGCCAACCAGTTGCTGCGGGACGGTTGTTTCGCTCAGCGCGGTGAAGCCCACAATGTCGGTCATCAAAATCGTGAGGGTTTGTGGGCGGAGCGCCTCAGCGCGTGGATTGTCCAGGCTTTGCTCAGCCTCTTCCCAGGCAGTGCGCGAGAGGAGCTGGCGCACCTCGGCTTGCAGGCGTTCCACAGCGGCGTTGCGCGTCTGCAAGGTGTTGTAGAGCGCGGCCAGCTCGCGGTTGCGGCCTTCCAAATCGCGGCTGAAGGTGTTGAAGAAAGTGAGATAGGGCGCATCGGGTTCGCGGCTCATGGCCGGGCGCGGCGTTGTCGGCGCGCGCCCCAACGCTGCCCACAAAGCATCTGCCGCTGCGCGCGCCATTGCCGGCGAAAAGCTCATAGCACCCTGATAGAAACGCTGCCGACCAAAGGCGATAGCAGCGCTATCCTCTTGCTGGGTCTGGCGCGTGAACAGGCTGACGGTGAACGCCGGATGCTCGAAGACGATGAACCACTCTTCGGCCAGCGGCGCGTCCGGTTCCAAGAGGATAAACTCCACGCCGGGCACTGTGGGCACCGGGACGTCGGGAATGGCGAACACGAACACTTCGCCGACCAGCGCGGCCAGCCAGGCGAAGCGGTTGCGCTGCGGCATGAAAGCCGAAAGCCGCTGAAACCCGGCGAAAAAAGCCCCACGCAACCGGTATTGCATCACGGCGTCTTCGATACCGTGACTGATGGAAAGCAGTGTTGGCACCGACGCACTGACCAGCGGGGCGCGCTGCTGAGTTAGAATCAAGGGATACAGCGAGAGCCGTTGCAGGTCGTGGGTGGGCGCGTCCATCATTGCGCCTCCGCGCTGGCTTCGTCCAAAGCGGCGACCTCGTCAGCCGTGAGCCGCCAGCCGAGCGCGCCCAGGTTGGATTCTGCCTGGCGGGCGTTCTTGACCCCCGGAATTGTTACCGTACCCTTGCAGATTGTCCAGTTGAGCGCGACTTGCGCGGGGGTCTTATCGCCGTGCGCCGCGCCGATTTCCTGCATCAGCGTGATGAGCGGCTGGATCGCTACGAGCCGTTCGTGGTTATACATGCGCCCGCGCGCGCCGGGCGGCGGATTTTCGGGCGTGTACTTGCCGGTGAGCATACCCTTTGCCAGCGGACTGTAGGCGATGATGGTGATGCCCAGGTCGCGGGCGGTCTGGAGTTGCCCGTTGCGTTCCGGTTCGCGGTGGAGCAGGCTGTACTGGATCTGGTTGGAGGCCAATGGGACGCCGCGCGCGGCCAGCGTGTTGTGCACCAGCCCCATCTGCTCCGCGTTGTAGTTGGAGACGCCCACGGCGCGGGTCAGCCCGGCCTCGACCGCATCGGCCAACGCATCGGCCCACGCCTCCACGGGGAGTGGCGGCAGGGGGAAATGCACCTGGTAGAGGTCAACCTGCGACATCTTGAGCCGCCGCAGGCTGCTGCGCAGCGCCGAGAGCAGTTGCTTGCGTCTGAAACGCCACGGGTAGGGGAAGAATTTGGTGGCGATCACGACCTGCTCGCCGCTCTCCTGGACGAAACGGCCCAGGAAGCGCTCGGAGCGGCCCATGCCGTAGACCTCCGCCGTATCGAAGAAGCGGACGCCGCCCGCGATTGTGGCGTCGAAGCTGGCGCGGATGTCGGCATCAGTGTAGCCGCCCTTGCCGTAGTCCCACATCATCCGGTCGCCCCATTGCCAGGTCCCAATGCCCAGCCAGGGGATGCGAATATTGGTCTTGCCCAGAGTTGTTGTTTCCATAGAGTGTATCTCCTATACGAGTCAACGAATCAGTGAATCAGTGAATCAGTGAATCGGTGAATCAGTGAATCAGTGAATCAGTGAATCAGTGAATCGGTGAATCAGTGAATCAATGAATCAATGATTGTGCGAATGCCGGTGATGTAGATCCGGCGTGTGCGGGTGCGCGTGTGTCTCGGATGTGTGCGTATGCTCGTGAGAGTGCCACCCGTGCGCCGGATTTCCGCCGGACGCGTGCAGGTGCGTGTGATGCGCATCATCGTGCCGGTGGCGATGCTCGTGTGCAAGTTGTGGATGATAATGCTCGTGCTGATGCGCTTCGCCCATGAGCAGTAATGTCCCCGCTGCCATCACCGGCAGCGCCAGCAAGAAGGGCGTGGTGAGCGGGTCGCGGAACAGGATAAAGGCCAAGAGCATCCCGATAAAGGGCGAGGAGCTGAAGAGCGCGCTGGTGCGCGCCGCGCCCAAATCGCGCAAGGCCAGGATGAAGAACATGATACTCAGCCCGTAGCTCACGCTGCCCAAGAGCAGCGCGCGGAGTGCGATGGCGATGGCGGGCAAGCGCTGACCCAGCAGCAGCGCCAGCACTATGGAAAATAGTCCCGCGCCCATGCCCTTCCACGCCACGATGGTCAGGGGGTTTTTGGCGGAGATATTGCGGGTGAAGTTGTTATCCAAGCCCCACAATGCGCAGGCGAGCAGAATCCCTAGCGCGCCGAGCGACAGCCCCCATTGCCCGTTGCTTTCCCAGGAGAGAATGATACTCGCCAGGGTGATGCAGGCGATGGCCCAACCCACCCGCCGCCCAATGGCTTCGTGAAAGATCACGCCCGCGATGATGGTGGTAGCGACGCCCTCGAAGTTGAGCAGCAGGGCCGCAGTGGCGGCAGGCGTGGCTTGCAAGCTGAACAGCAGGATGATGGGCGCAGCCACACCGCCGGTGAGCAGCGCCCCCATCAGCCAGCGCCAATCGCCGCGTTGTAAGCGCGCCTCGCCTTCAGCCGCCGCGCGGCTCTGGAAGAGCAACATCGCAAGCGCCGCCAATCCGCTGCCCAGATAGAGCAGTCCGGCCAGCGGGATGGGCGCGATCTCGCCCAACAGCACTTTGGAAAGCGGCGCGCTCAAACCAAACAGCAATGCTGCAAGCAAGGCTTTCATCACGGCAATCAATCGTGGTGTCATGTAACCCCTTTCAAATCAGCGAGTCGGCGAGTCAGCGAAAAGGCGAGAAAGTGAATGAGATTCGCCATTCGCCATTCGCCATTCGCCATTCGCCATTCACTCATTCACTCATTCACCCATTCGCAGATTTATCGAACTCCTCGATGGCGTCGCGGATGATGCGCGCGCTGGCGCGGAGGGCACTGGTCTCCCTGGCGTTGAGCTTGAGCGGCAACGCCTCTAGCGCGCCCTGCCCACTTACCAGATGCGGCAACGCAACGGTGACATCTCGCACGCCGGCCACGTCGGGCATGGGCGTGCAGATCGTGAGGATGGCGCGGTGGTCGTGCGCGATGGCGTCCACGATGCGGGCCAGCGCCGCGCCGATGCCGTAGTAGGTGGCGCCCTTGCCCTCGATGATGGTGTAAGCGGCGTGGCGCACCTCATCATCAATCGCCTGCCGGGTCGCCTCATCGAGCGTCACGCTGCGCAGATGCGCGAAATCCTCCAGCGGCAGCCCGCCGATGTCTACAATAGACCAGGTGAGCACCTCCGAATCGCCGTGCTCGCCGATGACGTAGCCGTGGACGTGGTGCGCGTCCACGCCCAGGTGCGTGCCGAGGAGCGCCCGGAAGCGCGCTGTGTCGAGGGTCGTGCCGGAGCCAAGCACGCGGCGTGAAGGGACGTTGTACTCGGCGGCGAAACGCGCCGCGAGGTGCGTCATCACGTCCACCGGATTGGTGGTGATGACCAGCACCGCGTCGGGCGCGTGCTCCAACACCTGCGGCACGATCTGCTTGAGGATGGCGGCGTTGCGCTCCAACAGTTGCAGGCGTGTCTCGCCGGGCTTTTGCGCCACGCCGGCGGTGATGATGACGATGCCGCTCCCGTCCAGATCGGGATAATCGCCCGCCTTCACGTTGACCGGATGCACGAAGGGGACGGCGTGCAAAATATCGGCAGCTTCAGCTTCCGCACGCTGGCGGTTGATGTCCACCAACACCACATCGGTGGCTGCGCCGCGCATGACGATAGCATAGGCCGCCGTCGCGCCGACAAATCCGCTTCCGATGATACCGATTTTCATATTGTTGTCTCCTCTGAGGTCTCAACGTTGATCCAGATCGCGCCCGCTTCGATTTTGGTCGCAAAGATGGGCAGGGGTTTCTCATCCGAAAGCGCCGCGAACACCTTGCCCACACCCGGCGGCCAGGGCGTCCAGGTGCGCACCGCGCCGGTCTCCAGATCGAAGGTGCTGCGGTGCAGGGGGCAGATGAGGGCATCGTCTTTTATCTCGCCACGCTCGAGTGAGACGCCCATGTGCGGGCACTTGCGCCCGGTGGCGTAGATACGGCCGTTATGGCGGAGCAACAACACATCGTGCTCGCCTGCCTTGACGATGCGCCGCTCGCCCTCCGCGAGCTCTGATTCCGGTAGTACTTTGATCCATTGCATGAGCGCGCCTCCTTATTTCTGTGTGCTCGTTCTGGTAATTAAAATCGTCCGCATGACTTCACTGAAAAAACTAGGGAATCTCACGCCAAGGCGCAAAGACGCTAAGAATTTTAAGTTGCTAATAAATTTTGATTATGAAAAACATTAACATTATTTAAGGTAA
>DAOTXC010000065.1:0-9077 GCA_034435555.1 Anaerolineae bacterium
GGCCACCAGCTCGCCGTGGATCATATCAACTTCCATGTGGACGAAGGTGAAATCCTCGGCTTTTTGGGGCCGAACGGGGCCGGGAAGTCCACCACGGTGAAGATGCTCACCGAGCAACTGCGCCCATAGGATGGGCGTGCCACGCTGCTGGGCCTGGATGTGGCCCGCCAGCCTAAGCAGGTGCAGGGGCACATCGGCGTTTGCTTCGAGATCACCAATCTCTACGAGCAGATGAGCGGTGTGGAGAATCTTAAGCTCTTCGCCAGGCTTTTCGGTGTGCGCGATTTCGATGCAGATGCTCTGATCAAGCGTGTGGGACTTGACGGACGCGGCCACGACAAAGTGGAGCGCTATTCTAAGGGCATGAAGCAGCGTTTGATGGTCGCGCGGGCGTTGGTGAATCGGCCCCAAATCCTGTTTCTCGACGAACCCACCGAGGGTCTCGATCCTACGTCGGCGCAGGCGATCCGGGCGTTGATTCTCGAGGAGCGCGAGCGCGGCGCGACGGTCTTCCTCACCACGCACGATATGCACGAGGCCGACATCCTCTGTGATCGGGTGGCCTTCATTGACCAGGGCAAAATCGTGGCGCTGGATACGCCTCACGCGCTCAAACAGGCGCATGGCAAGCGCATGGTGCGCGCCGAAGTCGCCCGATCTGACGGCGGGCTTGAAGTGCGCGAGATTCTGCTTGATCGCCCAGAGACCATCGAAGAAATCCAAAAGATCTTTGCGGGCGAGCGGGTGGTCACGCTGCACAGCACCGAAGCCACGCTTGAAGACATCTTCGTGCGCATCACGGGGCGAGGGCTGGTATGAACACGGCGATGCTGACCGCGTTGCTTGGCAAAGACCTCAAAATTTACTTCGCCAACCGCTTCTTCGCCCTGATCACAGGGCTGGTACTGGTGGTTTACACCCTCGTCTTTTTTCTGCTACCCCCCACGGTGGATGAGGCGCTGGAGTTGGGCATCTACATGGCACAGATGCCGCTCGCGTTGGAGGCGCTGTTGGCGGAGGAGGAGATTATCTTCTACCGCGCCCCATCCGAGGCGGCGCTTAGACAGGCGGTGCTGGATGGTGAGATTCCGGCGGGCTATGCTTTCCCCGATGACACGCTGACCCGGCTGCGTGCCGGGGAGCGCCTCGCGGTGACGCTGTACCTTTCGCCGGACATGCCGCCGGAGTTCGATAGCATTTATGCAATGGTGTTGGAGGAGTTCGGCTTTGCGTTGAGCGGGCAGACGCTCGACATTGACGCGATGGAAATCACGCTGGGGCCAGATATGGCCGGGCAGCAGGTCGCGCTGCGTCAGCGGATGTTGCCGCTGCTCACGGTCTTCGTCCTCATGGTGGAGTGCTTGGGTCTGGCGAGCCTCATCAGCAGTGAGATTGAAGGCGGCACATTGCGCGCTCTGTTGGTAACGCCACTCACGATGAGCGGGCTATTTGCGGCCAAGGGCATCTTTGGCGCGGGGCTGGCCTTCCTCCAGGCGCTCTTGCTCCTCTTGTTGACGGGCGGCTTACGCACCCAACCGCTGTTGATTCTGGCGGCGCTGTTGCTGGGTTCCGTCATGATCACAGGCGTGGCCTTTCTCATCGCCTCCGTGGGCAAGGATTTGCTTTCGGTGATGGGGTGGGGCATCCTGGCGATGTTGCTGTTGGCGCTGCCAGCGTTTAGCGTACTCATCCCCGGTCTGGCGACGCAGTGGGTTAAGGCCATCCCCTCGTATTATCTGGTGGATGCGGTGTATCGCGTGATGAACCATGCCGCCGGATGGGGCGATGTCGCCGGGAATCTGCTCGCGCTCGCGCTTTCGGCTTTGCTGTTGCTTGCCGCTGGCGTGTGGGTGCTCAAGCGGAAATTCAGGTAGGGGGCGCGGGAGTGTTGCCATGAATCTCAGACGAATCGGCGTATTGCTATTCAAAGAAATGGGACAAGGACCTAAGAGCTTCATGTTCATCTTTGCCGTGGTCGTGCCGCTGGCGTTGACGGCAGTGCTCACGCTGCTTTTTGGCACGCTCTTCTCCGGTCAGCCGCGTTTGGGGCTGGTTGATTTGGGTGCATCGCATGTGACCCAAGCGGCGCTGGCGATGGAGGCCCTCACAGTGCGGACTTATTCCACCGAAGCGGCGCTCAGATCCGCGACAGAGGTTGGTGCGGTGGATGTGGGCCTCGTGCTGCCCACGAACTTCGATGCGCAGATTGTGCAGGGCGGCGCTGCTACGATGACAATCTATGTCTGGGGCGAAAGCCTGATCAAACATCGCGTGGCTGTGGTTGCTGCGGTGGCTGCGTGGCTGCGCGAGATCGCCGGGCATACCTCGCCTGTGGACATCACCCATGTTGTTCTCGGCGATACCAATACCCTGCCCTGGGAGCAACGCCTGCTCCCCTTCGTTGTGCTGATGAGTATCATGCTCGGCGGGACGATGTTGCCCGCGTCATCGTTGGTGCAGGAGAAGCAGCAGCGCACGCTCAACGCGCTGGTCGTTACTCCGGCGACGATGGGTGAACTTTACCTCGCCAAAGGCATCATGGGAATGTTGGTCAGCAGTGCAATGGGGCTGCTCACGCTGGCGCTGAACCGAGCTTTTGGCGGCGAGCCGCTATTGTTGATCGGTGTGTTGGCGCTGGGGACCATGCTGGCGGCGGAGTTTGGTGTACTGCTCGGCATGTTGGTCAAGGACATCAACACGCTATTCGCCACTATCAAATCCATGGGCGTGCTCCTCTACGCCCCGGCGCTCGTCAGCATGTTCCCGGAAATCCCGCAGTGGATTGGACGGCTGTTCCCCACCTATTACGTCATCCAGCCCGTCGTCGAAATCGCGCAACACGGTGCGCGTTTGAGCGATATCGCGGGGATGTTGGCGATTCTGGGGGCGCTCATTGTGGGGATGAGCGGCGTCCTCGTCTTGATCACGCGTAGGTTGCAGGCCCAGGACGCACTTTAAGCGCCCCGTTGGCTACGACTTCACGGAGCCAGGGGGATGGTGAAGAAGAAGCTGCTTCCTTTATCGGCTTCGCTTTCGAGCCAGATGCGACCCCCTTGCAGTTCGATCAGGCTCTTGGCGATGACCAGCCCCAGCCCGGTCCCCGGTTGCTCGCGGATGGCCGGGTTCTCGGAGCGGAAGAATTTGGTGAAGAGCTGGCGCTGATCCTCCTGGCTGATGCCGATGCCGGTGTCAATGATGGCGCAGCGCACAAAGTCTGGCTCCTCGCTTGAAATCCACGCGCGCACCGCGACGGTGCCCCCGTGCGGGGTGTACTTGGTCGCGTTGCCGAGCAGGTTGATGAGCACCTGGGTGATGCGGTCTGGATCGGCCAGAACGGGGGGCAGTGATTGGGGCAGATCGCAGATGAAGACCTGCTGCTTCTGCTCCAGCGATTCGTGGATGATGTCAATGGCCGCATCGAGCGCCTCTTCCAGGTCGAACTCGCGGGGCGCAAGTTTGAGCCGTCCTGTCTCGATGCGCGAGACATCCAGCAGATCGCTGACGAGGATGCGCATCCGCTCCACGTTGCGGCGGATGGCCTCGATGAACTCCTGTTGTTGCGGGCTGAGATCGCCCACCATCCCCTTGTTGAGCATATCGGCGTAGCCGCGAATCGAGGTCATCGGCGTGCGGAGCTCGTGGGAGACCAGCGACACGAATTCCGATTTGGCCTGGTTGGCGAGGCGTAGGGCTTCGTAGAGGCGGGCGTTTTCCACCGCGATGGCGGCGTGGTTGGCGACGCGCAGCACCAGGTCGAGATCGTTGGCGGTGAACAGCCGCTCGCCCGCTTCCAGATAATAGATGCCCATCGGTCGCCCTTCGCGTAGTAAGGGGACGATCAGCTGTTCGGGATGGTAGCTGGGCTTGCGCTGGTAGAGGCTCTGGTTGACGCTGTGGGTTTCGGGGTGCGGCTGGCCGACCTGAGCCACCCAGCGGATCCCCTCTTCGGCGATCAGGCCCAGCGCGCCAGCCCCGGCCTCGACTGCGACCGTGGCCCATTGGATGCTCTGCTGCATCACATGATCGAAGTTGAGGCTGGCATTGAGCTGCCGTCCCATCTCTTGCAGCGTGTGCAATTGCTCCAGATTGGCTCTGAGCGCGCGGTTGGTTTCTGCGTAGACTTGCGCGTTGACCATCGCCGTGGTCGCCTGGTTGGCGAAGGCTGTGAGGGTGAGTAAGTCATTCTGGGTGAAGATGCCGGCCCGCGCGCGGTTCTCCAGATAGATCGCGCCCAGCGGCGTCTCCTGATGGTAGAGTGGGGTGCAGAGGATTGAGCGCAAGCCGTAGGCGACGATGCTCTCGCTGCCCTTGAAACGGGGATCGAGTTGGGCGTTGCTGGTGAGCAGCGGTTTCCCGCTCTCCAGGGCGCGGCGCACGATGCTGTGGCTGAATTGCAGCTCCATGGGGGTGAAGGCCTCGCCGGTCGCGTTCCGGGTGACGTGGGTGCTGAGTTCCCCATCTTCCACGAGGATGAGCATCCCCCGCTCGGCGCCGGTGAGGGTGACGACCGCGTCAATGATCGCCTCGATGGTCTGCTCCCAATCCAGCGAGGCATTGATGCTCTGCCCGAATTCGTAGAGGCGGCTGAGTTGGGCGCTGCGCTCCCGCGCTATCTCCAGCTGGACGCGTGTCAGCAGCTCCTCCCAGGTAGCCAGATGGCCTTCGAGCTGGTGGTCGCCTTCGTGTTGGAGGGAGTACCGCTGTTGTTGGATGAGGTCCCGCAACAGATTGAGGGTATCGCGGGCCTGTCCAACTTCAATTTGCAAAGTTTCCATTGACGAGCTCTCCTTGCCAGGGGACGGGAACCGCTTCCACTTGCCAATCCCACAGCCAGTAGGCCAATCCGCCCCAGGGCTTCCACGGGCTGAAGGCCTCAATCACGGCCTCCGGTGTGATGGGGGCGGGATGTTCCCAGGCCCGCTCGAGGCGTTGGCAGGTGTGCGAATCGGTGGGGATGTAATCGTAGCGGCCCAGCGCCAACATGAAGAGCGAGTGCGCGTAATCTTCCAGCCCCAGCAGATGGCGCACGACCTGATCCACCACCATCAGCGGGAGATCGGAGCGGGTCAGTCCTTCGAGCTGATTGGCCTTGGTGTAGAAGATCTCCGCCGCATCGCAGATGCACTCGCTCACGTTTAGGGGGAGCATCTCGCGCAGCAGGTGTTTGCCCCACAGCAGTTGTTGGGGCGTGGGGAAGGCGTGGTGGGTGGGATTGCTCGGCAGGGGCGCCCCCAGGCGGTCAACCAGCCAGGTGATCCGCTGGCGGCCCCAATCCTCCGGTGAACTGGCGAGCACCAGGGCCTTGATGAAGTCCTCGAAGAGTGTCGCGCCGCGCAGGAAGATGCCGCCGTGTTTGACTGCCGCGTGGAGCGCGGGCGTCTTGTGGGCCTTGCGCAGGAAGCGGGCGAGGTTGTCGTCGAGGCGCAGCATCCGGCGGGCCTTGCGGCTGAGCTCCTCCGTTTCCAGCCCGTTGAGCCGCTCGCTGGCCTGCAAGACGAGTCCGGCGGGATTCTGCCACAGCTTGAGCAAGACCGTGTGGCCGGAGGTGAGCTGTTCCACACGGAGCAGATATTCGGCGCTCGGCCCGACAGCGTAAGGCGGCAGCAGCAGCCATTGCGAAATGTTGATGATGCCGCTTAGCGAAAAGTCTTCGGAAACATTTAGAATCCAGTGCATGTTAGACCCCCATCTAGCAATTAGCATACCATAGGTAAGGGTGGATGGGGGTTTCAGGCTGGTTACGATTGAGTTAAAAGAGGGGATGCGAGTTGGCGAGTCAGCGAATAGAGTCGGTCCCTAATAATGCCAATCGGGATTAGGGCGCGGATTTTCGCGGATTCACGCTGATAGTTCTTAAAATCAGCGGAAATCTGCGTGAGTCTGCGTCCAATATCTGCTCAAGGCTCGTTCAAGAACAAGTCTAATGGCATTGCAGTGCGAAGCAGCGGCATTGCACTGGTACAATATGATCGCTTTGCCATCTTTTGTTGCGCCCAACCGCCCCGCGATGGTTGGGCGCTTTCTTTTTCCCGCAACTATGCGATAATTCTATGCGCCGAATCGCTGACTCGCCGATTCGCTAACTCGCTAGCTCATTCAAGGAGGCTTTTTATGCCAGGCCCGTTTAAGGTTGAATCGTTATTCGCTGCGCGGTTGTTCCTCAATCCCCAAGTGGTGGGCGACCGCCTCTTTTTCCTCAGCGATCTCTCCGGTCGCCTGAGCCTCTACGCGATGGATAAAGGGGGCAGCGTGCCGGAGCCGCTGCTGCCGCCCAACATCGCGCTGCAAAACCCGGCGCTGATGGGCGGGTATTCCTTCTACGTCTTCCCCGACTGGGGCCGGATCATCGTGATGATTGATCAGGACGGCGACGAGAACTACCAGCCCTACACCATCCCCCTCACCGGCGGAATCCCCGAGCCGCTCTTCGGCGAGCGCTTCGCGGGGAAGCAACTCTTCCTCAGCCACGTTGATGTGGAACGAAACGTCGCCGGCTTCAACGTGGATGGGCGCACCGTGCCCGATCAGGAGGCCTATCTGGTGGATTTGGAGACGCTGGAGCTGACCCACCTGGGTACCAGCATCTACGGCAACTACATCGGCGATGTGACCCCCGACCACGAGAAGGCGCTGCTGGCGGATAGTTATACCGCCGGCGATACGGTGCTCTTCCTGTGGGAGCGGGGCGCCGGCGAGCGCCGGCTCCTCTACGGCACGCCCTTGGAGGCGCGGGAGCCGGGCATGGAGGTCCCCCTCACCGGCTTCCGCAGCATGACCTTCACCCCCGAGGGTGAGGGCGTCGTGCTGACCACCGCGCTCTTCGATGACCGCTTCGGGCTGGCCTACTTCCCTCTGGACGATCCCGGCACCTTGCAGCCGATCGCCATCGAGGGGGCGGCCCATACCGGCGTAGGCGAGCTGGATTACGTAAAGCATCTGACCGGCGACCGCTACTTCATCAAATACAACATTGACGGCGTCTCGTGGGGCTATGTCGGCGCGCTCGATGTGGACGCGCTGCGCTTCACCGTCGAAGAGACGCTGATCGGGGAGGGGGCGCTAGCAAACGGCGTGGCGCAGTCCCTGCATTACGAAAAGGCCACCGGCGTCTTCGCGCTTGCCTTCTCCACGGCGATCTCACCGGCGCAGCTCTACACCATCGAAGAAGGCGAAATCATCCAACACACCCGCGAGCGCGTCCTGGGCATCCCGCAGGACTACCTCTCCGCCGGGGAGGATGCCTCCTTCATCAGCCACGATGGGCTGCGCGTCTCGGCGCGGCTCTACCTGCCCGCCCCCGCGCTGGAGTACGAAGCGCCGTACCCGGTCATCTTCTACATCCACGGCGGGCCGCAGGGCCAGGAGAAGCCCGACTTCACCTGGTTCTCCATGCCGCTGATCCAATTCTTCACGCTCAACGGCTTTGCCGTCTTCGTGCCGAACGTGCGGGGGAGCACCGGCTACGGCATGGACTACATGAAGCGCGTGGATCGTGACTGGGGCGGCCAGGATCGGCTCGACCACGTCGCGGCCTTCGAGCAGCTGCGCGCCGATCCCCGGCTCGACATGGCGCGCGCCGGCGTGATGGGGCGCTCCTACGGCGGCTACATGACGCTCATGCAGGTGGCGTGGCATCCCGACCTGTGGCGGGCGGCCTGCGATATGTTCGGCCCCTACAATCTCTTCACCTTCATGGAGCGCCTGCCGGAGACTTGGAAGACCTACTTCTACATCGCCCTGGGCCATCCAGAGCGAGACAAGGACTTCCTGACCGAGCGCTCGCCCAGCACCAAACTGGATCAGTTGGCCTGCCCGATGCTCGTCATCCAGGGCCGCAACGACCCCCGCGTCGTCGCCGAGGAGTCTATTGATCTGGTGCAGAACCTCCAGGCGCAGGGCAAGGATGTGGAGATTTTGGTGATGGAGAACGAGGGCCACGACGTTCTCAAGTACGAGAACAAGGTCTGGGTCTACAATGCCATCGTGGACTTCTTCAAGCGCCATTTGAGCGTCTGAACGTGCACACGTGTGCACGTGGACACATCGCTGATTCGCTGACTCGCTAACTTCTATAGGAGCAATGAGATGACGCCACCGCACTTGATCTTTTTCTGCGAACTGGACACGCCCGCGTTGCAGGCGCTCTTCGCCGATGCGGCTGTCTTGGAGACGTTGCAGGCGCTCGAAGCGGGCGTCGCGCTGGGCCTGCGCGACCTGAGCCAGGAGCGGGCCGCCGTGGTGCGCCAGCTCAACGCGGCGGGCGTGCCGGTGACGGCCTGGCTGCTCTTGCCGGAAGCGGAGGGCTACTGGTGCAACGCCGATAATGCGCCCCAGGCCGCCGCCCGCTACGCGGACTTCCGCGCGTGGACGGAGGCGGAGGCGCTCAGCTGGGCGGCGGTGGGCCTCGATATCGAGCCGGACATCGGCCTGTTGCGGCGCTTGCTGGCGGGCGATGGGCGCGCCCTGGGTGCGTGGCTGCGCGCGGCGTTCGCGCCCGGTCGCTTGCAGCGCGCGCGGGTGGCCTACGCTGCCCTGGTCGCGCAGATGCGGGCGGATGGCTTCACCGTGGAGAGCTACCACTTCCCCTTCGTCGTGGATGAGCGCCGCGCCGACGCGACGCTGCTGCAACGGCTGTTGGGGCTGGTCGAGGTGGCAACCGACCGCGAGGTCTTGATGCTCTACTCGAGCTTCTTGCCGGAGCAAGGCCCTGGGCTGCTGTGGAGCTACGCCCCCGATGCGGAGGCCCTCGCCGTGGGGATTACCGGCGGCGGGGTGGATCTCCCGAACGCGCCCGCACCGCTGGAGTGGGCAACCTTCGCGCGCGACCTGCGCCTGGCATGGATGTGGCAGCACGAAGTCTACATCTTCAGCCTGGAGGGCTGCGTGCAGCAGGGCTTCCTCTCGCGGCTGGTGGATTTCGATTGGGCGGAGGTCCCGCCCTCGCCGCTGAAGGCCGGGCGGCGCGTGGATCGCGTGCGGGCGCTGGCGCGCGCGCTCCTGTGGCTGAGCCGCTATCCAGGGACGCTGCTGGCGGCTCTGGTGGGCGGATGGGCGCTGTGGCGCATCTGCCGGGCCAG
>DAOTXC010000066.1:0-46762 GCA_034435555.1 Anaerolineae bacterium
TGGGCGGATTTAGCAGATTTTTGTTTGGCTATTCGCCATTCACCATTCGCAGATTCACTATTTTCGAAGGAGTCATCATGTTCCTTCGGTACACCACCGAGGATGAAAATGTAAAACAGGTTGCCAACCTGTCTTACGCTCAGGCTATTTTCTAGGGAGGAAAACGCATGGGCCTATTTAACACGGGTGGGGACATCTCCCCGCTCCAACACCATCCCGCTTACCTGGCGACGGACATCTACGTCGCCGCGGGCACCCTGGAAACGATGGGCAATCCTCACGCCTACATCAACCAGGATGCACTCGACTATCTCCACATGAACGAAGCGCACGTCGCACCGTGGACTTTTACCGGCTTGCCCAACGCCCGCAGCCCCATCCTGATGAACAACCGCAATCACGTCCAAATGCTGCTCTTCGCCAAGCCGGAGGCGCTGGAACAATATCGCGAACCGCCACGCACCGAACAGATCACCTTCTACCTCCCCCTGATGATCGTCCGTGGTGCGGCCCCCTTCCTGGGCGACTCGAAGCTCCAAAACTTCATGGATTCCTGGAAGGGCGATTTTGTTCCCATCAACAACGCCGCCATCCATCTGCTGGCCGAAGGCTCACTGCGCATCCCCGCCCAGGTTCCCATGCTCTACATCAATCGGAATCACATCCAGGGATACCAGGCGAGCTGAGCGCCCCGCGCCGCAACCATGCGAACACCTGACGGGCGCGAGTGCCCCTATTACTACGCGGACTTTCACCGCCGTGAGGTGGGGATCGAGGTGTGCCGCCTGCTGGAAAAGACCCCCGACGCCGCCGAGTGGAACGCCGAGTTCTGCACGGCCTGCCCGGTCCCCGAAATCCGCCGCGCCAACACCTGCGAGAAGATGGTGCTGCACGCACGCATCGGGCGCCGCCGTTTCTGGCAGCCGCGCCGCGTCCTCATCCGCGCTACCTGCACCCTCACGCCCGGCGAAGTGCAGAACCCCTACGTCGGGTGCGGGCAATGCCATCGCCCGCTGCACTTTGTGGTGGCGGAGCCGTCATCCGATGGGGGAAAGAGTGACGAGTAACGGATAATGGGTGATACGTTTGCTACATTAGATTTTCACAGGGAGATTTTGATATCATGAACTCAGAAAATATCCAGATCGCCGTCATCGGCGGTTCCGGGCTTTATCAGATGACCGGATTAGAGAACAAACGCGAGCTGGAGATCGCCACGCCCTTCGGCAACCCCAGCGCCCCGATCCTGGTGGGCGAAATCGCAGGAACGCCGGTCGCTTTCCTGCCGCGCCACGGACGCGGGCACAGCTATTCCCCCTCCACCGTCCCCTACCGCGCCAACATCTACGCCCTCAAAAGCCTGGGCGTCCGGCAGATCATCAGCGTGTCGGCCTGCGGCTCCTTGCGCGAGCACCTGGCCCCCGGCCACATCGTCGTCCCCGATCAGCTCTTCGACTTCACCAAAGCGCGCCCGCGCAGCTTCTTCGGCGAGGGCCTCGTCGTGCATGTCTCCAGCGCCGACCCCTTCTGCCACGAGCTCTCGCACCTCGTCGCCGAGACCACCGGGGCAGCGGGCGGCGTGGTGCATCGCGGCGGGTGCTTCATCACCATCGAAGGGCCGCGCTTCAGCACCAGGGCCGAAAGCCACACCTTCCGCGCCTGGGGGATGGACATCATCGGGATGACCACCAGCCCGGAGGCCTTCCTGGCGCGCGAGGCGGGCATCTGCTACGCGGTGATGGCCCACGTCACCGATTATGATGTCTGGCACGAGAGCGAAGCCGCCGTCTCCGTCGAGATGGTGATCCAGCGGCTCAACGCCAACGTCACGCTCGCGCAGGAGACGATCCGGCAACTGGTCCCGCAGCTGGCCCGGCAAACCACCACATGCGCCTGCCAGTCCGCGCTCGAAGATGCGATCATCACCCATCGGGAGAGCATCCCCGCAGCCACGCGCGAACAGCTCGCCCTCCTGACCGCGCCCTACCTCTAACCGCGCCCGGCGCACCGAACCGATGCACCGACGTCAAGCAGCCCTCTTGATGGCGCTGGCGGCGCTCTTTGTCGTCGCCGGCGTCATCACGCTGAAGCTCGCGGCCCCTCACAGCGCGCTCACCGACCGCCATCTGCTGGCGCTGGTGAGCAGCTGGGTGCTGGCCTGGGGGGGCGGATTCGCGCTACTCTCCCGCCGCCGCCCAGACGCCGACTGCCTGCTCCTCCCGCCCGTCGCGCTGATGACCGGCTGGGGGATGCTGCTCCTGGCGCGGCTGGCGCCGGGCTTCCTGCTGCGACAATCGCTCTGGCTGATCCTGAGCATGGGGGTGCTCTGCGTCACGGCGCTCAGCCCCACCCTCCCCCGGCTGCTGCGACGCTACCGCTACACCCTCTTCATCACCGGATTGCTGCTCCTGACGGCCACATTTTTCTTCGGTGTCAACCCCTCCGGCTATGGGCAACGGCTCTGGCTCGGCGCACTGGGGATTTACTTCCAGCCCTCGGAATTGCTCAAAATCATCCTCGTCAGCTACCTGGCGGCCTACCTCTCGGAGCGTCGCGAGCTCCTCGTGACGCACAGCCCCGGCGCGCGGCTCTGGCCCGCCGCCCTCTTCCCCATGCTCTCGATGGTCGTGGTGGCGCTGCTCCTGCTCACCTGGCAGCAGGACCTCGGCGCGGCGCTGCTCTTCTACCTCACCTTCATGGCGATGTTGCACCTGGCCTGGGGACGGCTCTCCCACCAGGCGCTCGCGCTGCTCCTCTTCGCGCCGGTGGCCGTGGCGGGGAGCCTGCTCTCCGCGCGCGTCGCCCTGCGGATCAGCATCTGGCTCGATCCGTGGTCGCCGGAGCAAATTGACCGCGCCTACCAGATTCTACAATCACTCTTCGCAATGGGGGCCGGGGGAATTTTAGGCGAGGGCCTGGGCCTGGGCTACCCCGGCTTCATCCCCGCTGTCCACACCGATTTCGTCTATGCGGCGCTCGTCGAGGAGTTCGGCATGGCGGGGGCGCTGGCGCTGCTGGCGGCGATAGGGCTGCTCATCCAGCGCGGCATCCGCCTGGCCCAACGGCTTGAAGCACCCTTTGAGGCGCTGCTCGCTGGCGGGCTGACGGCGCTGTTGGGCCTGCAAACGTGGGTCATCATCGGCGGCAACGCCAAGCTCATCCCCATCACCGGCGTGACGCTGCCCTACCTCAGCTACGGCGGCTCCTCGCTGCTGACGATGTTCTTCATGGTGGGACTGCTGGTGAATCTTTCGGCCTCCCATCGCCCCACGTTGAGTCTGCCCCTCACCGCCGCGCAGACACCGCCGCTACGCCGCACCGCCAAAGAGCTTGGGCAATTTCTGCTGCTCCTGCTGCTGAGCACAGCGCTGGGCACCGGCCTGTGGAGCGTGCTCCGTACCGAGCGATTGGCCGCGCACCCTAGCAATCCCCGGCGCATCATCGCCGAGACACGCATCCGCCGAGGGGCCATCGTGGATCGAAATGGTACGCCGCTGGCCGATATCGAGGTATCCCCCGACGGCTTCGTCACGCGCACCTATCCCGTCCCCGAAGCCGCGCCAGCGGTGGGCTACGCCTCCCTACAGTATGGCGTAACAGAGATCGAGGCGACCTGCGAAACGCGCCTGCGCGGCGACCACCAGCGCACCGCCTGGCAGCAGTTCACCGACGATCTGTTGCATCACGCCCCCAGCGGGCAGCCCGTGCGGCTCACACTGGATGCCGCGCTGCAACGGCTGGCCCAACAGCAGCTTGCCGGACAACAGGGCGCGGCGGTGTTGGTGGATGCACGTACCGGCGAGATCCTCGCCCTGGCCTCGGCCCCCATTTACGATCCCGCCGCCATTGACGACGATTGGGCCGCGCTCACCACCGCCCCCGATGCGCCGCTCCTCAATCGAGCCGTGCGCAGCCCTGCTCAACCCGGCAGCATCATCGAGACGGTGCTCTACGCGAGCTTGCTGGCTGAGGAAGCCCTACCCCCGCTGACCACGCCGCTCACGGAGACGGTCGCACTTGACGGCGAGCAACTTGCCTGCCAGAGATCTCCGGAGGGCGTCAGCTGGGATGCCGCGCTCGTCCATGCGTGTCCGGCGCCCTTCGCCGCATTAGGGGCCGACCTGGGCAGCGCTGCACTGGCCGAGATCTTGGGGCGCTGGGGGTTGCTCGAGCGCCCGCCCCTGGAGATCACAACAGCGGCAAGACCCTGGGACCCCGCCGCCGCCGATCCGGCGCTTGAGGCGTTGGGACAGGGCGAGCTCCTGGTCACGCCGCTGCAAATGGCCGGCGTCGCCGCGACGCTGGCGAACGATGGTGTGCGCCCGCCCCTGCACCTGCTGCCCGAAATCCCGCCGGGCTGCGATGTTCCCCCACGCCCCACGGCCGTCCCGGTCATCGAAGTGCAAACGGCGCAACGGATACTGACACTGTGGGGGGAACAGCCCACCGGCCCAGGGCAGTTGGGGCGCGCGCTCGCCGGTACGGAACGGGAGCTGATCTGGTATCTGGGCGTAAACTCCGCTGCCGCGCCGCGCTATGTTGTGGCCGTCTTGCTGGAAAATCCCGCCGATCCCGCCCTCGCGATAGAGATTGCCCACATCCTGCTGCGCGCCGCCGTGGGGTCTCGCTAACCCCTCATTCCCAATGGATTTCTGACCAAAAACGCCGTTTAAGTTTGACAAACCCCAATTCTAACATATCATATAGTTAAGGTTCCACTGAAAAAATTTCGCAGTGGAAAAAGCAGTGCTATATGTTGTCGTTACACCTTACCTAACCACAACATACACACTTAGGAGATCGCCGTTTAGGGCGGTTGGTTAAGGGTTCCAAAAAATTCGCGTTCACGGATTTATCTCAGGATTGAGCGACCCAGGCGGGATTTTTCAGCCCACCGAAAGCGCGAGTGACCCTACCCTTAACAACACATAACCACAGCACACCAATCCGGTCAAGGAGATGAGCCATGAACGAAACAGTCCTACTGATCGAAGACGACGAAGCACTCGCGCAACTCATCCAACTGCTTCTGGAACGAGCCGGTTATACCGTGCTCTCCTCTGGCAATGGCGAAATGGGTCTGGAAATGGCTCGCGAATCCAATCCCGATCTGATTCTGCTCGATATTCTGATGCCCGACATGGACGGCTGGCACGTCTATGAGGCGCTGCGGAACATCACCGATGCCCCCGTGCTGTTCCTGACCGCGCTGGGGGATGAGCACAACATCACCTACGGGCTAGGATTGGGAGCGGATGATTACATCGTCAAGCCCTTTGGCTACAAGGAGCTGGTCACGCGCGTCAAAGCGGCGCTGGCGCGCGCGCGACGCGCACGCGGCGAGCAGACCATCTTCCAGACCGGCACTCTCTGGGTCAACCTCGACACCCACGAGGTCAAAATTGCCAACCGCACCGTCTCCCTGACCCCAACCGAGTTCTCGCTGCTCTCCGCGCTGATCCAGGATGCCGGGCGCACGGTGAGCCACGATACGCTCCTGCGGCGCGTGTGGGGGCCGGAATACGCCGATCACCGCGATTACCTCAAGCTCTACATCTGGTATCTGCGCCAGAAGATCGAGGCCGATCCCAGCAATCCCCAGCGCATCATCAGCGAGCGGGGGCAGGGCTATCGCCTCGTGGTAGAGATACCGGAAGAGAAGGACTAACCAGATGTTGACCGCGTGGCTACAACAAGGCTCTGCATGGCGGTTCGATCCGCTCTCGGCGCTGATCGGCGCAATCATCGCCTGGTTGATTGCTGCCATCATCTACGTACAACGTCACGCCATCAAACGCACCGCGCAGAAGCTCTGGGAGCCGCTCGCCGAGTGGCGCCGCCGGATGCGAGCCAGCGTGGAAGAAAAATATCTGCGCGGACTACAACAAACGCTCATCCCCAAGCTGCTCTTCGCGCCGGACGACCCCACCGCCGTCTTTGCGCCGCCGACCTTCCTGGCCCCCGCCCCGCTCCCCGACGCTGCGAGCGCAGATGGCGCGCTGCCCTATCCCCTCACCGTCGCCTTCTCCAATCTGCAAGAGGGCCACACTCGTCTCCTGCTCACCGGAGCGCAGGCTTCAGGTCGCACCACCGCGCTGATTCTTTCCGTTTGGGAGACGGCGCAGCGAGGCGCAACAGCCGAGAAACCCGCCCCCTTCGACCGCTTCCCGCTCTGGGCCGACCTCGCCCACTACCAGGAAGTCCCCACCGAGGGGCCTTCGCCGCTGGAACGGCTGGCCTACCTCGCAGCGAAGAGCCTGCCGGAGGCAATCCCCAAGTGGCTGCTCGAACAGCTCAACGCCCGCCCCTCACTCATTCTCGTTGACAACTGGGAGGTCATCCCCCCTGCGCAACGCCCTGAGGTCGCCGCGTGGATTGATAAGGTTGCCGAAGCGCTTCCCAAAAGCCTGTGGATCATCAGCTCAACGCCGGAAGGCTACGGGCCATTGGTGGAACATGGCTTCGTCCCCCTGGAGATCGTCCCGCCCATCGGCGAGGAGGTCGCTGAGCGTCTGTATCAGGGCTGGCGCAGCCTGTTGGCCCCCCAAACCGCCACCGAGGAAGAATCCACCGCCGAACAGGCAACCGAAGAAGCCGCGCTACTCAAACTGCTCAAACAGATGGCCGAATCCGGCGCGCCCTCGCTCGAGATTACCCTGCGCAGCGTGTTGTATCTCCGTAGCCACAAAGCGCCGACCCGCTTCGAGGATGTACTCGCCGCTTACCTCGACGAGTGGATCCCCATGCCCGACTTAGGCGATGATCAGTTTGAGGTCGCAGCACAGGCCAAATCGCTCGCTATCAAGGCCCTGCAACAGCTCGCCTACCACCGCCGCATCGAGGGGGCATCTCTCAATGCGCAAGTATTGGAGGAGCAGATCCAAAGCCTGCTGCCGCCTGAAGAGGAGGAACGTCCTCCCAAGTTGGAAGGCGCGATCAAGCGGCTGATCCAGAAATCGGAATTGCTCCAACGCAGCGGAAAAGAGCTCGTCTTCGCACATTACGTCTGGGAAAACTACCTCACAGCGACGCTGCTCGCCAAGCAGGGCGAAGAGGGCATCCAACAGGTAATGGATCATCTGCACGATCCTACCTGGGCCTTGCTGATTGAATGCTTTGCCGGGCAAGGTGACACGATGCCGCTGGTGAAAGAGACGTTGCAAACTTATCAAAAGACCAAGAGCGAGCTCGCGTTGATGCAGGTAGTCCGTTGGGCCGCCTTGGCCCCAAAAAAGGTCGTCTGGCGCAAGGTGCTGATGAAAATCCTGGCCCAGGAATTCACCGAGCCGCAGGCCTCGCTGGAAAAGCGCGTGCGCATCGGGCGGGCGCTGCTCCTGACCACAGGCGATAACGCGCGCCTCTTCTACTTGCAGGCATTGCGCCATCCCGCGCCTCCGGTCCGCGCGGCGGCGCTGCGCGGCCTGGGCTGGACCGGTACGCCCCAGGAGATGCACCTGCTGCGCGATGCCCTCAACGATGAGAGCGCCGAAATCCGCTACAACGCGGTCGAGGCCCTGAGCGACTTAGGCACGCCCGGTGCGGTGCGCGTGCTGCAACAAACCTTCTTCCACGCCGATGAGCAACAGATGCTCCTCATCGCCAAGAGCCTGGCCGGGTACAAAAGCGGCTGGGAAACGCTCAAACAAGCCGCCGAACACGAAAATCTACTCGTGCGGCGCGCCGCTGCGCACGGGCTGGGCAACATCAACCGCCCCTGGGCCAAGGAGCTGCTGCGGCGCATGGCGCTCGAAGACAGCCAATGGGTCGTGCGCTCCTCGGCTGAGGCCGCCCTAAGCGTGCAAGCCGAAGGCCCGCAAGAACAGGTCTTCGTCCCCACACCGCCAGAAATTGACCAGATCAGCTGGTTGGTCGCCTGGGCCGCCAAACAGGGCCTGGGACTGGGCGTGGGTGAGGCCGCCATGCAAACGCTGTTGGAGGCCCTGGGCAAAGGGGATACCGCCAGCCAAATCCTGGGCGCGCAAACGCTGGCCTATATGGGAACCCTGGAACACGTGCGCGCACTGATTCCGCTCGCCCGCTCCGAAGATCCCGCCGTCAAACAAGCGGCAACCGTTGCTATCCACTGGATTCGGCAACGCTACAAGGGGCTGGAAGAGCTCGAAAGCTAAACCGCCCACACACAAAGACGGGAGCTCAGGCTCCCGTCTTTGTGTTTCCACAAGTCACAAAGCGATGTTACTCGACCTTGAGATAACGCTCGGCCTCCGCGCCACAGATAGGACACCGCTCCGGCGGCTCCGGGCCAACGTGCGTGTGCCCGCAGACGGGACAAACCCAGTAATCCGGTATCTCATCCGGCGTCTGATCGAGATTTGCCAACGCCTCTTGATAGAGACCTTCGTGGATCTTTTCCACCTCCAACGCCCACTTGAAGGAGCGAATGGCCCGGCGGTCGCCGCCCTCAGCCTCCGCATCCGCGATGAACTCCGGGTACATCGAAACTACCTCGTAATTCTGACTCCCCTGAAAAAAGGTGAGGTCGCTAAAACAGCACACTATATGTTGTGGTCAACAAATCAAAAATCGGCGCATGTAGTGTATAAATTTGGCTCACCTCACGCATTTCGACCTTTTTTCAGTAGAGTCAATTCTCGCCATTGATCGCGGCCTGCAAATTCTCCGCCGTGGAGTTGATTTGCCCCAAGGCGCGCAGGTGATTGTGGGCATGGACCGTCTCTGCCTCCGCCACCGCGCGGAAGAGCCGCGCGATGTGTGGCTTCCCGTCCGCATCGGCCTGCTTGGCAAACGCCAGATACTTGCGGTTGGCCTGCGATTCCCCGGCAAATGCTGCCTTCAGATGTTCAACTGTTTTCATGGTTCTATTACCTCCCAAAGTATAGAAATCTGCCAGTGAAGAAATGTATCTACTCGGGCTCTAGCCGGGTCGCCAGATCCGGCGTGGATGCAGAAGCAAATTCCAGGCTGCTATACAATACGATCCCCTCGTAGCCAGGGTGAGTAGTTACGAACAAATTATAGCACAAAACCGGCAATCGCAACACGAGAACTGTCCAGTTCGCGCGCGAAGCAGACGCTTCGCGTTATGTGGGCAGCTTGACAACCCCTCCCTTCATGCTAAAATATCTATAACTAGTCAGACCACTTACCAGAACACGGAGAATACAAATGCAACCCTGGAACGCCCCACCACGTCCGGCGGATTATGCCGAAGAGATGCTCGTCACTGCCATTGTTGAAGGCGATTACCCACCGGGCAGCACACTCCCCGGCGAGCGCGACCTGGCCGCGCAGCTGGGCGTCACGCGCCCCACCCTCCGCGAGGCCCTGCAACGCCTCGCGCGCGATGGCTGGCTCACCATCCACCAGGGCAAGGCCACCGTCGTCAATGACTTCTGGCGCGAAGGCGGCCTCAACGTCCTCAGCACCCTCGTCCGCCACAACCTGCCGCTGCCGCCGGACTTCATCCCCGACCTGCTGCGCGTCCGCCTGGCGATGGCCCCCGATTACACCCGCATGGCCGTCGAGAACGATCCGGAGACCATTGGCGAGCGCCTGCACCAACACACGATGCTCCCCGACACCGCCGAGGCCTTCACCGCGTTCGACTGGACACTGCAACACGAGCTCACCCTGGCCTCCGGCAATCCGATCTACCCGCTGATCCTCAACGGCTTCGCTGCGCTCTATCAAAAGATGGGATTGCGCTACTTCTCCGCTAAAACTGCACGTGCGGCCTCACGCGACTATTACGCCGCGCTGCTCACCGCCTTTGAAGCACGGGATGCCGCGACCGCCGCGCACCTCACCCAAGAAATTATGGAACATAGCATCCACCTCTGGCAACACGCCACGGATGCCCCACACGCATAACAAGCAGGAGGTTTTACCATGCGCCGTTGGAATGGTTGGGGAGATGATACCTTTACCTACGAACTACCCTCAAGCGCGATGCGCTTTCTCGTGGAGAGCGTCGGGGCGGGCACGCCGCCGCGCGACGCCACCCTCGCTGAGGTGATCTCCGCGACGCCGGCATCCCGGCTGCCCGATCACCCCTTGATTGACAAAGACCCGGAAGCGCGCGTGCGTCACGCGCGCGGCCAAAGCCTGCCGGACTGGATCGCCCTGCGCAGCGGCCAGCTCGAGCACGTCCCCGACGGCGTCGCCTACCCCTACACCGCTGCCGACGTCCGCGCGCTCATTGCGCTGGCAACCACCCAGAACATCCGGCTGATACCTTACGGCGGCGGAAGCAGCGTCGTGGGGCACATCAACCCCCAGGAGGGCGAGCGGCCCATCCTCACCGTTGATCTGAGCCGCATGAATCGCCTCTGCAAACTCGACCCCGTCAGCCAGCTTGCCACCTTTGGCGCGGGCGTCAATGGCCCCAATCTGGAAGCCCAACTGCGCGCCCACGGCTTCATGCTGGGTCACTTCCCCCAATCCTTCGAATACTCCACCCTGGGCGGCTGGATCGTCACCCGCTCCAGTGGCCAGCAATCGCTGCGCTACGGGCGCATCGAGAAGCTCTTTGCCGGGGGCCATCTCGAAGCGCCGGCGGGCAGCCTCGATCTGCCCGCAAACTTCCCCGCCTCCGCCGCCGGCCCCGACTTGCGCGAGCTGGTGCTCGGCTCCGAGGGGCGTTTGGGCATCCTGACCGAAGCGACGGTGCGCATCACCCCGCTGCCGGAGAAAGAGGAGTTCTACGGCGTCTTCTTCCCCGATTTCGAGCAGGGGCGCAACGCCGCCCGCGCCATCGTCCAGGCGCAAATTCCCCTCTCCCTGCTGCGGCTCAGCACCGCCCGCGAGACCGAGACCACGCTCGCCATGGCCGGGCACGAGATTCTCATCGGCAGCTTGGAGAAATATCTTGCCATCCGAGGCGCTGGCGAGGAGAAGTGTATGCTCATCCTCGGCGTGACGGGCAGTGAGGCGCTCGTCAAGACCGCGCGCAAAGAGGCGCTCGATCTCGCCGGTAAGCATGAGGGATTGTACGTGGGCCAGATTTTCGGCAAGGAGTGGCACAAGAACCGCTTCCGCTCCCCTTATCTACGCAACAGCCTGTGGGAAGCCGGGTATGCCATTGACACGCTAGAGACCGCCACCAGCTGGGACAAAATCCCCGCGCTGGTTGAGGCCATCGAAGCAGCGCTCCGCCCCGCGCTGTGGGAGATTGACGAGTTCGTCCACGTCTTCACCCACCTCTCGCACCTCTACCCCTACGGCTCCAGCATCTACACCACCTACCTCTTCCGGCTCGCCGACGACCCCGCTGAGACGCTGCGCCGCTGGCAGCTCCTCAAGGCCGCCGCGAGCGAGGCCATCGTCGCACAGGGAGCGACGATCAGCCATCAGCACGGCGTAGGCGCCGATCACGCGGCCTATCTTCCGGCAGAGAAGGGCGCCTTGGGGATGGAGACGCTGCGCAGGCTGTTCCAGACCTTCGATCCCCAAGGCGTGATGAATCCCGGCAAGTTAGTGGCCTGATCCAATAGACACAGGGAGGAACAAGCAATGTTGACAAAAAACTGGCGTGACGCAATGTGGTCACAACTCGATACCGAATGGGACATCATCGTCGTGGGCGGGGGGATCACTGGCGCGGGCATCCTGCGCGAAGCGACCCGCCTGGGGCTGAGGACGCTCCTGGTGGAGCAAAAAGATTTCAGCTGGGGGACCTCCAGCCGCTCCTCGAAGCTCGTCCACGGCGGGCTGCGCTATCTCAAGGAGGGCAAAGTCTTCCTCACACGGGCCTCCGTCCAAGAGCGCGAGCGGCTGATGGACGAAGGCCCCGGCCTCATTGATCCGCTGGGCTTCCTGCTCGCCACCTACAAGGGGGACTCCCCAGGCAAGTGGACCTACGGCGCGGGCCTCACCGTCTACGATCTGCTGGCGTTGGAATGGGGCCACCGCTACTACAGCGCGGAGGATTTCCAAATGCTGGCCCCGCACATCGCCAAGGAAAATCTGGAAGGCGGCTGGCGCTACGGCGACGCTCAGACCGATGACGCCCGGCTGGTGCTGCGCGTGATCTTCGAGGCCGTCGCCGATGGCGGCGTGGCGCTCAACTACTGCCGCGCAGAAGAGGTCATCCGCGAGGAGGGGCAGGTGGTGGGCATGACGCTGCGCGATCTGGTCGGCGAACGCACTGCCGACGCGCGCGCCAAGGTCGTCATCAACGCCACCGGCGCCTGGGCCGACACCCTGCGCACACAGCTTGGCCAGCCCGCCCGCATCCGCCCGCTGCGCGGCAGCCACCTCATCTTTCCGGCATGGCGTTTCCCCGTCGCCCAGGCCGTCAGCTTCCTGCACCCCATTGACCGACGGCCCGTCTTCATCTTCCCCTGGGAGGGGATCACGCTGGTCGGCACCACCGACCTCGATCACACCCAGGCGCTAGACGAGGAGCCGCGCATCACCCCGGAGGAGGTCGCCTACCTGATGCAGGTCGTCGCGGCGCACTTCCCCTCGCTCAACCTCACGCTGGATGACGTGATTGCCACCTTTGCCGGCGTCCGTCCCGTCATCGGCACCGGCAAGGACAATCCCTCCAAGGAATCGCGCGACCATGTGGTCTGGCAAGAGCAGGGATTGCTGACCGTGACGGGCGGGAAACTCACGACCTTCCGTCTGATCGCGCTGGATGCGCTCAAAGCTGTGCGCGACCAATTCCCCGATATGCCGGAACCGAGCAGCGATATGCCTGTGCTGAACCCCGTCAACGTGGGATTGCCGGGCGCGGAGCATCTCGACGGCCATCAGCGCCGCCGCCTGTTGGGGCGCTATGGCGCGGCAGCCACCGCACTGGTGAAGGCCGCGCAGCCGGGGGAGCTGGCCCCGATCCCTGGAACGGAGACGCTGTGGGCGGAACTGCGCTGGGCGGCGCGCGCAGAGGGTGTGGCACACCTTGACGATCTGCTGATGCGCCGCACGCGCCTGGGGCTGCTGCTACCCCGTGGCGGCGCGGTTCTCCTGCCCGACATCCGCCACATCTGCCAGCCGGAGCTGGGTTGGACAGATGCGCGTTGGGAAGTGGAAGTCGCCGCCTACCAGACACTCTGGAAAGAGAGCTATAACCTTCCTCCCAAAGAGAACATCCCCAACTGGAAAATCCCGCTGGCCGAGGCGCAGGCAGAGCGCGCGGAACAGCTCCCCCGACGCCGCAAGCAGAAAATCGCCGTCGAGACGACAGCCGCCATCCTGCTAGGGTTGGCAGCAGTAGGGACGCTGGTATACTTCAGGAAGTGCTTGTGTGAACGTGAGAACGTATAAACGCATCCAGGAGAACTATCTGTGTCATCCGCTGATCTGATTCTCGCCATTGACAACGGCACCCAGAGCGTGCGGGCGCTGGTCTTCGACCTGCGCGGCAATCTCGTCCACAAAGTGCGCGTGCCCATCGAGGCCTACGTCTCGCCGCGCCCCGGCTGGGCTGAACAGGACCCCACGCTCTACTGGGAGGCGCTCTGCACAGCCTGCCAGACGCTTTGGACAGAGCGCCCCGAATTGCGCGAACGCATCGCGGGCGCGGCGCTGACCACCCAACGCTCAACGGTCATCAATGTGGATCGTGAGGGGCAACCGCTGCGCCCGGCCATCGTCTGGATGGATCAACGGCGCACCAAAGGCGTGCCGCCGGTGGGTGGGCTGTGGGGGCTGGCCTTCAAGCTGGTGGGGATGTCACAGACGGCGGCCTACGTCCAGGCCGAAGCCGAGGCCAACTGGATCAGCAAAAATCAGCCGGAGGTGTGGGAACAGACCCACAAGTACCTCTATCTCTCCGGCTACTTAACCTACCGCCTCACCGGGCGCTTCGTGGATTCGGTGGGCTGCCAGGTGGGCTATATGCCCTTCGATTACAAGAATCTGACGTGGGCCAAATCCTGGGACTGGAAGTGGCAGGCATTGCCCACAATCCAGCGCGAGCAGCTCCCGGCGCTCGTGCCGCCCTCCGGACAGCTGGGCGAGATCACCCCCGAAGCAGCGGAGGCCACGGGACTCCCCGCCGGGTTGCCGCTCATCGCGGCGGCGGCGGACAAAGCCTGCGAGGTAATCGGTTCCGGCGCGCTCGAACCGCACATCGGCTGCCTGAGCTACGGCACGACGGCGACGATCAACACAACGCATCGCAAATACATCGAGGTGATCCCGCTCATCCCGCCCTACCCTGCCGCCGTCCCCAATGCCTACAGCCTGGAAAGCCAAATCTATCGCGGCTACTGGATGGTCAGCTGGTTCAAGAAGGAGTTCGGACATGAGGAGCGGCGGCTGGCCGAGAAGCACGGCTGCGAACCGGAGGAGCTGCTCAACCATCTGATTGAAGAGGCGCCGCCCGGCTCGATGGGGCTGATGCTACAACCGTACTGGTCGCCGGGCCTGAAGCTGCCCGGCCCTGAGGCAAAAGGGGCCATCATCGGCTTTGGGGACATCCACACACGCGCGCACCTCTACCGCGCGATTCTCGAGGGGCTGGCCTACGCGCTGCGTGAGGGGCTGGAGCGCACCGTCCGCCGCAGCAAGGTTCCCGTGCGCGAGCTGCGCGTCTCCGGCGGCGGCTCGCAGAGCGATGGGGCGATGCAACTTACCGCGGACATCTTCGGCTTGCCGGCGATACGGCCGCACACTTACGAGACTTCGGGGTTGGGCGCCGCGATGGATGCGGCGGTGGGGCTGGGGTTACACCCGGACTTCAAGACTGCCATCGCCGAGATGACGCGCGTGGGACAGACCTTCATGCCCAATCCGCACACCCGCGAGATTTACGACAGCCTCTATCAGCGGATCTACAAACGTATGTACCGGCGGCTCAAACCGCTCTATGAGGAAATTCAAGAGATTACCGGCTATCCAGAGATGCCGGAGTGAGCAAAAGTAAAAGCCGTGCGGACAGTGTCTGCACGGCTTTTGTCGCTGCTATCACATCGCGTTAGCGCAACAGGAAGAACAATAGGATGCTGACCACGCCCGCCGCCAGGTTGCTGATACCGAAAATCAGCTCCGTGTGATAGCCTACCGGACGTTTGATTTTCAGCACAGCCTGCTGCGGCGCGCGCGGATTGTAACGTACCGTCACCGCGCTACCTAGCGGATATTGCGTCAACACAGCCGTGGCCGCGACGTGATCGGTGAAGGTATGTGCAGAGTATGGCGCAAAGTCGCGCTGCTGGGAGCGATACGCCTGCTCCTCCACGGTGTAGCGATAGGCCACAACCGGCGTATAGGTGATCTCGTGCTTGTCCAGAGTGCGCCGCTCGTGTCGGTAAAGCGCCGTGTCCACGACCTCCCCCTGAACAGCAGGCCAATCCCACAGACTCTCTCGCTTGCGGCGCGAAAGTACCGTCATCACAATGTAGGCCACGCCCACCACCAACGCGCAACCGCCCAAAATTAGCAAGAATTCCATGATATGACCTCCCAATCAGCGCACGACTTGCCTTCATTGTACCCACAAATCACGGCTTTGACAATTCCAGCGTCACGCCCCCTAACCCAAATCCTGCGTATAGTTGAGCGTCTGGCGATGCGTGAAGACATACGAAAAGACCCGCTCCCGTTCCAAAAAGGCCGCGAGGCCGTCATCCCCTAGCGTATGAACGGCGCACCGTCGCCGCCGCCCTACCAGCTCCTGCACCGGGGGGCGGAACCCGTCCAGCTGCTGCAGGTTGAAGTGCCAGCCGGTCACATTGGCGCAATAGAGCAGCAACTTCCGCAGGTAGAGCACGGGGTCGTCCTCCGGCCCCGGCTGGCACTGGAAGCCGCTCAGCCCCAGATGGCGCGAGCGCACCTGCCCCTTCCCTGGCGCGAAGCCCCGCCCCGCCAGCCGCTCCTGGAATGCGGACATCCGCGCCTCGAATGCGGGGGCGTCCAGCGCCGCGAAGCCGGCCAGCAGGCCCGGCAAGGGAACTACCTCGCGCAGCCACGCCTCCACGTTGCGCCGGAAGCGATGGGACTGCCCGTTGATGTAGGTCGAATCCGCCAGCCAGATGAGCAGCTCCGCGTCCGTCTGCGGGCGCACATCACAGCCGTAGAGCCACATCAGGAAATGCACCGTCCCCAGGGGATACTTCCAGCGGAAATGGCGCGTCACCGAGCGCCCATAGAGCTCGTTGAGGTTGCAGCTGTTGGCGAAGCCCGGCAGCACGTCCTCGGCGGTGTGGCGGACGATGTGATGGCCCAGCGAGCGGCAGCGTGCGTCGTAGATATCCAGGTCAAGCCAGAGGCCGCCCAGCAGCGCCGCCCAGTCGCACTGCGCGGCGAAGGTCACACGCTCGTAGCCACGGTAAACGCCCACCAGCTCTGCACGGGGATGGGTATGCAGGTAGAGCACAGTGCTGAGAGCCGCGTCCAGATCATCGCCCATGATGAGGCGCTCCGGCGCATCGTGGCGCGCGAGCCAGGGATACGATTGTGTGAGGGCATCGCGGTCGCGCATGGAGACCCCTCAGGCGTTCCGCCGCAAGATCCGCTCGATGGCCCAGCGCCCGCGCCCCAACTCCTGCGAGAGCGTCGCCACGGCGGCCTTCTTCGTCTGCCCCGCCTCGCGCAATTCCGCGTAGCGCACCAGACAGGCCGCGATCTCATCATCGTCCCAGGGCTGGCCCTGGTTGCGCGGGCGCGAGCGCTCCGGCTGGCGCAACGTGGGCAGCAAGGTCCCCGGCTCCAGATCACGCAGCGCCGGCAGCCGCGCCTCGAAGATCGCCGAGGAGATCTCGAAGCCCACAAAGCGCCGGTTCAGACCCAGCGCCACCCGCGCGGTCGAGCAACCGCCCATGAAGGGGTCGCAGACCAGATCGCCAGGGTTGCTGCTGTACTGCAACATCTTCACGAGGAGCGCCGTGGGCAGCTCGTTCTTGTTCTTCACCTGCCCCGGCTTGTACTCGCGGTTGATCACCCACACGTCCTCGCGGTCCTGGTAGTTGAGCGAGCCGCCCGCCGCGTCCTTTTCGCCGACGCCGTAGCGACATTCCAGGTTGAAGGTGCGCTTGCCGGGGCCGGGTTTCTCGTAGAAGAGGATGTGATAGTGCGAGGAGACGTACTTGGTGGAGGTATAGACGCCAAAATTGTACTTCCAGATGATATGGTTGACCTCGAGCAAGGCCGTCTGCCGCAGCGCATCGAGTACGTGATAGAGATTCGTGTACCCAGAGACAATGTAGAGCGCCCCATTGGGCTTGAGGATGCGCGCCGCCTCAGCGATCCAGCGGCGGCTGAAGTCGCCGTACTGCTCCGCAGGCACCTCGACGTAGCCATCAACGACGAAGGTCTCGTCGCGGTTGTAGTGCTTGTGGAGCGTGTCGCCCGCGATCCCGTAGGGCGGATCGGTAACGATCACATCCACGCTCTCGTCTGCCACATGCGCCTGACAGCCGGTGATAAAGTCGAGGTTATAGAACCGATTTCCGTTGATATTGACGCTCGTCATGGCGTTATTCTACGCCACCACGCGCAGTTGACAAGCGAGAGGCCCCCAACCGTGCGGCGCGGTTGAGGGCCTCTCAATCAAAGGAGGCACACCGCCTAACGGCGTGTCAGCGTAATCATTTGTGTCGGAGTAAAATCCGGCGGACGCGGCGCGCCCGCATAGTTGTTCTCGAAGTACAATAGGTTCTCGCCACGGAAGTCCACCAGCGTGTAGATGATCTGCGTGCCGCGCTCAGTCTGCAAGGTCAAGGTTAACGGGGCCGGGCGCGTGAAAAAGGTGACGCTGTACGTACCGCGAATCCGAATGGGCGTATAGGTTCCCTGATCCACGCTCAACAGCGCGAACTCATCCCCTGGGCCAAAGGTAAGGCGCAGATCGGTCTCCCGATAGGCTCCCTGCCAGCTACCCTGCAACCGGGCTGACAGTGCGGCAGCGCGCTCCTCCGGCGAAGGGCCACAGCCTGCCGCAAGCCCCAGCACCATCAACAAGACCAGCCCTAAGCCCCACCTCTGACGTCGCATGATCGGCTCCTGCTACAATCGCGCCTTGTTTTCTAGCGCCTGTTGATAGAGCGCCTCGTAAGCCCGCGCGCTCAGCTCCCAGGAGAAATCCTGCGCCATCGCCGTCTGGATCATCTGCTGCACATGGTGCGGGCGGTCATAGTAGGTGCTCACCGCCCACCCCACCGTGTCGTAGATCGCGCCGGGGCTGAGGTACTCGAATTTGAAGCCCGTGCCCACGGTAGTCTGCTCGTCGTACTGGATCACGGTATCGTTGAGGCCGCCGGTGGCGCGCACAATCGGCAGCGTGCCATACTTCAGCGAGTAGAGCTGATTCAATCCGCACGGCTCGTAGCGCGAGGGCATGATGAAGAAGTCGCTGCCCGCCTCGATCCAGTGGGCGAGCTCGTTACTGTAGCCGATGTAGCTCCCCACCCGGCCCGGATAGCGCGTCGGTAGCGCGCCATAGAACTTCTCCAGCCGCTTGTCGCCGGAGCCGAGGATCACAAATTGTACCGCCATTGACTGGACGATGGAATCGAGCGCCTGCGCGAGCACATCCAGCCCTTTCTGCTCGGCCATGCGGCTCACCACGCCCACCAGCGGCACATCCGGCGTTACCCGGAGGTTAAGCCGCCGTTGCAGCGCCTCTTTGCAGCGCGCCTTGCCGCTCAAATCCGCCGCCGAATACTGCGCCGGGATCAGAGGATCGGTAGCCGGATCCCACTCGCTGTAATCAATCCCATTGAGGATACCCACATAATCGGCCCCTCGGTCGTTCAGATAAAGCGCCAGCCCTTGTCCGCCCTCCGGGGTGCGCGTCTCATCGGCGTAGGTGGGGCTGACCGTATTAAGCGCGTCGGCGTACTGGATGCCACCCTTGAGGAAGTTGATCTGCCCGTGATCCTCGAATTTATCCGCTGTAAAGTTGTCCCACTGAAGCCCCAGATATTCGTAATGTTCCGCGCCATAGACCCCCTGGTAGCCGATGTTGTGGATCGTGAGCACGCTGGCGGCCCCGCCAAGCATCGGATCGTCCCAGTGCCAGATTTTGAGATAGGCCGACGCCAGCGCCGTCTGCCAGTCATGGACGTGGACGATGTCCGGCGCAAAGCCGATGTCACGGCAGAGCTGCAATCCGGCCCGCGTGAGAAAGCCAAAGCGCCGCGGATTATCGCCGAAGTCGTTGAAGGCGGCATCGTGATACAGCCCATCGCGGGCGAAGTACTTGTCCGCCTCTATGAAGTAGACGGGCGTGCCGTCGTCCTGCGTCGTCGTATGGACGGCACACCACTCCTCCGTGTTGCCCATCCACACGCCCATCGGCGCGAGGAAGGGGCGCACCTGATAACGCACCGCATCAATGGCGCGATACTTGGGCATCACCACGATGACCTCGTGGCCGAGGGCGCACAGCGCGCCCGGCAACGCCCCCACCACATCCGCCAATCCGCCTGTCTTGGCGAATGGCACACACTCCGAAGCAATCATCACAATACGCAATTTTTGGCCCATGGACGGCTCCTTGAAAAATCTGCAAATCAGCAAATCTAAAAATCACTTGTATGGCGCAAATCTGTCTCCCAGCCCCCGTTACCAGGCGGGTATCAAATCCGTCTGCACAACCGGCCCGACCTTATAGGCGAGTTGCCACTCCGGGACCCACACCACCGCGAATAGACCAATCTCAACATCCGTGCGGCGCGGGCGGATGAGAGCCTCCTCGAACTGCCCAATCGCTGTCTCCCATTGCTGCACTATCGCCTGCGTCTTCTCCTGCAACTCAACCTCGAGCGCCTTGAGGTCGGCCTGCACCACGCTGACCTCTTCCTCCGCTGCGCGCACCTCGGTCTGCGCCGAGGAGGTCTGCGAGATACGGCGCGCCGCCGTGGAGACTGAGCGCTGCCGCCCGGCGAAAAGACTCAGCACTGTCTCGCCAGCAGTGATGAGCGCATCCTGCTTGCGCTGGCGCGCCTGCGCTTCACGGCGCTCCAGCGTTGTCTGCGCCCGCCGCAGCCGATCCTCCAACCGCCGCGCCTGCTGTGCGTACTGCGCCTTGAGCTTGTCCACCTCGGCGTCGCGCAACTCGCGGGCCGCTTGCTCCACCCGCTGATGGAAGGCGCGCTCGTCCTCATCAGGGCGCGAGTGCAGCTTCGTCGCCGGATTATGCAGTAATGTCAAGTTGCCGGTGCGGTAAAGGTGATCGGATAAATCCTTTTTTAAGGCGGTGAGCTCCCGCGCCTCATTGATAGTCTCCGGCACCACGTCGAAGAGCGCCTCCGGCTCAGGGCGATCCACCAGATCGCGCGGGGTAATATCCAGCGGCTGAGCCTGATCCCAATTCACGCTCCCCATCCCCTCCGGCGGTTGGGCCAGCAATGCGAACTCCTCCGTCGCATTCACGCTCAGATCGCGGGTTTGTTTGACGAAATGCAGCCGCCCCATCCCCAGCAACGCTGGAACATACACCAGCTGGCGGCTTTCGATGGCAGGCTGCCCGCCAACCTTCCTGGCGAGCTCCGTCTCAGCCCCGGTTGCCGTCTTGCGCACCGGCAGGTAAACCTGCTGCACGCCCGCGGGCAACACCGGCGGCGCGGACGTGTACCCACCCGGAACCGCCGTGGTTGTCGCTGCCGCGCGCGGCGCGATGGACGCGGGCGCAGCAGGCGAAAGGCCGGTCGCGGCCTTGGGCGTAGCCAGAGGCGCATCCGGGGCGCTCCCAGCCATCAGATCGCGCACCTGCAAGCGCGTGAGCGGGCCGCGCAAGTAGCTCATCGCCCAGCGCGTCTGGAACGTCACCGGAGCCGCCTCGTGGACGTTGTGCAACAAGAAGACCCGCTTGCCCAAACTGCTGAGAATCCTATTCAGCGCGGCGCGGTCGAGCGCCTGTCCCGCCTCCGCCGAGGCGCTTTCCAGGCCCTCCAGCAACCGCTGCTTATCGCGCTCGGCCTGCAAGCGCCCGATGAACCAGGTGCCGGCGTTGGTCAACCCCTTATAATCGAGGTCCGCCGGATTTTGCGTCGTGACCACTACCCCCACACCAAAGGCGCGGGCCTGCTTCATCAATGTCAGCATAGGCTTCTTGCTGGGCGGATTGGCAACCGGCGGGAAGAAGCCGAAGATCTCATCCATGTAGAGCAGCGCGCGCAGGCTCGTCGTGCCAGGCTGCGTGCGCATCCAACTGATCAACTGATTGAGCAACATCGTCACGAAGAACATCCGCTCGGCGTCGCTCAGGTGGGCGATGTAGAAGATCGAATGGCGCGGCTTGCCCTCCGGCGTGCTGAGGAACCCTGCAATATCGAGCGGCTGCCCCTGGAGCCAGCTCTGGAAGGCCGGCGCGGCGATGATATTATTCAGCTGCATCGCCAGCCCAAAGCGATCCTTTTGGGGATAGAAGGTGTCCACATCGAAGACGCCCAACTGGCGAATGGGCGGGTTCTGGATCGCCAGGATGAGCTTGGGCAAGTCCAAATCCTCGCCCAGTCGCCAGAAGTGCTCGAAGAGCGTGGAGAGCAGGATGTGCTCCCGCGATTGCACCGGATCGGCATCCACACCGATGAGGCCGAGCAGGGCGCTTACCGTGCCCTGGATGCGCTCGCGCAACAGTTCGGCGTCGGTGTCCCAGCTCAGCACGGGCGCGGCAAACGATTGCAAGATCGAGACCGGCAGACCGGCATCGCTGCCGGGGGTGTAAATGGCGAAATCGGCGCTCTCGCGCAACATGCGGATCCGCTCGCCATCCTGCCCCCACTGCGCCAGCCCGTTACGCCAGAGCTCCGCCTGCTGCGCGGCAAACTCATCCTCGCTCAAGCCCTTGCGGCGGGCATCGTCCACGTTGATCCAGGGGCGGAAGTCCTCTGGAAGCAGTTCTGGGAAGGTCAGCAGCAAATTGGTGATGTCACCCTTGGGATCAATGATCAGCGCAGGCACGCGGTCAATAGCGGCCTCCTCGAGCAGATCAATGCACAGCCCGGTCTTGCCGCTGCCCGTCATCCCCACACAAACCGCGTGCGTGGTCAAGTCACGGGCATCGTAGAGCAACAACTGATCAAGCCCTTCACCCTTTTCCAGATCGAAGAGCCGCCCCAGGTAAAAAGCGCCTAGTTTTTCAAAATCCATGAGTAACACCTCCGTCAAAAATCTGCAAATCAGCAAATCTCAAAATTCCACTTAACCTGCTGAAAGAGGATCGCTAGATTCTCTACATGCCAGCATCTCTTACCAGTATAGCGCATTGCCCACACACGTCAAAAAGCCGGAGCCACAACTGTCCTCGAATGCGCGCAGCAACGCTCTCAGCACCCCTATCCATTGCTATCCCCCTCCATTGTGGTATAATCTCAGTGGTAAAATCAAACAAAGTATGAAAAATTAACGGTCGGCCCGCTGGGCTGGCGTAAACAAGACAAGAGGAAAACGGTGTTCAATCCGATAGATGCACTCTTGGGGCTTTTCTCGTTAGATATTGGCATTGACCTGGGCACGGCTAACACCCTGGTCTACGTTCGCGGTAAAGGGATCGTCATCAACGAGCCTTCATGGGTTGCAGTAAGTAAAAATCACCGCCAGGTCCTGGCTATCGGGGCCGAGGCGAAAGAGATGGTAGGGAAAACCCCCTCCCACATCGTCGCTATCCGCCCCTTGCGGGATGGCGTCATTTCCGAATACGATGTCACTCAGGCGATGCTGGAGCACTTCATCCGCAAGGCGCACCAGCAGATTTTCATTCCCTTCCCCCGCCCGCGCGTCGTGGTAGGCATCCCCAGCGGCGTGACGGAGGTGGAGAAACGCGCGGTGCGAGAGGCGGCCCTGGGCGCCGGCGCGCGTGAAGCCTACCTGATTGAGGAGCCGATGGCCGCGGCCATTGGCGCCGGCCTGCCCGTCACCGAAGCGCAGGGCACGATGATTGTGGACATCGGCGGCGGCACCACCGAGGTGGGCGTCTTCGCGCTGGGCGGCATCGTCGTCAGTAAGAGTCTGCGCATCGCTGGGGACGAGTTCGAGGAAGACATCGTGCAGTATGCGCGCCAGAAGTACAACCTGGCGATCAGCGAGCGCATGGGCGAGCGCATCAAAATCAACATCGGCTCCGCCTACCCCCTCCCCGAAGAGAAGACCATGGGGATGCGCGGGCGCAATCTCATCACCGGGCTACCAGAAGAGGTCGAGGTCAGCAGTATCGAGGTGCGTGAGGCCCTCAGCCGTTCCATCAATACCCTTATTGACCTCATACGTGACACGCTGGATGAAACCCCGCCGGAATTGGTCGCTGACCTGATGGAAACGGGCATCTGCCTGGCGGGCGGCGGCGGGCAGATCAAGGGCCTGGCCGAGCGCATCAGCGAAGAGACCCACATCCGCGCCTGGGTCGCCGATGATTCTCTCACCTGCGTGGCGCGGGGCGCGGGCAAAGTCCTCGAACAGTTCGAGGTATTGCGCCAGACCCTCTCTTCCGATGATCGCACCCAACCGGGCGGCTCGGCATCCTGATGCTCCATCGAGGTGACAAGGGGGCCAAATGACACGGCGAAGCCGTTCCTGGTTGCCCTACCTGCTAATCCTCCTGGCCTTTGCCTTCCTCGTACTCTCCGAAGCGGGCCTGCTTGGCCCGTTCAATAACGCCCTGGCCTACATCGTCGCGCCAGTGGAACGCGGTCTATCCGGGCTGTTCCAAAACATCGGCGAGCTCTTCAAAACTGTGCGCGATGTGCGCGAGCTCCAGGAGACCGTGGACTACCTGCAAGAGGAAAACACCGCCCTGCGCATCGAGAATATCCGCCTGCGCGAGCAGTACGTCGCCGAAAACGAGCAATTGCGGGCGCTGCTCAACTTCTCCGAAGAGAATCCCACCTACTCCCTCGTCGGGGCCAACATCGTCGAGCGGGGCTGCGAGATCTACCCCTGCGGCGAGGTTCTCGGCCAGGGCCTCAACCCCTACCTGCGCTACGTCATCATCAACGCCGGCAGCCGCGACGGGGTCGCGGTGGGAATGCCGGTCATCGCCGGCGGCGCGACGCTGGTCGGGCGCGTGGCCCAGGTCAGCCGCCAGCAGGCCTACGTGCAACTCGTCAACGACCCCACCAGCGAAGTCGCGGTCATGTTGCAAGGCTCCCGCATCAGCGGGATGCTCATCAGTCGCCCCGATGGGACGCTGCTCATGACCCAAATCCTCCCCGACGAGACTGTGGAAGTCGGCGAGATCGTTATCACCGCCGGGTTGGGCGGCTTGCTGCCCAAAGGGCTGATCCTAGGGCAGGTAGAGAGTATCACCTACCAGGAAGCGGCGCTCTTCCAAGAGGCCGTCATCCGCCCCGCCATTGATTTCCGCCGCTTGGAAGTCCTGCTGGTCATCACCGATTTCCCGCGCCAGCCGATGCAAATCCGCCTGGAGGAACCATGAGCCTCTACTTCGGCATTCCCATCCTTCTGTTGGGCGCGGTCTTACAAAGCATCTGGCTGGAAGATGTCCGCATCCTCGGCGGGCGGCCCGATCTCGTCATGCTGCTGGTGATCACCTGGGCCATCATCCGGGGGCTGGATGAGGGTGTGCTGTGGGGCTTCGTCGGCGGCCTCTTCTGCGATCTGCTATCGGGCGGCCCCTTCGGCGTTTGGTCGGTGGCGCTGACCCTCGTCGCCTTCCTGGTGGGCCAACCCTGGGTGCATTCCCTCGGCCCCACCAGCATCCGCCTGGCGATGATGGCGGGATTGGGGACGCTGGCGGCGCACCATCTGCTGCTAGGGATGTTGATACTGCTCGGCTATCCCGTTGATTGGGGCTGGTCACTGCAAACCATTATCGGCCCGGCGGCGCTCTTGAACTTCCTGCTCTCGCCCCTCAGTTTTATGGCGCTGGTCTGGTTCCATCAGCGTGGGCAACGGCGCGGAGGATTGAGCTTATGAGCACAGCTCAGCGCCCCTTAAATGGCTTCAGCCTGCAAACGGCGGATAGCGGGCCGCGCCGCCCCTCGTGGATCCAGCGCGCGCCGCGTCTGGCAGTCATGGGCTGGGTCATCATCCTCGTCTTGGGTATCTACCTGATCCGCCTGTGGCAATTGCAATTCCTGGAACGCCGCTACTACGAGGCACTGGCCGAGCAACAACAGTACCGGCTCGATACCGTCTCCCCGCCACGCGGCATCATCTACGCGCGCAATGGTGAGACGTTGGTGCGCAACATCCCCGCCTACAATATCACAATCACTCCCGGCTACCTGCCTGCAGAGCGTGAACGCGAGCGCGCCGTGTTGGAGCGCCTCTCGCTACTCATTGATGTACCCTACGAGCGGCTGTTCGAGGAGATTGACGCGGTGCGCTACCATCGCCCCTACGCGCCCCGTGTCGTGCTCCGCAACGCCGACCGTGAGATTGCGCTCCTGGTGGCTCAGGAGGGCGGCATCACCATGCCCGGCGTGGACGTCGAAATCGTCACCCGCCGGAGCTATGCCTACGGCGCGCTGACCTCACAGGCCGTGGGCTTCTTAGGCCCCATCCCTCCCGAACAAGTCGCCGCCTACGAAGCCAGCGGCTACAATCCCAATGTGGATCGGATCGGTTACGCGGGTGTGGAAGCCAGCACCGAGGAATATCTGCGCGGCGAACCCGGACGACGTTACATTCTGGAAAATGTGCTCGGTCAGGAGCTCGATGTGATCAGCGAGCGCGCCCCCATCGCCGGCGACAACATTCACCTCACACTCGATGTTGAACTGCAACAGGTGGCAGAAACGGCGCTGCTGGAGCAAATGGAGGCGGTCGGCTCGCAACGGGGCGTCGTGATTGCGATGGACCCCCGCGACGGGCAAGTGCTCGCGATGGTCAGCCTCCCCACCTACGACAACAATATATTCGCCCGGCAAATAACCGAAGAAGAGCTGACCGCGCTGTACGAAAACCCGCATCAGCCCTTGATCAACCACGCCATCTCCGACCAGGTCCCTCCTGGCTCCATCTACAAGATCATTCCGGCAACCGCCGCCCTCCAGGAAGGCGTCATCAACCGCTATACCACCGTCAACTGTACTGGACGTATCCTGCTGCCTAACAAACTGTTCCCCAATGACCCCGGCGCAGCCCAGCCTTTCGTCTGCTGGATTTATCTACAACACGGCGGCGGTCACGGCCCGGTCAACGTCATTGATGCGCTGGCGCAGTCGTGTGACATCTTCTTCTATCAGGTCGGCGGCGGCTGGTCAGATACCAACTTCACCGGCCTGGGACTGGAACGCCTCACCGAATATACCCGCCGCTTCGGGTTAGGGGAGCGCACCGGCATTGACATCCCTGGTGAAGCCCGCGGGCTTGTCCCTACCGCCCGCTGGAAACGCCTTAACTATCAAGAGACCTGGACCACAGGCGACACCTACAACCTCTCCATCGGCCAGGGATTCCTGCTTGCTACCCCCTTGCAGATGCTCAACTCGCTCAACGCCATCGCCAATGGGGGCACACTCTATCAACCCCAGCTGATCCATCACATCACCGACGCCAACGGTCTCACCGTGCGCGACTACACCCCGCAGGTCATCGGGACCCTGGATGTGGACGCCTCGGTGATCCAACTCGTGCGCGAGGGACTTTATCTCGCCGTTGCCGACGGAACCGCATCTCGTGCACGGCTGGAGAACGTCACCGTGGCCGGGAAGACGGGCACCGCCGAGTACTGCGACGACATCGCTATCGCCAATGCTCTCTGTCCCGTCCCGGAAGGCCGCACGCTCCCCTCGCACGCCTGGTTCATGGCCTACGCCCCCTACGAAGCGCCCGAAATTGCCGTGATCGCCTGGGTCTACAACGGCGGCGAGGGTTCCACTGTAGCGGCCCCCATTGCCCAAGAGGTGATGCAGTTCTACTTCGACCGTCAGGCCGGCCTGCTGGAGCCTGACGAACTGGAGAGCACCCCCGCTACCCCATGAACGCGCAAGACAAAAAAGCGCCAGGACAAACCCTCACCATCCTCTGCGGCGCACTGTGGGGCGCGGGACTGGCCCGCGCGCTGGCGCTGGAGCTCCCCTCGGCGCTCTTCTTCCAATGGCCGGGCGCGCTCGGCGCGGCGCTGCTGGCAGCCCTGCTCGCGTTCAGCCTATCACGCGCGCTGAAAGATGCGGCGGCGCTCGCCTTCGTCCCGCTGGCGCTGCCCCTGCTCGATTTACTTAGCGGCGACTACGTCCCCTGGCGTGGCCCCGTGCTGCTCGTGGGCGGCGTGCTGCTCACGGCGCTATTGCTCTGGCGCGAAAAGTTCCCGCGCGCGGCGTGGCTGACGCTCGCCATCGCGCTTCCGCTCGCCATCTATCTCCCCGACCTCTCGCCCTACGTGGGCCGCGCCGACACCTTCGAGTTCCAGGTCGTCGCGCCACGCCTGGGCATCGCCCATTCCAGCGGCTACCCGCTCTACATCCTGGTGGGCAAACTCTTCTCGCTGCTGCCGGTGGGGAGCAGCGCCTGGCGCATCAACCTCTCCTCGGCGGTCTGCGGCGCGCTCGCGGCGGGGGCGCTCTACCTGGCGCTCACCGAACGCGACACCCTCACCCGAGAGCAGCACCTCGTCGCCCTGCTCACCGCCTGGACACTCGCCCTCTCCCCCACCCTCTGGTCGCGCGCCATCGAGGCCGAAGTTTACACGCTGAATGCGCTGCTGGTCGCCCTGGCGCTCTGGGCAGCAAATCGCTGGCTGGCCGGACGGCTCCCCGCGCGCCTGGCACTGCCGTTGCTGGGCCTGCTCGCCGGCGTGGGGATGGCCTCGCATCTGACGCTCGGCGCGCTGCTCTTCCTGGCCGCGCCGCTGGCGCTCCAGATGCGCCCCTCGCTGAAGCAACTGGGCCAAACGGCCATGCTGGTCCTGCTGGGATTGGCGATCTATCTCTACATCCCGCTGCGCTGGCCCGCCATCAACCACGGCGAGCTGATGACGCCCGCACACTTCCTGCGCTTCGTCACCAACGCCGAATCGGGCGGCGCGCTGCACCCGCTGGCCTTCATCCAGGATCCGCCAAGATGGGCGCTCGTCTTCCGGCTGCTGCGCCTGCAAGTGGGCTGGGGCGGATTGGGGCTGGCCGCGCTCGGCTTCGTCCACCTGCTGCGCCGCCGCTGGGCGCTGGCGCTGGGGACGCTGCTGGCGGGCGGGGCCTGGGTCTGGTTCAACCTCAGCTTCTACGTGGCCGATCCCGACTACTCCGCCTTCCTCATCCCGGCGCACGTACTCCTGCTCTTCTGGCTAGGGGAAGGCGCGCTGTGGCTGATGTCACAGCTGCACGAGCGGCGCGCCGCGCTCGCCCCCCTGGCGCTGACCGCGCTGGCGCTGCTCCCCCTGAGCCGCCTCTGGCTCACCGGCCCCACGCTGGATACCCACGCGCAAGGGTTAGCCGATGAGACCTGGGGCCGTGAGGCGCTGCGCCAGCCGCTAACCCAAAACGCCGCGATCCTGGCCGATAGCGAGAAGTTTCCGCCGCTCTATTTCCTCCAACAGGTGGAGGGGCTGCGGCCCGATCTCGATCTGGTCATGCGTTTCGACGAGGCGGGCTACCGCGAGGAGCTGCACGCGCGGCTCGCCGCCGGGCAGCCGGTCTACCTGGCGCGCTATCTGCCCGGCATGGATGCCTATGGCGTGCAATCGGTGGGACCGCTAGTGGCGGTGGGGCCGCTACCGACCGCCGTAGTAGATGGCGCGACCTTTGGGGAGGCGCTCCGCCTGCTGAATCACACGCTCGTCGCCGCCGAAACCGGCAGACAGCACCGCCTCAATTTGACGTGGCAGGCGACCGACGCTCTCACGGACGAGCTGACCGTGCGGCTGCGCCTGCGCGACGCGCGCGGCGCGGTGGCCTGGCAGAGCGAGGAGCGCCGCCCCGTGGCAGGCTACACGACGACGCAAGCCTGGTCAGCCGGACAGGTGATCAACGACAGCCACGCGCTGGCCTGGCCCGCCTGGCTGCCCGGCGGGAGGTACACGCTGGAAATCGCCGTAGGGCCGCGCTTCGCCGAGGCGCTTATGCCGGGCTGGGTCGCGTTGACGGAGCTCACGCTGCCGTGGGCCGCCGCCCCGGAACCCGCAACGCCGTTGCGGGCGCTCTTCGGGGCACACCTCTGGCTGGAGGGGTTCGATCTGCCCGGCGAAGTGGCCGCAGAGAGCCAGCTCCACTTCACGTTGACCGGGCGGCGCACCGCTGACTTGCCGGAGGAGGCCCGCCCGCAGTTCTATTGGATGCCGTTGGACAACGCCCGCTGGGAGCCGCCGGTCATCCCGGAGGCGGCGCTCTCGGCGAACGCCTGGCCGCAAGGGCAGCGCGTGCAGCAGCGATACACACTCACCGCGCCGTGGTTGCCGGGGCAATATCGCCTGTGGGTGAGCTGGAACGCCGGGGGCGAACCGCTCCCCGCGCGCTGCGGCTGGCTGGCCCGCGCGGAGACCCAATGCGCGCTTGCCGACCTCACCGTAGGGCCGGCGACGGCGGGACTGGCAAATTTCGGCGGGGAGCTGGTGCTCGTGGATAGCACGTTCGATGTCGAGAGGCTCGCGCCGGAGGAGACGCTCGCGTTTGCGTTGCAGTGGCGCGGATTGCGCGCGATGACCGCCGACTACACGCTCTTCGTGCAGCTGCTCGGCCCCGACGGGCGACTCTACGGGCAGGTGGACACCTGGCCCGTCCAGGGTGCGCGCCCCACAAGCGGCTGGACTGTGGGCGAGGAGCTCAGCGATCCGCACCGGCTGACGCTCGCATCGGATGCGCCGCCGGGCGAGTATCAGGTCATCGTGGGCTGGTATCTGTTGGGGACAATGGAACGGCTGACCGTGCGCGACGCGGCAGGGCAGGCGGTGGGGGATTTTTACACGCTCGGAACCTTCACCGTCGGGGAGTGAGCACCTCGCGCAACGCGCGCACCAGATAGAGCGCGCCGCCGATCAATCCCGCCGCCGCGGTGACGGCGTAGACGGAGAGCGACATCCCGGCGGAGAGCTCGGCAGGGATGCCTGCCGCGGTATAGAGCGCGAGCGCCACCGCATCGCGCACACCCAATCCCGCCACCGAGATGGGCACGAGCAGGGTCAACGAGAGCAGCGGCGTCGCCACGAAGTAGAAACCCAGCCCGATGGGGATGCCCACCGCCAACGCGCACAGCCAGTAGATGGCGATGTTGAGCAAATTGAAGAGCGTCGAAAGCGCCAGCGCCTCCCCGATAGCGCGCGGGCCGCAGCCGGTGATCGCCGCGTAAACCTGGGCGAGTTTCCCCTCACCGACAAGGGCCAGCGATCCGGGCAGCCGCGAGGTCAGCCGCCGCAAAAGCCGCCCTTCCAGCAGCAACGCGCCGCCCAGCAATCCCCCCACGCAGACCAGAGCCAACGTCCACAGGATCCAGGAAGGCAGCGCGGGCGTGAAGGGCAGGACGAGCAAGCCCAACGCCAGCAGCGAGAGGATGCCGGTGAGACGATCCACCAACACCGTGCCGACCGCCGCCGCGAGGTCATCAGCGGCGGCATCTTGGGTGAGCTCCAGCACGCGGACCACATCGCCGCCGAAGCCGGTGGGCAGGAAGGCGTTGAAGAAGCCGCCCACCAGATAGAGCCGCAGAAGTTGCAGCAGTGGCGGGCGCAACCCCAACCCGTGGAGCAGCGCCCGCCAGCGATAGGTGCGGATGACGATCCCCACCAGAAAGAGCAGCCACGCCAGCCCCAACAGCCGCCACTCCGCCGCGCGCAGAACGGCGAGCACGTCGCGCCAGCCCACCGTCCAAAGGACGAGGGCCAGCGTGAACAGGCTCAGGCCGATGCGCAACAGATTGGAGCGGAGCTGCTTACCTTTCACGTTATGGCGTCTCGTAGGATTCAGGGCAGTGCGGCTCGTAGCGGAAGTAGTCAATCCATATATCCGTGGGCGTGATCTCCCAGTTGCCGCCGGTCAGGCCGATATGGGCCTGGGGTAGCGAGCCGAAGGTCGTGCTGAACAGATAGTAATCATTGACGTAGAAATCCGCCACATAGCCGCGCCGCACCACTTTGATGGTGTTGTAGGCAGGGCCAGCGTAGATACGGTGATGCTCTTGACCCGCCCAATCAATGATACGTACTTCGCGGTTGGTCTCGTAGTCCGGCGGAGTGAGGTCCTGGTAACGGCGGTTGTTATTGCCCGGATAGACATACCGGGGATACCAAACAACCCCCCGGTCGCGGTTATCGTTGATCTGGAAGGTGTAGAGGTCGGTCATATCCTCATTGGCGGCAAAGACGATTCCCCAATGCGACCACCACAGCCGATACTCGCCGCCAGGGCCATTGACAAAGGAACCACGCGCCTCGATGCAGTAATGTGTGGGCAATTCTGGGAAGGTCTCAGGGAGCGGCGCGGCCATAGCGGGCCAGACCCACCAGGAGTCCACCTCGCCACCCTCAGAGCTGTGACGCGAGAGTGGGATGTAGATCTGGTAGTGGCTCTGCGTGTACGTGATGTTGGCGACGACCTCCCAGCCGGGATGGTTGGGGTCCCAGAAGTTGTAGCGCGCCGTATCGCCCGTGCGCCAGCCGCTTTCAGGATCGCTGAAATCGTCGTAGTAGAGAAAGACCGGCGTGGGCGAGGGTGTAGGTGAGGGCGTGGGCGTCGGGTCGCGGTGGATGGCGGGAGCGAAGAGCTTGTAGCCGTGGTTGAACTCCAGGCGCACGTCATCTACCAACGGGCCAACCGCCACACCTTCCCCCCCGCTCACGAAGCGTAACCCCAGCCAGACCTGCGCCCCCTGCACCGGGCTGGTGGAGTTCCAGGCCACATCCACGGTCTGCCAGCCCGTCAGCACCTCCGTGAGCGTGATGCCTTCGAAGGTTTCCCCATCCAGCGACAGCCCGATGAAGAGCGTGTCGCCTGTAGTGATGGCGTTCTGCACCCGCAACTGCGCCCGCGCGCCCCAGATGCCCGTCTGCGTGGTCGTGAACGGCCCCGCGATGGCCCAGGTATCCAGGCTCTGCGTGTACGTCCCGGTGCAACAGGACTGCTCCTGCCCCAACGTCCCCCCGCCCGCGAGCGTCTCCGTGACGCCAGTTGTGTCGGTATAGGTCGTCCACCCCCACTGATAGGTCCCGGTGATGTTATCGCTGATCGTCCAGGTAGCCAAAGTATCCGTAAGCGTCTCGAAGCGGTCCTCAAAGACCGGCAGCCAGCCGGACGGGATCGCTGCCGGGGCCGGGTCGGCCCAGAAGCCCAGCGCCCCGACGACCAGAATCAACATCAGCAGGGCGAAGGCGACCCCCGCCCCACTCAATAACCAGGAGTGACGTTTTGTATGCACAGCGCTATGTCCTCAACAGCCTACTTTGATCTCAGGGGCTTTGGAAAGCCTCCGCGCAGTTCGGCTCGTAGCGGAAGTAGTCGAAGCGCAGGTCAAGGGGCGTCACCTCCCAGCTCCCGCCGAGCAGCCCGATATTCTCCTGGGGCAATGAGGCGAAGCTCGTATGGAACATGTAGACATCGTTGACGTAGAAGTCCATCACATTGCCCTTCCGCACCACCATGATGGTGTTGTACTCAGGGCCAACGTAGATGTTGGAATAGTCAATATCAACCCAGTCAACAATTTTGATCATGCGGTTCGTCTCATAGTCCGGCGGGGTCATAAACCGGCGATAGCGTTCGTTTTCGTTGCCCGGATAGACATAATTGAGGTAACGAATCACCGCCCGCGTACGATTTTCGTTGATCTGGAAGGTATAGAAGTCGGTCAGCTCCTCATTCGCGGCAAAGATGATCCCCCAATGCGCCCACCACAGCCGCTCCCCCACCGGGGAATTGACAAACGAGGCGCGCGCTTCAATGCAGTAGTGCGTGGGCAATGGGTACAGCTCCTCCGGGAGCGGCGCGGCCAGGGCGGGCCAGACCCACCAGGTATCCACCTCACCGCCGCCATGGCGCGTGAGCGGGATGTAGATCTGATAGTGGCCCTCGATATACTCGATATTGGCGACGATCTCCCAGCCGGGATGATTTTCGTCCCAGAAGTTGTAGCGCAAGGCTTCACCGGTCCGCCAGCCGCTCTCAGGATCGTTAAAATCATCGAGATAGATGGCCGGGGTCGGGGTTGGCGTGGGCGTCGGGTCGCGGCGGATGGAAGCGACGAAGAGCTTGTAGCCGTGGTTGAATTCCAGCAGCACCTCGTCCACCAGCGGGCCAGCCGCCAGCCCCTCATCCCCGCTCACGAAGCGCAGCCCCAACCACACCTCCACCCCCTGCACCGGGCTGGTGGAGGTCCAGGCCACATCCACGGTCTGCCATCCCGTCAGCACCTCCGTGAGGGTGATCCCCTCGAAGGTCTCCCCATCCAGCGACAGGCCGATGAAGAGTGCGTCGCCGGTAGTGATGGCGTTCTGCACCCGCAACTGCGCCCGCGCCCCCCAGATCCCCGCCTGCGTAGTCGTGAACGGCCCAGCGATGGCCCAGGTATCGAGGCTGTGGGTGTACGTCCCGGTGAGCCAGGACTGCTCGCGCCCCAGCGTCCCTCCACCGGCGGCCCACAGCCCGCCCGCGAGCGTCTCGGTGACGCCGGTCGTGTCGGTGTAGACCGTCCACCCCCATTGATAAGCCCCAGCAACGTTATCGGTGATCGTCCAGGTGGCGAGGGTGTCCGTGAGCGTGTCAAAGGGATCCCAGAAGACCGGCAGCCAGCCGGATGGGATTGCCGCCGGGGCCGGCTCAGCCCAGAAGCCCAGCGCCCCGACGACCAAAATCAACATCAGCAGGGCGAAGGCGACCCCCGCCCCGCCCAACAACCAGGAATGACGTTTTGTTTGCATAGTATCCTTTCAACACGGTAACCAAAATCGCGCCTGAGCGCGGAGCATCTGCTCCGCACGCGAACTAGACACTCTTTTCTCAAGGGCCTCTTGATTTATCCTCAGACCACCTGAGGGAACTACGGTGTAGTTCCCTCAGGTGTGTTTATCGGCAAAGTTTAGCGGTCAGTGACGCGGATGTAGTTGAAGTGGTTCTGCACAGGGGTGCGATCCCAAGCGCCGGAGATCAGCCCGACATGGGGATCGCCGCCGAAGCCGCTGTAGGTCCCCAGCTTCTGCTCGTTGATGTAGAAGGTCACCTGATTACCCCGCACCTCGGCGCGGACGGTGTTGGTCTGGTCATAGCCGGCCCGCAAGCCCGGGCAGCTCTGCCAGTTCACCCAGATTGTGGGGCGCGGCAGCCAGGCCACCGGCACGTAGGGGTCCTGCCCCATCTGTCCGGGGGTATTATCATACTCGCTGATCGCGCACTGCCCCTCGAAGTTCCATTCGATGGCGAAGAAGCGCCGGAAGTAGCCATCCACCCGCTCAGCGCGGAAGACAATGCCCGCCTTGCCCGCAGCAGGCTCGGCCAGCTGATCCACTGCCCGCCGGAAGTACTGCTGCACCTCGACATCATAGTTATTACCGGGAGGCGTGTAAGGCGCAGGGAGCACGCCCATCCGCCGGTTGTTGAAGCCGAGCTCGTTCAAGAGCACCTTCATGCGGTAGGTGTTGTTATCGTAAGCGGCGTCCAGAACCTCACAGTAATATTGCACATCGGGACGACTCACACAGTCCCGTGGCTTGAAGATTTGCCGGGGCCAACCGCTGTTGGAATCAGTGAAATCATCGTAGTAATCGCGCGAGGAGACGTAGACCGACCGGGTGAGGCTCCACTCCCCATTGCCGTAGCTGTTGACGCCCTGCACGCGGTAGTAGTAGGTGCCGGCAGGCTTGTCGGTGAAGCTGTAAGAGAAGGTACTGCCGCCGGTCGTGTAGACCGTGGTGTCATCGGAGGGGAAGGCGGCGCTGGTGGATTCCTCCAGCCGGTAGCCAGTGGGCGTGGGGACGCCGGAGCGTTCTGTGTAGGCCCAACTGACAGTGTAGTCGCCGTCCTCATCCGCGTTGCTGATCTCGAAGAGATTGGGCGCGAGGGGAACAGGCGGCCAGCGCCGGGCGATGAGCGGCAGATAGACGTTCTGGATGCCGTTGCGGATCGTCACGGTGATGACATCGCTCTCGCCGTAGTTACCGCCCGCATCCTGCGCGCGCGCGGCGATGGTGTAGTGGGCCTCATCCTCCTGTGGGAGCGTCCAATCGAAGGACCACGTCCACCAGCCGCCGGTAGCGGTACCAACCGTGGCCGTCTGCCAGACGCCGCCGTTGATGCTCACCTCGACCACCGGGGCATCCGCCGCGAGGGTCTCGACGTGGAAGCCATCAGCCGCTTGGCTCGCGCCGACCAGCGCCATCAAGACGTTGCTCCACCGGCTGACGCCGGCGAGATTGTGCGCCCGAACGCGGTAGTAGTAGGTTCCGGCAGCGCGCCCCTCGATATAGTACTTGGGGTTCGAGGTAGCAGTAACATTAGTGTTCTGATGGGTGATCGTCTCGAAATAGGGATCGGTGGCTTCCTGGATGGTGTAGTTCAGCGCGCCATCCACAGCGCCCCAACTGACGTAATAGGCGCTGCCATCCCCCACGTAAAGTATCTCTTCCAGCACCGGATCGGCAAGGAAGCCCGGAGCGTTGGTGCTATTCCAGGCCAGACCGCTTACAGTGTAAACCTCGCCGGCCTTCTCGGTGATGAGCGCGCCGTTGAGGGGCTGGCTGATCTGCACCGTGGGCGGCTCGCCCACGGTGAAAGACACGACATTGGTCTCGATCAAATTGGTCCCATCGTCAATCGTCGCCATGTTCGTGATAACGTCACCGGGATTGACGCCGACATCAGCCAACGTAGCTTCAAAGGTCAACGTAATGACCTTACCCGGAGTCATATCCTGAGACACAGTGAAGGTGATAACATCTGCACTCGGACCACAAACCCACCCGGCTATAGTTCCAGGAGGTGAAATCCATACAGCAAATTCATCACAACTGAGATATTGACTCAAACGATCTACAACAACGGTTTCCAACACAGTGGTCGAAACACTGGTGTTGCGCAGCACGATGTCATAGGTGACGGTGCCGCCAGCGGGCACCTGTTCCAAATCCACAAGCTTCTCCGAAGCGGACAAAGGCGGCTCAGCAGCGGCCTGGATCGCGCGGGAGGGAGCAGCCACGGTGAACAACAGCATCAACGCGGCCAGAGAGAGCACCAAAGCAAGAACAACGCCGTACTTTGGACGCCAAAACTTCTCGTTCATCTTTCACTCCTTAAAGTTTTCAAAAAATTTGCCCCAGGACGATGATGTCGAGGGGCCTACCCAACACAGACGACTTCTTTTGGTATACCACAAATACGGAGATATGCCAAATCGCCCTTTTTCAGGACGGTGCTATTTTAGCCACGAATTAACACCAATTTTCACAAAGATAGAGATAAAATTAGGGTTAATTCGTGAAATACGTGGCAAATTCTGCGCCGACCAGTCCCTCCTCATCGCAGGCGAGCCGGGTCGGGGTGATGCGATTGTAAAGATCGGCGGCGTGATGCGTGCGCACCTCCAGATAATTGTCCGTCAGACCGCGCCAGCGGCCCTCCGCGTCCTGGCGCTCCCAGAGCACGGGCAGTATCCGCCCCACGAAGCGCTGCTGATAGGCCGCCTGCAGGCGCGCCCCCAGCGCGCGGAGCTGCGCCGCCCGCGCCACGCGCACGGCCTTGGGCAGCGCACCCGGCAGCCGAGCCGCCGCCGTCCCCGCCCGCGAGGAGTACGGGAAGATGTGCAGCCGCGCGAAGGCCAGCGCCTCCACAAAGTCCAGCGTCGCGGCGAAGTCGGACTCCGTCTCGCCGGGGAAACCGGCGATGAGATCGGTGGTGAGGGCGATATCGGGGGCGATGGCGCGCGCCTGCGCAGCGAGCGCGGCGAAGTCCGCCGTGGTGATGCGCCGTCCCATCCGCCGCAGGACGCTATCGGCGCCGGATTGAAGCGGCAGGTGCAGCTGGCGGCAGAGGCGCGGCTGCTCCCACTGGCGCAGGAGCGCCGCGTCCACGTCCCACGGCTCCACGGAGGAGAGGCGCAATCGGGGGAGATCGGTCTCCTGCAACAGCGTCGCCACCAGATCGGCGAGTGTAACGCTTTCGGCCAAATCGTGCCCGTAAGCGCCCAGGCTCACGCCGGTGAGCACGACCTCCTGCGCACCCTGGGCCACCAGCGTTTGCACGTCCGCCACGACCTGCGGCAGGGGGCGGCTGCGAGCCGGGCCGCGCAGGATGCGGGTGATGCAGTAGGTGCAGGCGTGGTCGCAGCCATCCTGCACGCCGAGGAAGGCGCGCGTGTGTCCCCAGCGCCCCGGCTCCCACGGGGCCGGATCAGCCACCACGCCGGTGATTTGGGCAACGGTCTGCGCCTTGTCCACATTCCCGATGACCCACGCCACGCCGGGGAGCTGCGCGGCGGCCTCCGCCTGTCCGGTGGCCCAGCAGCCCACAGCAGCAAGGCGCGCGGCGGGGTTGAGACGATGCAACGCCCGCAACCGTTGGCGGCTCTTGCGCGCAGCCTGTCCGGTGACGGCACAAGTGTTAAGCACGATGACCGTCGCCGCCACCGGATCGCTCACCACATCCCAACCGGCGCCGGCAAACTCCCGCGCCAGCGTCTCGTTCTCCGCCGCGTTGAGCCGACATCCCAAAAAATCCAGGTAAACTCGCATCCGCTTCTTTTCGCAGGAACGCCCCCGAGGGCGGGGGCGAAAGCATCAGAGAAAGGCTACCACAGCGTCAGGGCAGCGGTTCCACAATCAGGTTGTCGAAGGCGATGACCACACCCGGCTCGTTGAAGGCGCCGGCGTAGAGGCCGATGTCGCCCCGGCGCAGCGCATCCGCGCCGGTCACGGAGGTCACCTGCACCCCATTGACCCAGAAGGTGAGGGTGCTCCCCTCCGCGACGATTTCCAGGCGATTGGTGGCAGCCCCTTGTTGAATAGCCGTGCTCGGCGTCCAATCGGAACCGAGGAGCAGCCATGTCCCTCTATCGTAATGGGCGACGCGGACGTAGCCATCGCCGCTGATGGAGAAGACGTAGAAGCTGTTATCGCCATCCATGCGGAAGAGGACGCCGTACTCGTTATCGAGCGGGCCGGAGACCTGCGTGGCGTCCACCGTCAGATGAAAGTTCTTGAAAGAGCGGTCGGTGCGCGCCCAGGCCAGTTGCCCCGGCTGGCGAATATGCACCACCAGCTGTCCATCGGCTACGGTGACATCGGCGGCGGCATCGGAGCTGATAAGCCAATCGCCCACATCGTCGAAGCTCTCCTGCCAGGTCTGGGAAGCGCACGCGAACAGCACACCCAACAAGGTCAATCCCAACAACAATCGCCAGCCATATTGTAGCATTTATTTTCCCCTCTCAACCAAGCGTCTAAGGTTTGTCCACAACCAAATCATCGAACCAGACCGCCGTGCCGCCACGACTGACCGTCCCGGTCGCCAGGCCCATATCGCCACGGGTAAGCGCCTCATCGGTCACTTGGGCGAGCTGTTCACCATTGACGTAGAAGGTGAGCAGCGGGCCTTCGCATGTGACCAACAGGCGATTCGTCGCGCCATCGGTGTAGATCAGCGGCGAGCGGCGCATGGCGGAGCCGGTCAGCGGTGCGAGCGGTTGGCCCTCAGCGCCGCGAAAGATGCCGTAGTACCCATCGGCGCTGATGGCAAAGTAGTAGAAGTTGCCCTGATCGTAGCGGCAAAGCACGCCATAGTGATTATCGGTGCTCCCCTCCGAGCGCGCGGTCACTTCAATGGAGACATCCTCAAAGTACTCTCCAGGCGTCGTCCACACGAACCACTGCGGCACATCAATGCGGATGAGGTACTGCCCCTGTACGTAGCCGCGCTCGTAGGTCTCGTAAGAGGCCCCCGTCCAGCCGCTAGAAGGGTCCGAAAAGTCATCCGTGAAGGGGCTGGAAAGTGACCGGCACCCCGCAAGCATGAACATCAAAATCAAAAAGATAAGTCCGTATCGTATGCGCATCGCCGCCTCCTGGCTGTCCCTCGCCCAGATTATACAACAGGGCAGGGATCAGGCAACATACCAACAAGCAACGAAAATAGCCAAAAGAGGGCGAACTAACGTTCGCGCTACGTTCGCCACGCAAGTGATTTTTTGGATTTGCTGATTTTTGAAGAAGCCATGTAGCCGCGATTTCCACATCGTGCTGTCAAAACACGATGCAAATTTCGCGGCTACTTCATTCCTCAAGCGGATCAGGCGCCGAATTTATTGAGCCGTCCAGCGTGGCCCATCATCAGCGGGAGCAGATGCTGGTGCTGGATGTGGCCCAGGCCACCGGTGCGACAGGCGCGCTCGCCGAAGCCCTCCACCCCATCGGGGCGGAGATGTTTGGCATAGAAGAGCACCGGCACCTCGTGCCAGGAGTGTGCCTTGAGCGACCAGGGGGTGCTGTGATCGCCGGTCACGGCCACGACGTCCGGTTGCAACGCCAAAATCTGCGGCAACAGCTGATCGGTGTTCTCGATGACGCCCTTCTTACCATCGAAATTGCCATCCTCGCCGTAGCTGTCGGTCTTTTTGACGTGGAAGAAGAAGAAATCGTAGTCGTCCCAATACTCGCGCAACGTCTCGACCTCGGACTCGATGGTATCGCCGGTCGGCAGAATATCCATCCCCACCAGCCGCCCGATCCCCCGGTACATGGGATAGGTGGCGATGGCGGCGAAGCGCATGTTGCAAATGTCAGGCAGTTTGGGGATGGGCGGAACTTTGGCGATGCCGCGCAGGTTCATGCTGTTGGCGGGGCTTTCATCCGCCAGGAGCTTGCGCGCCTCGGCCAGCCAGCGGTTGAGCAGTTGGGCGGACTTCTCCGCCTCCGGGCGCAGCGCCTCGACGGGAAGCGGGGGGACGCCCGTGCACTGCGGATCGGTCTCGGTGAGGCCATCCGCCAGCCCCTCGCCGCGCAGCACCAGGACGAAGCGGTACTCCTTGACGACCTTGACGAAGGTCTCGATCCCCGCCGGCAGCTGGATCTGCCGCAATTTTTCGACGAGTTTGCGGCCCACCTCGGTGGGGATGCGACCCGCGCGGCGGTCGGTGATGTTGCCCTCCGCATCCACGGTGGCGAAATTGCCGCGCGCGGCCAGATCGTTGGGGCCGAGCTCGAAATCAATACCGAGCGCCTCCAACACGCCGCGCCCAATCTCCCACTCCAGGGGATCGTAGCCGAAGAGGCTCACATGGCCGGGGCCGCTGCCGGGGGTGATCCCCGGATAGACGGGCGTCGAAAGGCCGGAGATGCTGACCTTGGCGAGCGCATCGAAATAGGGCGTCGCGGCGGCCTCGAGCTCCGTCAGTCCGTTGGGGCCGGGCAAGCCGCCCAACCCATCCATCACCAAGAGAATCATCTTCGTCTCGTTGGGGATGCTTAACCGTTTGAGTAGTTCCAATTGATTCATTCTCATGCTCCTTTCCATAGCCGGGATTGCCCCTATTTTACCCCGCGCGCGTGGCTTGGCAAACAAGGTCTTTGTGGTAGAATACCCTGGTAAATACGCCCCTGTAGCTCAGATGGATAGAGCATCGGCCTCCGAAGCCGGTGGCCCGCGTTCGAGTCGCGGCAGGGGTATTGGGGAGATAGCGCCCATACCGGGCCACACCACCGGCACCTTCACGGCCCGGCAACTTAGCCGGGCCGTTTGCGTTCTAGCAAGGAGGCAAAAATGAGTCTAGCAGATCTGCCAACCTACCTACCTCTAGAAGAGGCAGCGAAGAAGTATGACATTCCTCTGGAATCTTTGATCCAGGCGGTTGAGGACAACATCATCAAAGCCATCCAAGTAGATGAAGTGATAGCAGTAGCTGACGAAGATATTGCCATAGTAGCGGCTCAAGTTGAAGGAGATGAATTGGTTTCCATCAATGAAGCAGCCAGAAGACTAGACTTACACTCTGGTACAGTTTACCAATGGCATAAGCAAGGTTGGTTACCAGCCTTGGCAGCTGGATCGCGGCGAGCAAAGTTAATCTCCTGGAAACGCGCACAAGCCCTGGGAAGGTTACATAAAAGAACGGGACAACGAGGAAGTCGTTTAATTCCTCGCGGCCAAAAAGTGTCAGAGATCTTAACACCATGAATACTGCCGATCTACCTACCTACATTCCGCTAAAAGAAGTGGCAAAAAAATACAATCTTAGCACCGAAACCCTGCTTCAAGCTATAGATGAGGAATTTATCGAGGCAGCTAGGGTAGGAAATGCCATTGTAGTCGCCGATGAAGATGTAATGATCGTCGCCGCTCAAGTATCAATTAGAGAAAAAGACGATGAACTAGTATCGCTTAGCGAGGCTGCACGGCGATTAGATCTACCTGCAAGTACTGTTTTGCGTTGGGAAGTTTATGGTTGGCTCCCAGTAATAGCAAGCGGAGAACGACGAGCAAAACTGGTGTCCTGGAAACGGGTTGAAGCATTAGGAGACTTACACAAGAAAAGAAGCCAACGAGGCAGTCGCCTAATACCTCGGGATCAAGACACATCCAATATCTTAAGACTATGAACGACGCTAATCTACCCACCTACATTCCGCTAAAAGAAGCGGCAAAGAAATACAACCTTACCACTGAAGGCCTACTCCAAGCCATAGATGAAGAATTTATCGAGGCAGCTAAGATAGGAGATGCTATCGTGGTGGCTGATAAAGATGTCATGATGGTCGCTGCCCAGATGTCAGTCCGAGATAAAGATGATGAGCTGGTATCACTCAGCGAGGCAGCACGACGATTAGACATTCAAATGAGAACTATATCCCGTTGGGAAGATTATGGTTGGCTACCTGTAATAGCGCTTGGCCCAAGACGCGCAAAATTGGTTTCCTGGAAGCAAGCCAAAGCATTAGGGGATTTGCACAAGAGAAATAGTCAGCGAGGCAGCCGACTAATCCCCCACGATAAAGAGATAATCGACATATCAACTAGATAGCAAAAATGGGGAAGTAATTTCCCCATTTTTTATTAAAAATGAAACCGACAACTATTGACAAATACCAAAACACATGCTAATATATTCATAAGTTCCAAGCACCTTCCTAGTTGAATACTGGAATATGCATTGATGCTCAGATGTGAAAAATCACAGCTGAGCACAAGGTAACAACCTGGTTTATGCTAATGAGCTCACCTGACCCATTTTGAAGATCAGGTAGAGAGCATAACGGTGGGGGCGTCTAGTCTTGGCGGATCAGCGCCCCCACCCTTGAAGATGCGCCTGCGCTGCGATAACAGCCAAGCACGTGACCAGGGAGGCTATAACTCCACTGGTACATTCATTGTACCTCATAAGTGGGCCTCCCGCAAGCGCTACCGGGAGGTTTTTTTTATGCTGTACGACTCCCCCATTATCTCAATTGATTCAGCCAAAAACAGCCGCGATCTGCAACAGTTGACGGATGCGGAGAGACAGCTATGGCCCATAATCTAGCCGCACTACTAGCATTTAGCTCTATCACAAAGCTATTAGGGGCATGGCTCCTATCAAGCATAGTAATTTACACCCTCATTGACCGGCTCGAGAAAAACAGAGGGAACCCATGGTGGTAAACCGATGTCGAGAGGTGCGCCATCCCCACTACCTCGACATCGGTTCTGAACACAAGCATATGACGACAAAAGTAGGAGTATCAAGGTGAACAACTGGTTGCTCTATCTCATTCTCGGCGTTGTTGGTCTGATAGGTATCCTGCTCCTCATCCGCAATCTGGGCCTCTGGTTGCTCGCCATCGTCGTGGCTATCGCTCTGGCAATCATGGGCGGGGCCGTGTGGGCTCAATCCCGCGCCACGGCGACCGTCGCTACAACCAGCACCGTCAACAGCACGATTTTCGGCGTGATTGCTATCCTTGCCATCGGCGCAGTACCTGTCACGTTCATCGCTCTGATCTACCTACTACGGATGGTTCAGAATTTGACTGGACAACAGCGAAATGGCTCCGGACGCTGGGTCTCCGGCCCAAATGCCCAGTGGCAAACAATCGGTTCACAGCAGCCGGAGCTCTCTGCCTGGTTGTAGCAACAACAGCAACAGACCCAACAACAGCAAACTTTGCTCACACTGCTAATGATGAATCTGCTGCCACAGCAACACCCCGGTCGTCACACCTGGGGAGCCACGCCAGATCTCCTCTACGACGGTGATTCGGCTTGGGAGCCGGCACTGCCACAGTTCGATGATGCCTTTGGAGATTGGTGAAATGGATAATCAGCGCTACTTACTCATTGAACAATACTTGTGCCCAGAATGCGCGGGCAGCGGGTGGATTACAAATCTCATCTGGCAGCGCTATTGGGAAGAACATCCAGACGGCGGCCTGACTGACGAGGAAGATGACGCCTGGTTCCGTGAACAAGGTTATACCCAGCGCGCAAGCGAGATCCCGGAGGAACTTCTTTGTAGCGAGTGTGATGGAATTGGTAGTATCCGCCGTGAAGTGGAGCTACGCAAAGTACTCCAGACGCTCGAATTGCTTCCCCGCCCGCTGGCGGACCTGATCGAGGAATAACAAACTGCGGAAGTGAAAGTATGACAAGAAGTAGGCTCCTGATAGCTGCAAGCACCTGGCTCCTGCTGGCCTTGACGTTGGCCTGCACCACCAACACCACGCCTGGCCCGACCTCGCCACTCGCCACTCCCTACACCCCGCTGGCGGCCGAGATCGCCGAGGTGCGCGCCGGGGCAGAACTACCCAGCACTTTCCCCGCTCAACCCGGTGCGACACTCACCCCCGACCCGGTACTCCTGGAAACCGAACGGGGCCTCTACCAGGCGCTCGCCGATGCCCGCGCCGATGCCGCCCAACTGGAGCTCCAAATCACCCTCAACGCCCAACAGCGCGAGGCCGATGTAGCCACTGCCACAGCACAGGCCGCATTGCGCCACGATAATGCGACAGCTACGGCAATCGCCGCGACCGCGACCGCCGAGGCGCGCCGGGAAGAGGCTTATTGGGCAGGCGTGACTGCCACGGCGCAATGGCAAGCCACGCAGGACGCGCTCGCTGTCTCCCAAGCCCTTGCTGAACAAACCGCGCAGCAGGCCCTGGCCAACGCCACCGCAACCGCCGTGATCAGTGCGGCACGGCGGTCCGATGCCGCCCACTACGCTACCATGACCGCTGTTTATGAGCATAGCCTGATCCAGCGCGAGCGCGACGCGCGCCGGAATCAGATCGAGTGGGGGGCCTACATTGGCATCACCATCACAGCCTTCTTGGCAATTTTGGCGCTGATCACCGTGTGGACCTCGCGCCGAATGCCTGACGGTACCGTGATGGTGCCGGGCTTCCTGGCCGCGCTCATGGGGCTGTCCTTTGTAGACGCGCGAAAATCGCAACGGCCCGTAACTTCACTCTGGGCCATCCGCCAACGTGCTGAATCACCCGACCTCTTGGGCGATGCACAAATGCAAGAGCGGCAAGCACAGCGAGCCGACCTGATCCGGCTGACCGAGGTCACACCACAACCCGCACTACGTCGTCGCACGCAGCGCCGTCTCCCCCCAGGCCGCCAACAGGGATTACCCCGGGTGCAGGTAGTGCCCCCGGCACAATTGACACAGTTGAACCCGCTGCTTTTGGCAGCAGCGCGTGACCAATGGGAGAATGAGAGATGACCGCTAAATTGACCGCTCAGAACGGCCCTGAACAGCTGCAACAGCTGGCCGCCACCGTGGTGCGCGTAATGCGTGCACGGGGAGCACTGCCGGAGCAGGCTCCACCGCCGCGCTTCACCGCCACGTCGTTCCAGGATCGCGCGCTGTTGCTACTCGACCTCAACACCTTCTACGGACGCGAGGAACGCATCACTGACCCGCAATTCGCGCGCCAATTGAAGGCCACGCTCGAGGGACGGCGCGTCGTTGTCACCAACAGCCAGGGCCTCGCCATTCAGATTGGCTGGCGGCCCCAACCACGCACCACCCTCCCTGACTACGCGCCGCTCGATCTGACCCAACAGCCCCAGACGACGGGGCGACTGCTCGTACCTATTGGGCAGACCGCGCGCGGCCCATTCTGGGCCTCGCTGCTAGACATGGACGCGGTACTGATTGGCGGTACACGCCGCCTCGGCAAGACCAACCTCTTGCACTCCTGGCTCTTAGCCCTTATCGCCCGCGAGCCGCCCCGCCGGCTGCAACTGGTGCTTGCCGATGGTAAGCAGGATGTGGAGTTCGGCGTCTACGCGGGCCTGCCCCATCTCCGCGCCCTGGCCGGGGAGCGAGAAGCCCTCCTGCGCGTATTGGGCGAGCTGCGTCTGGAACTAGAACGGCGTGGGGAGTTACTGCGCCAGGCGCAAGCGCAAGGCGTCTGCCGGAAAGTAGGGGATTTACCTGCTGCGCGGCGTCCACCGACACTGGTAATCTTCATCGATGAGTTGGCCTATTACCTAGACGGCGACGAGGGCGCGGCCATCGAAACCGACCTGCGCGACCTGGTAGCAAGAGGCGGTGCCTATGGCATCCATCCCGTACTTGCCACCCAGCGCCCTGACGCAACCGCGGTCAAGGGTTTCCTGAAGACCAACCTGCCGACGCGCTTGGCCTTGCCGGTGCCCGATCTCCAGGACTCCCGAGTAATCCTGGGGCGGCCCGGCGCGGAGAAGTTACCCAAGATTCCCGGGCGCCTGCTGACAGTCTGGAAAGGCCGCCAAGTAGTGGCCCAAGCCTATGCCGTCTCCGACGAGATGCTGGGCACAGTGGTAGGCCACTTGCAAGCGGGCCGTGCCCCCGCGCGCCCCCCGCTGGCTCTTAGCGAGACGGAGGCCCAGCTCGTCAGCCTGGCCCTGCAGCAATTTGGAGGCAGCTTTCCGATTCGAGAACTGGCCGAAGCGGCAGGGGTCAGCCGCCGTCAAATCGAGGCGCTCTCCAAGCGTTGGGAATTGCAAGGATTGCTTACGCGCCCTTCCCATGGGAACGGCACGGGGTGGCGACAACCGCGTCAGGTCACAGCAGCGCTGGCACAGTTGTGTGCCCCCACATTGGGAACAGAATCTTCGCTTTAGGCTGTGGATTAGGCCCAGCGTGGATTAGGTGGATTAGGCGTGGATTAGGCTCTGAGGGGGATAAAAAGTGTGGATTAGGGTGTGGTTTAGGCTTTTGAACGGGGAAAAGGCGTGGTTAAGGGTCTCTGGAGAGCTGCGATAAACCGCAGAGGGACATCATGGAGCAAAAAACTGCTACGAGGTGGAAGTAATGGGTAAATCACCTTTGACGTTCTGGGGATGGTTCTATCTGAGCATTGGCCTGTACTATTGCATTCTCGCTCCGCTCACCCATTACACATATGGCGAAGTACGCCTCTGGTGGGCAACACCTACGCCCACCCCTGTCGCTCTGCCACTCGATCTCGAACCTACCGCCGAAGAGACCGCCCGTGATGCGGTGTATGCCTGGCTCCGAGAACAGTATGCACTGCAAAGCCTGCCTGATTCCGAACTTGAAACTCGCGCCTACTACTTGGCTGGTGAAGCGCCTCGATTTCGGGCCGCCACCGGCTATCTGGATTGCGATGGCTGGCCGGTCTGGCCCGGCTACCGCTACGTTGTCGGCTCTGCCGATGGCCGCTGGACTATCTATTGGAGTGGCTGCCAGGAGTTAAGTCCGCAACATGTCGATGGCACCCTCTGGTATTGTAACCTGATGTGTGACGCAATAGCGATACATCCATTTCCCGAGCTAGCCGCCGCACAACAAGTGGGAGCAGCGGTCGCCACCCGTGCGGGACAACAGATTGTCGCTGTGGTCTGGGATTGGTCAGGGGCATGTCCCACCTCAGCACCCCCTGAACACCTGCCACCCAGTGGGCCAGGACACTAGAATTTAATCTTCGAGGAGAACAACATGCAAACGGTACACTTTCCTTCAGTCGTCGGTGTCGGGAATACGGACATCGGCCAACTCTCATTAGGCGTCCTCGGCCGGGGCCGCGCCCGCCCCACCC
>DAOTXC010000067.1:0-8410 GCA_034435555.1 Anaerolineae bacterium
CCGGCCTCAAGGAGCCGCGCCAGCTTCATCTTGCTATGCTCCGGGTTGTGCGCGCCCGGATAGGGGCCTGCCAGCAATTTCCCTGGTTCGCCCCAGTACGTTTCCGGTGTGGGGGCTGGCAGTTCGGTCACGATGCGCCATCCTCAGTAGGGGCCAGTCCGGTCTTGACGAACAGCCACGGCGCGCCGGTCACGATCCACAGGCTGATCAAGGCATAGCGCACGAAGCGGAAGAGCAGCGCCGGTTCCAGCGCCGCGAAGGCCACGCGCAGTCCAAAGTAGGCGGCGGCAGCGGTGACGAGGCCCACGACCAGGCGTAAAGTCTTTTGCTGCCCGCTTCCGGCCACGTCAAAGCGTATCCAGCGCCGTTCGAGAAGGATGCCATAGCCCAGGCCCAACAGACTGCCCGCGTTGGAGATGCCGTTCCTCTGTGGGTAGAGCAGGATCAGTAGCGCAGCGGACAGCGTGATTAGCCCCACTTGTTGCCACGGGCGCAGCCGGGTCAGCCAGGCGCTCAAGCGCGGCGCAATCCAGAGGAACAGTCCCAGCAGCAGCGCACCGATGACGTAGCCGCCCAACAGGTCGGTGGGGAAGTGGACGCCCAGGTAGATCCGCGAGAGCGGCACGAGCAGGATGAGCAATCCGGCGGCGATCCACAGCCAGGCGCGCCGGAAGTGTTGCGCCAGATACCCCCAGAGCACGACGCTGATTTGTGTGTGACCGCTGGGAAAGCCGTCCTCGGTCGCCTCGATGAGCGCCGGGACGCGCGTGTCGTACACGAAGGGGCGCGGCTGATCTACGATGGCCTTGGTGAGGGAGTTGAAGTAGGCGGAAAGCGCTAGCAGGAGGCTAAGGTGCAGCCCCATCGTGCGATCTACGAGCCAGTAGAGGATGGGGAGCAGCAAGAAGATGAACTCTTCGTCCCCTAGAAAGGTCACGCCTTTGAAGAAGCTATCGAGGGCGGGGCTGCTGTACTGTTGCAGCCAGAGAATGACTTGGATACCCCAATCGAGAATCGGTTCCACGGTTTCCTCCTTCAAAAATAGCGAATCTGCGAATGGTGAATGGCGAATAGCCAAACAAAAATCTGCTAAATCCGCCCAATCTGCTGATAAGCATTTTCGTGCTGGATGGTGTGCGCCAGCACCGGTGTCTCCTTTGAAGATAGTATTCGTAAGACAGGTTGCCAACCTGTCCTACATTTTCGTGCTGGGATGGTGTACGCCAGCACCGGTGTCTCCCTTATTCTTATTATAGCACGGAAACGCGGCGGCGGCACGCTATTGAGTGACGCAAAACTTACATAGGATTTACGCAATCACGCGGCCTCAACATCTTTAACCACAGAGCGCGCAAAGGACGCAGAGTTTTTATTAAAAAACCCGCCGATGTTGCTTGAAAAGTAATTACTGAGCCAGTGTCATTCCGAAGCCCCGTTTGCGACCAGCAAGATACATTCCAGACAGAAAGGGGCTGAGGAATCTTGTTGACGCCATGCCTTAAAATTCAAGAACGGGATTCCTCACTCCGCTACGCTCCGTTCGGAATGACAAAAGGGTGATTTGGAGGTAGCTGAGCAGTTACCTTGAAAAGACGATTTCTGTTGTTCCAAGATGTTGAAAAAGTACTTTGTAAAAATTCTCTTTTTGCTCTCTGCGTTCTCTGCGGTTAGGTTCTTGATACTTGCGTAAGTCCTGTTGCAGTTGGGTGACAGCGTGCGCGGCGGCTTCCCCGGCCAGATAGCCGCTGCTGAAGGCGGCCTGTAGGTTGAAGCCGCCCGTGTCGGCGGCGAGGTCAAGGACTTCGCCCGCCAGATACAGCCCCGGCGCGACCTTCGAGGCGAAGGTGATGGGGGCCACCTCGTTGAGGGCGACGCCGCCTGCCGTGACCATGCCCGCTTCCAGCGGGAGCGCGCCGGTGATCTCCCAGCGGAAGTCCTTGAGCAGTTGCGCGAGCCGCTCGCGCTCCTCGGCGCGGATGGTGTGGACGGGGCGCTCCGGCGCGATGCCGCTCAGCTCCGCCAGCAGGTCGGCGAGGCTGCCGGGAACCCAGCTCCGCAGCAGGTGCGGCAGGCGGCGCTGCGCGTGGGTCTCGAACTCGCGTTGGAGCCGGGTGTGGACCTCGGCGGCGGTCATGCCGGGCTTGAGGTCAATGGCGAGCGTGACGGCCTTGCCCGCGCGCAGCGCATCCACGGCGGCGAGGGAGAGCGTGAGCGCCAGCGGCCCGGAGACGCCGAAGTGCGTGAAGAGGAGCTCGCCTGTGGGCGGGATGGGGTAGGGCGGTTTCAGCGGCTTGAGGGGCTTGCCGGGCCGGGCGGCGAGCAGGGTGCAGCGGACGTTGCGCAGACTGACGCCCTGAACGGCTTTGGCGTGGGCGCGGGCCTTCACAGTGAGGGGGACGAGTGCCGGGCGCAGCGGCTCGATGGTGTGCCCAACGGCCTGCGCCATCCGGTAGCCGTCGCCGGTGGAGCCGGTGGCGACCCACGAGGCCCCGCCGGTGGTGAGGATGACGGCATCCGCCGGGAGAAATTCGGCCTGATTGACGCGCACGCCGGTGATGTGCCCATCTGCCAGCACGAGCTCCCGGACGGGCGTATTGGTGCGGAGGATCGCGCCCTGGTCGCGGGCGTAGCGCAGGAGCGCGTCGCGGACGTCGCTGGCGCGCCCGGAGGCGGGGAAGATGCGCCCGCCGCGCTCGACTTGCGTCTCCACGCCGTAGCGGGCCAGCAGCGCGAGCAGCTCGGGGCGGAAGAAGCGGTGGAAGGCGTTGTGCAGGAAGCGCCCGTTGCGCCCGTAGTAGCGCAGGAACTCCTCCAGCGGGGCGCTGTTGGTGAGATTGCACCGCTCTTTCCCGCTGACGAGGATCTTCTTGCCGACCTCGGTCATCTTTTCGAGCAGGAGGACGTCGCCGCCGCACTCAGCGGCGCGCCCGGCGGCGAGGAGTCCGGCGGCCCCGGCCCCCACGACGAGGATGCGGTGCGTCACGGGCGCTTGAGTCCGATGACGAGGAGGCGCAGCGGCTCCGCGCCGCGATTGGCGATGCTGTGGTACTCGCCGCCGCGCACGAGGGCGGCATCGCCGGGGCGCAGCGGGCGCACGATGACGGGGCTGCCGGGGGTGGGGCGGTGGCGCAGTTCGCCGCTGCCGCTCAGCGTGTAGAAGAGCTCGTCGGTGTCGGGGTGGGCCTGCATCCCGGTGCTGGCCTCCGGCGCGAGCGTGGTATCGTGGAGGAAGGCGAGTGTTGCGCCCGCTAGAAGCCTTTCCTCCGTGCCGGTCTGCTCGCTGAAGAGCCACCGCACGACGGCCTCGCCGCTGCCCTGATAGGCCGGGGGCATCTCCGGGGCGGGGTCGGCGGGGGTGTAGCGCACGCGCTGGATGTGGGCAGCGCGCTTGAAGATCACGCCGGAAACCTCATCGTAGGGCGCGCGGTTGATGTTGGCCCAGGGTTCATCCGGCTGATGGAAGCGCTCTGCCGGGATCGGCTCCGGCTCCCAGGGATGTTCGATTGTCTGTTCGTCGTTCATGTTGTGTGCTGTCCTTTCCTGTATGAGGCTATTATCCGCCAGCGCGCGGATTGGGCAAGTGAGGGTAGCAATTACAGGAAACGGCCCGCCGATGATGGCGGGCCGTTGGGGTTGTGAGGTCTCACTCCACCGGATTGACGACGCGCCCCAGAAAGAGCACCGCGCCCGTCTCGGTCTCGCGGATCAGGTAGAGGAAGGGGCGATCCACCAGGAACTCGATGTGCTCATCGGGCGCCATTGCCCTTTCCAGCATGACGACAGCGGTAGCAGCGGCGGCCTCTGTGCCGGCCTCATCCACCGCGACGAAGGCTTTGTGGATGACCGCGCCGATGTAGAGCTCGCGGGTGCCATCCATGCCGGAGAAATCGGCCTGCCCAGCGATCATCGCGGCGGGCATTCCCAGCGCGGCGAGGGTGTCGGCCAGGCTGAATTCACTGCTGTAGCTGAAGCGGGGGAGGCGGACGTTGACGCGGGTGTGATCCAGCTTCGCCACAATCTCCGCGAGTTGCGCGGCGGTGAGGGCCGCCTCGAAGGCGGTGAATTCGCCGGCGTTGGGCAGAAGGATGATCATCTCCGCTTCGCCGCCCTCGTAGGGGAGCGCGACGGCCTGGTAGGTGTCGCCCTGGGTGTAGGGCAGGGATTGGGCCTCACCCCAGAACATCATGGGCGCGTTGACCTGGCTGCCATCCAGCAGGGTGAAGGGTTGGTCGCGGGTGGCTTCGGGGTTGAAGGGATAAAGCCACTGGGCGTTGAAGTAGATGGCGTTTGCGAGCACGAGCCGGGTCATGGGGGTGATGACGCCGGGGGCGAGCAGATTTTGGATCTTTTCGTTGGTCTGGTCGCTGACCCAATCGTTGATGGCCTGGCGTGCGCCATCGGGATCGCCCACGAAGTCCATCAGGTTCAGCCCCGCGCCGTAGTTGCGCGCCAACTCTTCGAGGAACGCATCCAGGAAGGCGTAGGTGCGCTCGCCCCAGAGGGAGTTGGCGATGTGCAGCGCGAAGGTCTCCTCGTTGGTGGGATCAGGTTGCAGCGCTAGATCGAGCGCGTTGAAGGTGGGGTGCAGGGTCTCCTGGGGGAAGGGGAAGTGGAGCGTTTGTGCCATCTGCTCGGCGGTTTCGCCGCGCGCGCCGGCGTAGGTCATCGCCAGCGCGAGGGAGATGCTGTGCGGCGAGAAGAAGAGGTTGCCGTCATCCTCCTCGCGGAGCTGCTGGTAGAGATCCACGGCGAAGGCGGTGTTCCCCTCGACCAGCGTTTGTAGCTGGGCAAGGGCCACGTCGGGGTTGTCCCGCGTGGCGGGCGAGCGGGCCTCGGCGAGCGTGGGGGCCTCGGTCCCGGCGGCGATGGGCGCGGACGTGGGTTCGCCGGTGGGCGCGAGAGGCGCGCCGCACGCCGTCAACAACAGGATGAGCAAAATCAGGCTCAGGTACATACGGGTTTTGTCTTTCATTGCAAAAATCTCCTTTGAACATGGCTCACGGATTGACACGGATTCCACGGATCAGAAGTATTCACATTTTCGTGCTGGTGTCCGCTTTTGATAGGATGCCCCTGCTTTTTAGACGTTTTCTCCGGCGGCAAAGTTCCCTGGAAAACAAAACGGCCCGCGCGCGGCGGGCCGTTGGAGAGAGGGGGCGTGCTATCTGTTGCGCATCATCCCGCCGGGACGACGATGCCGCACGGCGACGGCCTCCGCCAGGATGGAGAGGGCGATGAGGGCGGGGTCGCGCCCGCCGATGTTCAGCCCGACGGGGCCGTGGATGCGGGCCAGGGCATCCTCGGTGAAGCCGGCTGCGAGCAGCTCCGCACGGCGGTCGGCCTGGGTTTTCTTGCTCCCCAGGAAGCCGATGTAGGTGACCTCGCTGTTGAGGGCCAGCGTGAGGGCGGGGATATCGAACTTGGGATCGTGGAAGAGGACGACGATGGCCCAGCCGGGACCGAAATCCTGCGAAGTGAAGACCTCCTGCGGCCAGCCGAAGCGCGTCTCGACGCCGGGGAAGCGCTCCTCGCGCAGGAAGGCCCGCCGCGCATCGCTGACGATGACCTCGTAGCCGGCGATCTGTCCCATCTGCGCCAGCGGGACGGCGATGTCCGTCGCGCCGAAGATGAGCAGGGTGGGGGGCTGTGGGAAGACCTCGACGAAGACCTCGCCCTGTTCGTAGCTGTACTTTTGCGCGTGGGGGCCGGGCCAGGCCTCGAGCATATCGGAGAGCACGGTGGCATCAAGGGCAAGATCGCCCAGTGAGCCGAGCACGCTCCCATCGGCCTTGCGCAGCAGGTGGACGGGCGCATCGGTGCGGGTGGCGAAGCCCACGGGGTGCTTGGCCTCAATCTCCTCGATGAGCACGTCGTAGAGCGGGTCGTAAGGCTCCACCAGCACATCAATCGCGCCGCCGCAGGAGAGGCCCGCGCTCCACGCCAGCTCATCGCTCACGCCGAAGAAGGGGCGGCGGATCTCCGCCTCGCCGCTGAGGATGAACTCCATCTCGGCGATGGCGTCGCCGTCCACGCAGCCGCTGCTTACCGAGCCGGCCACGTCGCCCTGGGCGTTGAGCAGCATCCGCGTCCCCGCCGGGCGCAGCGACGAGCCGCGCGTCTCCACGATGGTGGCGACGGCGATGTTGGTGATCCCTTCGGCGCGCCATTGTTTTAGATCAGATAGTAGCTCTTTCATCTCCTTTTCCTCCTGAAAGAAAATTGAGACCTGACAGGTTTCTGAAACCTGTCAGGTCTTTATTACGGCTCTCCTGTCGGATCCCAGGTGCAGTGATAACGCTCGTCGAAGGCGTCCAGGCGGCACATATCCTCGGCGGAAATCTCGAAGTCGTACACAGCGGCGTTCTCGCGGATGCGCTCCGCGTTGGTCGATTTGGGAATCACGCCGATGCCGTGTTGCAGGCACCAGCGGATGAGGATCTGCGCCGGGGTCTTGTCGTAGCTACGGGCGATTTCCACCAGCTGCGGATCGCGCAACCGCTCGCCTTTGGTCAGCGGGCTGTAGGCCACCAGCGCGATGCCGTGTTCGTTGCAGAAGTCCAGCAGCTCCTTCTGGTACAGCCAGGGGTGGAACTCCACCTGATTGACGGTGGGGACGACGCTGGCATACCCTAGCAATTCCCGAAGATGGCGGACGGTGTAGTTGCTGACCCCAATCGCGCGTACTTTATCCTCTGCGTAGAGCGTCTCCAGCGCGTGCCAGCTCTCGCGGCGCTTCTCCGAGACGGGCCAGTGGATCAGGTAGAGGTCCACGATGCCCAGCCCGAGCGCCTGCTGGCTCTGCTCGAAGGCGGCGAGGGCGCGCTCGTAGCCGTGATCGCTGTTCCACAGCTTGGTGGTGACGAAGACCGCCTCGCGGGGGAGATCGCTGGTGCGCACCGCCTGGCCCACCTCGCGCTCGTTGCCGTAGAGGGTGGCCGTGTCAATGTGGCGGTAGCCCGCCTTCAGCGCCCACGTCACCGCGTTAAGGCAGGCTTCTCCGTGGATTTGATAGACGCCGAGGCCGAGCATGGGCATCTCAACGCCGTTGTTGAGCGTGATTTTGCTGTGTAGGTCTAACTTGGGCATGGTTTTTTCTCCCTAGAAAATAGCCTGAGCGTAAGACAGGTTGGCAACCTGTCCTACATTTTCATCCTCGGTGGTGTACCAAAGGAACATGATGACTCCTTGAATGGTCGTAACAGGAACAGAAGAACGAGATTCTTCGTCGCTGCGCTCCTCAGAATGACAGTTCATGGTTACGGGCCATTATAATTCGAGAGGTGGATTTTGGGTAGCGTTTGGTGGGTTGCTGATATATGCGCAATAATTAAGATAGGTATATTTTAATTATTGACATTTTTCAAGGGTTCGGCTCTAATATACATAATTAAGGAGTAACTACTCAGGCTCTAGCCGGAGCGTCGCTCCGGCAGGCCAGCAAACATCATAGCCACCCGCAAACACACCCTATGGGGGCTTGAACGGGGAGCTAATGCTCCCCTTGAAGCAGGTTGAGTAGTTACATTAAGGCCATCTTCGAGCTTCCACACCTGCGCATCTTCGAATAGCGTGCGATGTATGAGGGAATTTTTTAGCACACGCAGTATCACCTTAGGGCCAGCAGCCGTAACGACCCGTCTTATTCAAAAGGGCCGTTGCTGCCCTTTGCGTGGGGCGACTCGTCCCTCTCTCAATATCAGCTCTCTGCCGTGCCGTGAATCGGAAGTTTGGGTAGATGAAGCAGAGCCTCCCTGACGTAAGTATTGTCTCCGTCGTTTTTCACCTAAAATCTGTTGATAAAGTTCGCGTGTAACCTATTAGTAAGAGAAAGGAGTAAGACCGATGCAACGCAAAAGTTTCGTATACCTTGGCTTGACCCTGTTCCTGTTGACCCTGGCGTTGTTTGCCAGTGGGTGTACGCTCACGCCGCAGATGACCTACCAGGGTCGTCTGACCGATGCAAGTGGCGCCCCCCTGGAAGGTGATTACCGCTTTACATTTTTACATTTAGATTGTACACGGCAGTGACCGGAGGTACATCCATTTACACAGAAACGAAGACTTTAGAGGTAACTGATGGCTTGTTCGATACAGTGGTTGGCCCTGCCGGTATTGTAGCGGGGCTAGGTGCTGAGGATTTGGCCCAGCCGCTGTGGATCGAAGTGACAATTAGCGATGGCAGCACAATCACCGAGACGCTCGCGCCCCGCCAACGTCTTTATGGCGCGCCGTATGCTTTCACTTTGATGCCCAACGCTTACGTCTCAGCAAGCATGGATACGATTATCTTTGGAGCTAACGGTGTAGATGCGGTCCTCAACGTGGTCAATACCCACGATGGTGATGCCTCTAATCCCGCATTGCCCGCCTTGCGCGTGGTGGGGGAGAGAGGGATTGAGCTCTCCGGTGC
>DAOTXC010000068.1:0-8357 GCA_034435555.1 Anaerolineae bacterium
GGCCCCGCGCCGCTCCTGGAGGACTCGGCGGAGTTCATCCCGCTGATCCGCGCCCAGGCCGAGCAGGCCATCGCCGAAGCCGACCTCATCCTCTTTCTGGTGGATGTTGTCTCCGGGCTGACCGGCGCGGACCGCGAAGTGGCCGATCTCTTGCGCAAGACCAGCAAGCCGCTGCTCATTGTCGCCAACAAGGCCGACAATCTCCGCCGCGAGGAGGAGGCGCTGGAATTCTACGAATTTGGTCTGGGCGAGGTCCTGCCCGTCTCCGCCATCCACGGGCGCGGCGTGGCGGACCTTCTGGATCGTGTGGTGGAGCTCCTCCCCGTCATACCGGAAGTGGAGCCGGACACCGAAGATCTGGATGTCATTCGCATTGCGATTCTGGGGCGGCCCAACGTGGGCAAATCCTCGCTGCTCAACCGGCTGTTGGGCGAGGAACGCGCCATCGTTAGTCCGGTCTCCGGCACCACCCGCGACGCGCTCGATACGGAGCTCGAGTGGGAGGGGCAGAAGTTGATCCTCATTGACACGGCGGGGATCCGGCGGCGGGGCAAGATCAGCCCCGGCGTGGAGAAGTACAGCGTGCTGCGCGCCTTGCGCGCCACCGAGCGCGCCGATGTCGCCCTACTGATCATTGATGGGATGGAGGGTGTGACCGCCCAAGATACGCACGTCGCCGGCATGATCAACGAGGAGGGCGTCAGCGCCGTCATCCTCATCAACAAATGGGATCTGGTGGATGTGGAGGTCAAGCGTGACCGCCAGCTCTACGAAGCGCGGGTGCGCAACGCGCTGAAGTTCCTGGAGCACACGCCCGTCCTCTTCATCTCGGCGCTCACCGGCCAGCGGGTGCAACATGTCCTCCCCACCGCCATCGAAGTCGTCGAGGCGCGGTATCAGCGGGTGCCGACGGGCCAGCTCAACGATCTCGTCCGCCGGGCCATCGCGGAACATGCCCCGCCCAGCAAACGGGGCCGGCGTATGAAGATTTACTACATCACCCAGGGCGAAGTCGCTCCGCCAACCTTCATCTTCTTCGTCAACGATCCGGAGCTCGTTCACTTCACCTACGAACGCTTCCTTGAGAACCGCATCCGCGAAGCCTTCCCCTTCCCTGGTACACCCATCCGGCTGATCTTCCGGGGACACCAGAAGGATAAGGAGGGGCGCAAGATACAGCGCAAACGGAACTGAGCGCCCAATTTGAGCGGCGCGCAGATGAGTTGCCCCTTGCGCAGCTCCGTGTTACAATAGCTATTATGGAAGGCACAACTTCGACCGACTTGCTTCACAACATGAATGCCCAACAACAGACCGCTATCACCGCGCCGGATGGCCCGGTGCTGGTATTGGCGGGGCCGGGTTCGGGCAAGACGCGGGTCTTGACGCATCGCATCGCCTGGATGCTGCAAGCGCGCGCCGTTTCCCCCTGGCAGGTCTTGGCTGTGACCTTCACCAACAAGGCCGCGCGCGAAATGCGCGACCGGCTGGCTCAGATGTTGGGCCGCGATATGGCCTTGCAGATGCGCATCGGCACCTTTCATGCCACCTGCGCGCATCTGCTCCGCCGCGAAGCGGATGCGGCGGGCCTCTCGCGCGACTATCTGATCTTCGATACCGATGATCAGCTCGCCACGATGAAGCGCGTGGTGGCCGAGCTGGGGCTGGACGACAAACGCTATCGTCCGGCGGGCCTGCTCAACGCCATCTCTCACGCCAAGAACGAGCTCATCAGCCCGGATGAGTACCCGGTCAAGACCTACTACGACAAAATCGTGGCGCGGGCCTACGTCCGCTACGCCGAGCTGTTGCGGCAGAGCAACGCGCTGGACTTCGATGATCTGTTGGTGGAGGTGGTCAAGCTCCTGCGCTCCGATGAAGAGGTGCTGGCCCGCTATCGCCAACGCTACCGCTATGTCCTGGTTGATGAGTTCCAGGATACCAACATGGCGCAATACGTCATCATTCGCCGCTTGACGCAGGAGCACCGCAGCCTCTTCGTCGTGGCCGATGAGGACCAGTCTATCTACTCCTGGCGCGGGGCCGACTATCGCAACATTCGTCGGTTGCGCGAGGACTACCCTGAATTGCAGACGGTGCTGCTGGAGGAGAACTACCGCTCCACCCAGGTGATCCTCGATGCGGCGCAGGCCGTCATCGCGCGCAATACCGACCGCACGCCCAAGCACCTCTTCACCCGCCAGCAGGGCGGCGTTCCCCTGCACCTTCACGAGGCCTATGACGAGGACGAGGAAGCCCACTTTGTGGTGCGGGAGATTCAGGTGCTACAGCGCGATGGGTACGCCTATGGCGACATCGCCATCATGTACCGCACCAACGCCCAATCCCGCGCGCTGGAGGAGACGCTCGTCCGCTGGAACATCCCCTATCGCCTCATCGGCGGGACGCGCTTCTACTCGCGCCGGGAGATCAAGGACGTGTTGGCCTTCATGCGCCTGGCGCTCAACCCTGATGATGACGTGAGCTTTCTGCGGGTGATCAACGTCCCCCGGCGGGGCATCGGGCAGCAGACGCTCGCCTCCGTGACGCGGCAGGCGGAGCAGATGGGGAGTTGCCACTACCTGGCGCTCTTCTCGCTGCTGGAATCCGAGACGCTGGGCGCGCGGGCGCAGCGGGCGCTGGGCGCGTTCGCCGAGCTCGTTGATAGCTGGCACGCTGCGCAGGAAACGCTGAGCGTGGTGGAATTGCTGGATCGCATCCTGGCTGATACGGACTTCGAGCATTACCTGAAGGACGGCACCGAGGAGGGCGAGTCCCGCTGGGAAAACGTGCTCTCCCTGCGCGCGGTCGCTGCCGACAACCCGGAGGTCTCGCTGGTGGATTTCCTCACCGAGGTGGCGCTCGTCGCCGACGTGGACGAGCTCAGCGAGACGGTGGATGCGGTCACGTTGTTGACGCTGCACGGGGCCAAAGGATTGGAATACCCGGCTGTCTTCATCACCGGACTGGAAGAGAAGCTATTGCCGCACAGCCGCTCTATGGACTCGCCTGATGATCTGGCTGAGGAGCGGCGACTCTGTTACGTGGGCATGACGCGCGCCAAGCAACGGCTGTACCTGACCTACGCCTTCCGGCGGGGCTGGTACGGCAACTACGAGCCGACCCTGCCCTCGCGCTTCCTGGATGACATCCCGGCTGAGACATTGGGCCAAAAAGCTAAGGCCAAATCGCCCGCGCCGACCGCTACAGCGACCTGGACGCCCAGCTGGGGCGGTGGTGGTCGTCCCGCCCCACGCGCCGCTGCTATCGAGCGGCGGTTCCAGGCGGGGCAGCGCGTCCGCCACGCGCGCTTCGGCGAGGGTGTGGTGCAAGAGAGCGCCATCGAGGGCGGCGATGAGATCGTCACCGTATTATTTCTCGGCGAGGGCGTGGGTGCGAAGCAGCTCCTCGCTGGCGTAGCGCCTCTGGAGGCGCTGCCCGAACATTGAGTTGAGCGTAATTGATATGGCCGAGAGGAGGCTGGGCATGAGATCTATGAGATCTACCTGGTTGATTGTGATAGGAACCTTGCTGCTGACCGCGGGATTCCTGTGGGTGCTCTTTTCCCCTTTGCTAGGGGAGGGCGCATTTCTCGCAGATGAAGCCGCGCCGATCCACGCGCAGCAATGGAACGCCTTCCCCAACATAGCGCCAGCAAGCGTCACCTGTAGCCTTGCCTACACTACTACCGATCGCACGCCCATGGGCAATCACTCATTTAGCACGGCTGCGGCGCTGGCGAATTACACCGGACAGGCCCTTGTGGAGGGCGGCATCGGCAGCGTGCAAACGCCCCATGAGGATTATTATCGGCTGGATAATGCCCTTATCGGCAATATTTACACAGTCCGCGCCGTGCCTGATAAAACCGTCAACTACGATCTCGCCATCATTGTCTATGATAACACCTATACTGCCATCCTCACCGATAGCAACCCCTTCACGGGTAACTTCGCGGAGGTCACGCTGACGGCGGAAAACGCCGGGCCTTACTTCTTCAGAGTCTTCCAACGGAGCGAGCAGTGTCAGGGAAGCACCTACAGCCTGGTTTTGTCTGCGGTGTCACCGACTTCGACGCCAACGCCGACCTTTACGCCCAGCCCTACCCCCACGGGCATCGAGGCAACACCTACGCCTTTTGCTACGCCCGATCGCTACGAGCCTAACTATGATTTCTCCACAGCGACGACGATTGCCACCGATGTCACCTATGATCTCAACTTCGTCCCCTGGGGTGGCGCTGAGGTGGATAACGATTTTTTCAAATTGTGGGTCAAACCGGGATTAATCTTCACCTGCGAGACTTTCGATCTCGATCCTGGTGTTGACACCAACATGCGTATGTTCGATGCTAACTATAATCCGCTCGGCGGCAATGATGACCGCGAGTTGGGGGATTACAGTAGTTTGCTCTCTTATTACAGCACTTACGAAGGGTTTCTCTACATCGAAGTGGGGCAGGGCAACCGCATGGATTTGCCCAGCACGGTGAACAGCAACTACTCGTTGCGCTGTGAGATGTCGGTGCCGGGCACGCCCACGCCGCGCCCCGTCACTGTCACCCCCGCACCTGACAAAGACGATGACGACCCCACACCAGCGCCTACTGCCACCCGTACTCCCACACCCACGGGCGATGATGATGATCCCACCCCGACGCCGACTGGCGGGCCAGAAGGCGAATCCTCGCCCATCGCCACGCCCACCAGCCCTGGCACGGGTGGCAACACCATCGAATTAACCTTCCGCCCGCTGACGACGCCCGCCCCTGCGACGCCCACACCTACCCCCACCGGCTTCCGCTCCTTTGGCGTCATCATCTACTACGATGGCAACAACGATGGCAATCCCGGCGCGGGTGAGGGCATTCCCGGCTTCTTCGTGCGCGTGCTTTCGCCGGAGAGCGGTGAGGAGCTGGCGCGAGGGTACACCGATGAACAAGGGCGGCTCTCCTTCAACGTGGCGACCGTCGGCGCGGTGCGGATCGTCGTGCCGCTGCTCGGCTACGATCAATTCATCGGCTCGGCCACACCCGAAGTGATCATCCGCATCGCTCCGCTGCCCTTGCCGCAGACGATACCCTAGGAAGGGTGGCATGAATGACGAACTGATACCCCCTATCGCTCCTCCAAGTGAGCCAGAGCCGGATAGCCCTGCTGAATTCGCTCCCGATCCCGACTCGGCCCCAAGCTTTATGCCCGCGCAAGCGCCCACGCCGGATGTGCCAGCGGCCTCCATGGTGGAGGCGGTGGCCCCATCCGCTCTCCCGACCCGTTCGGGCAGCCCGCTGCCGGTATGGGTGATTCTGCTGATCTTGTTCGCCGGCTTGATCATTGTCGCGGCGATCCTGGGAACCTATCTCAACACGCGCAACCAGGGCAGCAGTAGCGGCGCGGAGTCGCTCTCCGTGGGCAAACTCAGCACCTTTCTCTCGCCGCCCACCATCCCCCCGGAAATGGTCATCTTGCAACAGAACAACGCCGCGCTGCCCGCTACCCTTCCCTTGATGCTGGATGTGGGCGGACAGACCTTGCCTATTGTGGCGGTGACGCCGGAGGAAGGGCGTTGGCCCATCCCCGAAGATGGACAGAGCGCCGTCTGGGTCTATGGCACGGTGATCAATTACGTGATTGGCGTCCCCTACACCGAGGCCCTTGTGGATGCGTTGGCGGAGTTGGATAGCAGCGCGCACATCACCCTCACCCTGAACAACGGTTCGCTCCTTATCTTTGGCGCGCCCCAGATGCAGCGCGTGCCCATTGATGATGTCAGCCCGATGGCGCAAACCCAGCCGGGTTTGACCCTGGTGCAGCTGAGCAGTTCCGGCAGCGACCGGTTGACGATTCGGGCGCGCTATTTGCCGGAAGAGACGCAGACCGCTGGCGGCCCTCAGCGGGTGCGCTCCTTGTCTGTTGAGGTGCTAGAGGCTTATCGCCTGGATAACTTCTCCGCTCCAGAGATGCAGTACTTTGTGGTGGATTATCAGGTGATGAACGAGAGCGCCCAGGAGGTGGATCCGGCGCTCTTCGATCTGGTATTGCAAGATGGTGCGGGCAACCATTACCTGCTCAACCCGGAGGCGACCGGTCTGGGCGCGTATGCTCCACCGCCGGCAAGCATCGCCGCACAAGAGACGGTGCAGCTCAGCGTGGGCTATCTAGTCCCCAGCGATCTGCGCCCGCCGCTCACCTGGACCTTCCGCCCCGACCCGACGGCGGCGACGCTGGCGCGCTTCCCGCTCTTCTATCAGCCGCCGCTGCCCGGCCCGGCGCAGCCGCAGGTCGAGCTGACCGGCGCGTTCATTGACAATACGCGCGGGGTCATCGTCATCAACGGTGTGGTGCGCAATGTGGGCGAATCCAATCTCACCATCACCGGGGGCGATGTCTCCCTCACCTCCAGCGGTGGCGAACTGAACCTGCGCGCAGCGACGCCGCTCTTGCCGTGGACGGTCGCTGCCGGGGACGAGCAACGCTTCGAGCTCCAGTTCACCCGCCCGGATGAGGGAATACAGTCGGTGCTGCTCGATGTGGACGGCTTCACCTTTCAGATCGAGGGATTGCCCTGATCATCAGGTATATAAGCGAAAGGGCGGCTAATAGCCGCCCTTTTTTTGTGGAGATGTTCCCCCTCACGCCAACATGACCAGCACGCCAAAGCGCCCGGTCTTGCCCGCCTCGGCGCGGTGCGAGTACCACTCCGCCGTGTTGCTGGCCGTGCAGAACCCCGAAAGCTCGATGTTCTGCACCCCCGCCGCGTGGAGCTGGGCTGTGACGGCGCGCGCCATATCCAAGCGCCAGCGTTCTCCATCCGGCGTGGCGATAGGGATGTCGGCAGGCACAGCCTCTCGCACCGCTGTCACCACCTCGGCGCCGACCTCGTAGTGCAGCGCGCTGATCGCCGGGCCGATGCCCGCCCAGAGCGCCGGGGGACGGCTGCCGAAGGTCGTCTGGAGCGCCCGCACCGTCGCTGGGATCACCCCGGCGGCGACGCCGCGCCAGCCAGCGTGTGCCAGCCCCGCCACGTGATGTTCGGGGTCGTAGAAGAGCACCGGCGTGCAATCGGCGAAGCGCAACAGGAGCGCCAGGCCGCGCGCGGCAGTGATCAGCGCGTCGGTCTGGGGGATGAGCTGCCCGCCATCGTTGTGCGTCACGCAGGCGACGTGGCTGCCATGCACCTGATGCGGCGAGACGACCTGCGCGCGCGTCAGCGACCAGGCGGCGAAGAGCCGGTCGTGATTTTTGCGCACGGCAGCGGGATCGTCGCCGACGGTGCTGCCGAGATTGAGCGCTGCAAAGGGGCCTTGGCTGGCCCCTCCCTGTCGGGTGATCAGCCCGTGGCGAAAAGAAGCGGCTGGCCTGTTGAACGTATACCAGGCCAGCCCCTTATGTTGGATGTGTTGCATCTAGCGTTTGGTGAAGAGGGTCTTCAGTACCAAGCCTAACCAGCCCACGGCCCAGGCCGAAAGCAGGATGCCCGCCAGTGCGACGCGCTGTTCGTCAATGATGGGTTTTACCTGTACCCCCTCTGGCCCCACTTCGATGTAGGCCACGGGGCGCGCGTGTCCGCCTGCCCCACCGCCGCCGCTCATCGCGGTTTCGACTTCGCATTCGCAGTCGCATGTTTCTTCATCTTCACATTCGCACTCATCTTCACACTCGCACTCGCATTCGTCCTCACAACAGGTTGCCGCCGGCCCGCTCCCAAATCCCATCCCGTAACCGTAACCCACTTCCGCTACCGGGATGATGGTGCGCCCCTCGATCTCCTGGGGTTTGCCGAAAACGACATCCACGTTGACCTGGTCGCCTACACTGGCGATCTTTTCGAGCATAGCCTTGATTTCATCCATTGCGTTACCTCCTCAGATTGTTAGCGGCGGCCCCCACGGGCCAGCCAGATTAATAAAAGAGCGATACTCCCCGCCAGCGCGATGCCAGCTGCGGCAGCGCCCATACTGCTCAAGGCGTCGCGTGTGGCGTAGGGGATATTGTGCCAGCGTTCGCCCTCCGGCCCCTCTTCGACTAACGAGGCCGGTTGCAGCTGCACGGCGCATACCGGACTGCCGGGTATCATTTCGCCCTCAAGGGTTTTTACCAACACGGTGGGGAGCAAGCGCCGCTCCCCCACCACGATGGGGTTCCCCGAAATCATGCGTGTGCGTTGTTTGAATTGCGCCATTTCAACCTCCTATGCGGGTCTAACGAGTCAGCGAGTAAATAGTGAACCTTGAGCCTATTATAGAGGTTCTGTCTGTGATGACAAGCGCGCACGCGCAGCAATCGCTTGCCAGCTATCCCACCTTGGAGTATCATTGAGCTGGTAATGAGACTATGTTGCACATATGCGATGTTTAC
>DAOTXC010000069.1:0-3388 GCA_034435555.1 Anaerolineae bacterium
CAATTGTAGGCCAAAGAGGCCAGGGCCTTGTAGTGGCCCAGGCCCAAGACGTGTGGGGACAGTTCAGGGGTTAACCAGGCGATAGAAACTGGCGCTGTCGCCCTGGATCTGCATGATGACGGCGCTCTTGATCGGGTCGCCGGAGCCTTCGTAGACAATTTGACCACTGACGCCGCTATAATCGCGCACATTTGCCAACCCATTGCGGATCGCTTCGGGGGTGGCGGCGCCCTGGTCGCGGATGGCAGCAACGATGAGGCCAAGAGCATCATAAGTCATCGCGGAGGTGATGCGAAGGGCCTTATCGGGATAGGCCGCCTGGAAAGCCGCTACAAAGGCCCGCGAAGTCGCCGCGTCACTTTCCTGGTTCCAGTGCGTCGCGTAGAAGCTGCCGGTGAGCTCCGGAATCTCGCCAAAAGCGAGCGAATTCCAGGTATCGCTGCCCAGGAAGGTCGTCTCGATGCCCAGGGCGCGCGCCTCTTGCACGAGGGGAACGAGTTCAGCAGGATAGTTGGGCAAGAAGAGCACATCCGGGTCAGCGGTCTGGATGCGGGTGAGCGCCTCTGTGAAATCGAGTGCATCCGCAGTATAACTCTCGAAGGCAACGATCTCCCCGCCAGCTTCGGTGAAGACGCTGCGGAAGATTTCGGCGATGCCGCGACTGTAGGCTTCGCCCACATTGTAGTAGATCGCCGCGCGGGTGGCATCGAGATCGCTCATAGCGAAGCGGGCCATCACCTGCCCCTGGAACGAATCAATGAAGCCGATGCGGAAGACGTAATCGCGCCCGACGGTGAGATCAACCGCAGTCGCCATCGGACTGATCATGGGGATGCGCGCCTGTTCGGCGACCGCGCCCACAGGAATGGCATTGCTGCTGAATTGCGGGCCGATTAGCGCGACAACACCCTCCTGGTTGATAAGGTTATTGGCAGCGGCGACGGCGGTTTCAGGCGTACCACCATCATCAGCGATGATCAGCTCCAGCCGGTAGGTGGTATCGCCGATGGTGATCCATCCCGCCTGCTCGATCTCCTGCAGCGCCAGCGTGGCCCCGTCAACGGTCGGCTGCCCTGAGAGGGAGATATAGGTCTCGTTGCCGCTAAGGATCGCCAACACCCCAATGCGCACCACCTCCTCTTTCTCCGAGGGCTGGCAGGCGGGCAGAATCGCAAGCAACAAGAGAACGGTCAGAATGAGACGTACTTTCCAACGCAGAGAGTTATTCATGAGCTACCTCCTTAAAGACAGGCGTACATATCGCCAGGGAAAATGCAGTATCTGCGCCAGTGGATTATTTTTTAGTATAAGCGAAAGGTGGGGAGTTGTCAAAAGAACAATTGCCTCGAAAATCTTAAAACGCCCTATCGCTGGGAGGTATGTTATAATGGGTGAAGACGTCACCTGAATTCCATAAAGTGAGGTTATGTTACAAATGGAACAACTTTTGTTATTTTCTGATGTTACCATCACCGCCCACGATCAAGGCCCCCCTGTGCGCACATCGTTCTCACATGGCGGTGTATGTCCTGAAGTAGCACGCCTCGCATTAGAAGAACGCTATGGTCACTTACTCGAAGAGACGGATAGATTCAATCGGCAGTTAGTCAGTTTTCAAGCAAACAAAGCCGCGGCGCTTCATAGCTGGATTAAATACAGAGAGGGGTTTTCAGCTGATCTGGTTGAACTTTTGATTGAGGACTTTGGCATTGTTCCCGGAGACATCATCTTGGATCCATTTGCCGGTTCATGTACAACGTTACTCGTTGCAAAATTAATGGGAATAGATGCTATTGGAATAGAGCTATTACCCCATTGTCACTTGGCCTGGAAAGCCAAAGCACACGTTTTCAATTATCAGTTGGATGAGCTCCGAGAGCTCCGTGAGATGGTCAAACAAACAACTCTGCCCACATCTGATAAGGCTTTTCCACATTTGAACATTACACAAAGCGCATTTCCAGAAAACACAGAACGTGATCTGATGGCTTTTACGGATTGGATTGAAACGCTGACCTTAAGTGAGAATGCTAAATTGTTATGTCGGTTGATCTTACTTAGTGTTCTCGAAGATATCAGTTACACCAGAAAAGATGGACAATATTTACGTTGGGATAGTAGAGCACAGAAGATCTACGCACGCAACCAAAAACGACTTAGACAAGGCAAACGCCCTCTCAAAGGCATTCATAAAGGCGAACTGCCTGGCGTCAGAGAAGCATTTCTCGAAAAGTTGAACCAGATCATCTTTGATGTTATCAAACTCCAGAGAGATCCGCCACCTCCAAGTGAACAAGAGTTAGTAGAGGGCAATACTTTGTACGTGCTACCGCAAATGGAAGCAGAGCGTTTTTCAGCCGTCATAACATCACCACCGTATGCCAACAGATACGACTACACCCGAACCTATGCACTGGAATTGGCATATTTGGGTGTCGAAGAAGATATTTTCAACCTGAGACAACGACAACTCTCTTGCACAGTAGAAAACAGAACGAAACAAGCCGAACTAGAGGCATTTTATCGTTCTATTGGGCAGTACGAACGCTATGAACATATTATGCATGTAGTCCAAAACAACAGGGCGCTCAACGAGGTGAAAGTCGCGTTACAGATCCGCAATGAACGCGGAGAAATCAACAACACCGGCGTATTGTCTATGATTGAACAATACTTCACAGAGTTGACCTTTGTCTTTGCGGAGCTTTATCGCACTTGTCGGCGCGGCGCTCATGTGGCCTTTGTCAATGACAATGTGCGTTATGCAGGTGAAATCATTCCCGTTGACTTGCTGAGCTCGCGTTTGGCGGAACAACTCGGCTTTGAACCTATCAGCGTCTACGTCTTGCCACAACGGAAAGGGAACAGCAGCCAACAAATGGCAAAGTATGGGCGAGCTGAAATGCGAAAAAGCATTACGATTTGGAGAAAACCCTCGAGGTAAATAATGACATCAGATAACACCGGACACGATAGAATTGAGAGCTGGCTCATTGATCAAGTCACCAAAAGCGAGTTCTTTCATCAAAAACTCCATGAATACGGTTTGCTTGAGATTGCGCGGGCTATAGAAAATGTAAAGGGAGAGAGACTCGATTGGGATAAGGAGGAACTGGGTATCTCTCAAAACGCATGGGACAAGATAATTCATCAAGGTATCAAGCCTGTATGTGTTTTTGCGCACCCTTGGGTTCTGATAAATGTGAACCGATCCGTAGGTTACTATCAGAAGATGGCACTGGTTTCACTGAAGTCTATGAATAACATCGGGCTGCCCATCACAAGACACGAAACAGGTCAGAGCAAAAAGCCGATGGATAATGACAAGGCAAGGGCTATTTCACGGCGGCTGAATGGTTTGATCAGCCTGTTGATCGAATCAGATGAT
>DAOTXC010000070.1:0-5138 GCA_034435555.1 Anaerolineae bacterium
CCCCGATCTTTGCTACAATAGCCCCACAGTCTAAAGACACGTTAAGCCGTTGGCGCTGCTACCGCTAAGCGCCGGCGGCTTTTTGCGTCTATAACCGCGTAAAGGAGCCAAACTGATGAATCACGTCACTTTAACCGGCGTCATCGTCCATCTCTGGATCTATGACGGGCAGTTGTACGCCCGCGTCATGCACCGCGACCCGCAGGGGCAGAGCGGCTACTACTCCCTCAAGTTCCCCCCGACCCCCCTGCCCGTCAGCGAGACCGCCAACGGCCAGTACCAACAGCGCCGGGTGCAGTTCGCTGCCCAACAGCGCGACCGCCTGGCCGTGGGGCAGGTGTTGCTGGTCACAGGGCAATTGCAGCACCGCGATGAGCGCGTCACCTTGCGCGAGTTCGCCGCGCGCTGCAGCGAGTTCGACGCCCTGACCGAGGCCCAACAGGCCGCCTTGACCGATCTCAGCACGGCCCTGGGCGCAGCCAATCGCGCCCATGTGGAACTGCTGGTGCAGGAGGTGGCCTACCTCTAGCCTCGCTGTGAGCCGCTGCCCCGTTCCCCTTGAAGGCTGGCCCTGACCCTCCGCTCGACGCGGCGCACTTCAACAAGCGCATAGCATAGTAACCGAAACTACCAACTGACTTCACTGAAAAAACTAGGGAATCTCACGCCAAGGCGCAAAGACGCTAAGAATTTTAAGTTGATAATAAATTTTGATTATGAAAAACATTAACATTATTTAAGGTAAATTCAAAAAACCTTTGCGACTTGGCGGCTTTGCGTGAGGTCTGGGCTTTTTTCAGTAGAGCCTCCCCTTACTGATCGGTTTCATCTATCGGCAAGGATAGCAGTTGAAACGGCTTTTCAAAGGGCGGTACGACTTTTCGAGACTTTGTTAATGTTCGACCGGTACGACTTTATAGGACTTGACAATAGCTTGACTTTTAGAATATATGTTCTATGATAAGCATAAGCTATCACCCACGATGAGATAGAGGGGCGAGACGATGGACGCATTGCAGAAACTACAGTTGCTTGGCCCGGCGGCGGCCTACGAGCCAGCCGAGGAGGTGGGCGCGTTGGGGCAGCAGCAGGCTCCCCAGGCACAGGGCATCCCCGATGCGCTGGCGGGCTGCATCTATCACGCCGCCACACCCAAGGGGCGCGTGCCGCTCCTCAAGACGCTCATGAGCTCCGCCTGCGAGCGCGATTGCCACTACTGCCCCTTCCGCGCCGGGCGCGATTTCCGCCGCGCGACCTTCTCCGCCGATGAACTGGCCCGGCTCTTCGTCCAATTGCACCAGCGCGGGCTGGTCAAGGGGATCTTCCTCAGCTCCGGGCTGGTGGGTAGCGGCCCTCGCACCCAGGATCGGCTGATCGCTGCCGCCGAGCTCCTGCGGCGACGTTATCGCTTCCCCGGCTACATCCATCTCAAGATCATGCCGGGCGCTGAGCGCGACCAGATCGCGGCGGCGATGCGGCTGGCGGATCGCGTCTCGCTCAACCTCGAAGCGCCGAACGACCAGCGGCTGGCCCACCTCGCGCCCCACAAAATCTTCACCGAGGAGCTCCTCACGCGCCTGCGCTGGATCGAAGAGCTGCGCCGCGAGCAGCCAGGGCGCGCCCATCCCAGCAGCACCACGCAGTTCGTGGTGGGCGCGGTGGGGGAGAGCGACCTGGAGCTGTTGCAGACGACGGCCTATCTGCATGCGCACGCGGGGCTGGCGCGGGCCTATTTCAGCGGCTTCAGCCCCGTTGCCGATACGCCATTCGAGACTTTGCCCGCCTCGCCGCCCGCCCGCGAGCACCGGCTCTATCAGGCCTCGTTCCTGTTGCGCGATTACGGCTTCATGGTGGAGGAGCTGCCCTTTGCGCCCGATGGTCTGCTCCCGCTCACCACCGACCCCAAACTCGCCTGGGCCGAGCAGCACCTCCGCGAGCAGCCGGTGGAGCTCAATCTGGCGGCGCGCGCGCAGTTATTGCGCGTGCCGGGGATCGGGCCGGTGAGCGCCGACCGCCTGCTGCAAGCTCGTCGCCTGGGACAGCTCCGCGATCTCAGTCAGCTGCGGCGCTTGGGGATTGCGGCCCATCGCGCCGCGCCCTTCATCCTGCTGGCGGGAAGAGCGCCCGCGCAGCAGTTGCGCCTCTGGCCGACCTAATCCTCAGCGGCCATCAACGCCGCCAGACTTTCGGTGAAGGGCGGGTAGGCCACCCCGCGCTCGGTGATGATGGCGGTGATGTAGCGCGCCGGGGTCACATCGAAGGCGGGATTGGCAACCGCCGTCCCCTCCGGCGCGATGCGACACTCGCCCACGTGCGTCACCTCGCTGGCGGGCCGCTCCTCGATCTCGATCTCATCCCCCGTGGCGAGCGCCATGTCAATCGTGCTGGTCGGCCCCACGACGTAGAAGGGGATCCCGTGCGCGTGGGCGGCGAGCGCCAGCGCATACGTCCCGATCTTGTTGGCGGTATCCCCATCGGCGGCCACGCGGTCGCAGCCGACGACGCAGAGATCCACCCGGCGGGTGCGCATGATGTGGGCCGCGGCCCCATCGGCGATGACGGTGTGGGGGATGTCCATCTGTTGCAGCTCCCAGGCGGTGAGGCGCGCGCCCTGCAAGCGCGGGCGGGTCTCATCCACATAGGCGTGGACGCGCTTCCCGGCCTGGTGTGCGGCCCGGATCACACCCAGCGCGGTGCCGTATTCGCCGGTAGCGAGCGGGCCGGTGTTGCAGTGGTGGATGAAGTGCGCTTCATCCGGCACGAGCGGCAGGGCGTTCTCGCCGATGCGCAGATTGGCCTGGCGCTCGGCTTCGAAGATGGCGTGCGCTTCGTCGAGGAGCGCGGCGCGCAGTGCGTCCACATCGGCAGCGGGGAGCGCAGCGCGGCGCAGCATCCGCTCCAGCGCCCAGAAGAGGTTGACGGCGGTGGGGCGCGCCTGGCGGAGTACCGTGGCGGCAGCAGCGAGATCCGCGCGGAGCGTTTCGCAGTCCGTAGCGGCGCTCTGTTGCGCGGCCAGCACCATCCCATACCCGGCGGTGATCCCGATGGCGGGCGCGCCGCGCACCACCATCTCGCGGATCGCCGTCGCCACCTCGCGGTGATCGGTGTAATCGCAATACCTTAGCTCCCAGGGCAAGCGCCGCTGATCCAGCAGCCGCAGCGCGTCAACGCGCCATTCGATAGCGTGGTAAGTGGTCATGCAAGCTCCTTTGGTCATGTGATGGGCTGATTATAGCATGGAGTGAGGGCGATTGCAGGTGGCGTGCTTGTCGGAATCGGGCGTGATGTTATAATACGCTCCACGCCCCTGTAGTTCAAGCGGATAGAACAAGGGTTTCCTAAACCCTGTGTTCCAGGTTCGAGTCCTGGCAGGGGTATCTCAAACACTTGCCCGGCCCGCTATTTGCATCCTGCCGTCGCGCCGATGCAGTAGATGATAGAACGGTTGTGAGGGACTCATGCCCCAGTGTATTGGAAAGCCCCCTGACGAGACGGCTGACCTCGCGGCGCGGGGCGATGCTTTCATCGCCCGTTTTCTGGCCGCCGATAGGCAGCAGCGGGAAGCCCTGCGGGCCGCCGGGGCCGCACTCGCCAGCCAACTGCGCGAGCAGGCGATCTCCCTGGCGTACTCCAGGGCCACTGAGTTCAGCCCCCAAATTCCCCTGTATCACCAGTTAGCGGCCAAAGTGGCTTTGCTGGCGTTCTGGCCGGATGAGCAGGCGCTGGCTATCTTCGAGCAAGACCTGGATTGTTATCGCCATTTCGAGCAGCCCCGCCCCTTGGGAGAGGCGTACGCGCGCTTCCGTGAGGTTTATCTCGCCAGTTACAGCGATACGTCAAAATAGTCTGGATGCACTTGGCGTCTAATGACCCATCCCGATTTTTCCGAGTGGAAAGTTGCTCAAATGCTCAACTGCTCGTATACTGAAGGCAACAGGGAACCTGGAGGTCACATGCCATCAACTACCGATCCGACCGCTGTATTGGCGCGCGCGCGCCGCGTCTTGGCGCATCTCGAAGCGCAGGCCGCGGGCTTTGGCGCGCTGCACGTCCCGGCCCATCTTCAAATCGAGCTGGAGGAGAAGCGCCGCGAAGTGGCCGCACTCGAAGCGCGGCTGGCCGCCCCCGATGCCGGAGACCCTGTCGCGCCGCTGCCCACTGAGGCGGTGGACCTCACCGCCCTCCGCGCGCTTGTGCAGCGCCTCGACGTTATCGAGATCGAGAGCCTCTGCCTCGACCACTTCCCCGCCGTCTACGACAAATTCGGGCGCGGCCTGCAACGCGGCGAGATGGTCAACCTGCTGCTGGATCACGTCCGCCGCCGCCCGGAAGAGGCCCCGCGCCTGGCAGGATTGCTCTCGCCCGCTGCGCCGCCGCCTGTGCGTCAAAATCCCGGCGGTGGGCGGGGCGTCGTTGCGGAGAATCCGTTCACGCCCCTGACCGGGCGCGTGACCGCTCCGGCGTGGGTCTTCGACCGCGACCGCGAGCTGCGCCGCGTGGTGGAATTCCTGCAAGCCGGCAGCAGCGTCGCGCTGATTGGCCCGGCGGCGGTGGGGAAATCTTCCTTGCTCACGCGCCTGGTGGCCGAGTTGCCCGAACGCCTGGGTGTGCCGTGGGAGACGGCCTATCTGGATTTGCAGCCGATCTACAACGAGGAGGAGTTTTTCGCCGCGCTGTGCGATGCGCTTGGCGTGGCGATGTGTCGAGGGTATCCGCTGCACAGCGCGTTGCGTGAGCGGCGTATTGTGTTGGCGGTGGATGAGGTGGACAAGATGGCCTGGGAGGGCTTCTCGCGCAGCCTGCGGACTGAGTTGCGCGGCCTGGCGAGCGATGGCGCTGCGCCGCTCAAACTGCTGTTGGCCGCTCGGCAACCGCTCGATCTGCTCTTTCCCGACAGCGAGGGCGACACCTCACCTCTGGCGAATATCTGCTTGCAGGTAGATGTAGGCCCCTGGGATGAAGCTACCGTGCGCGCTTTCTTGATGGCGCGCCTTGAGACAGCGGGCGTAACGTTCACTGAAGCGGAGATCGCGCGGCTTGTTGCTGCCAGCGGCGGCTACCCGCAACGGTTGGTGCAGGCGGCCTATGCTCTGTTTGCGCAGAAAGCGGCCCTGTAATGCGAACTGAACAGTTCGCGT
>DAOTXC010000071.1:0-17754 GCA_034435555.1 Anaerolineae bacterium
ACCTCTAGCACCGCATCCACAATCCGCACGTAGCCGGTGCAGCGGCAGAGGTTGCCCACTAGCGCCTCGCGGACTTCGTCTTCGGTGGGATGGGGATTGCGCGCCAGCAGCGCCTTCGACGACATCAACATGCCGGGGGTGCAGAAGCCGCACTGGATGGCGTTGTGCTCCACGAAGGCTTTCTGCAACGGGTGCAGTTCGCCGCTCTGACTGAGGCTCTCTACCGTCTCGATGTTGTGACCCTCAGCTTCCACCGCCAGCACCAGGCAGGAATTGACCGGCGCGCCGTCGAACAGCACCGTGCAAGCCCCGCACTCGCCGTTCTCGCAGCCGATCTTCGTGCCGGTCAGCCCCAACTGTTCCCGCAACACCCGCACTAACGTGTAGTGCGATTTCACGATAACAGGGTAGGTTTCGTTGTTGATTTGTAATGTTATTTCGTGTAACATAGTTTCTCCTATTCCGTATTGCGTATTGCGTATTGCGTATCTTTTCGTCAACCTTGCCTGTTGCGCATCACGTACTGCCTTTCTAGACAGCGCAAAATACGCATTACGCATTACGAATTACGAATTACGAATTACGAATTACGCAGTATGTATCACGCATTACGATAACTTCTCCAACACGCCCTCAATCGCCCGGCGCGCGATGCGGCGCACCATCGCCTTGCGGTACTCGGCACTGGCGCGGATGTCGTCAATCGGGCAGCAGGTATCGAAGGCGCACTGGGTCGCGTGCTCGATAGCCGCTTCATCGTGACCCGCGTTGAGCGCGGCCTCGGCCTCCGGCGCGCGGATAGGTGTGGGCGCGACGGCTCCCAGCGCCATGCGCCACCGGTAGCCACCGTTCTGCGGATAGGCCAGCACGGCTACGCCCACGATGGCGAGATCGCCCGCCTTACGGCGGCTCAGCTTCACATAGGTCGCCGCCGTCCCCTTCGGCGGGACGGGAATCAACACGCCCACCAGCAGCTCGCCCTTCTGGAGCGCGGTCTTGCGCGGGCCGAGGAAGAACTCCGCCATAGGAACGCGCCGCTCGCCCGCCGCGCCGCGGATCACGGCGAACGCTTCCAGCGTCAGCAGCGCGGGGGCGGAATCGGCAGCGGGTGAGGCGGTGCAGAGATTACCACCGAGCGTCGCCCGGCTGCGCACCTGCTCGTTGCCCATCGCCGCTGCTGCCTGCGCCAGCAGATTCCAGCGCGGCCCGTTCACCAGCAGATGATGGACGAGCTCCGCCATCGGCACCGCCGCGCCGACGAACAGGCCCTCGGCGGTTTCCTTGATATCTCGCAGGCCGGGCAACCCCTTCACATCCACCACCACATCGGGCTGCCAGTGCTCGTCGCGCGTCATCGGGATAAGATCCGTCGCGCCGGCGAGGGGCATCACCACTTTGTCCGGCAGCGACAACAGCCGGAACGCCTCTTCAAACGTATCAGGTTTGTAATAATCGAATGGTCGCATAGAACACTCCTTTGTTGGAGCCACATCTGTCAATGACACAGAGAACACAGAGTTTTTTCTATCTGTGTTCTCTGTATCTATGTGGCTAAAACTCTATTCCATCGGGCCGTGCTCAGGAGCGCCGAACTTGGTCGGCGGCAGAGCGATGAAGATGAGGTTGATCAAGATGCCGACGATGGCCGCGAAGACGATGGCCGGAATACCCTCTGGGAAGACGACCGGGATGGCAAAGGGGAACAGGCCATCGGGAAGCGCCATCGCGCCGCCGATGCCCAGGATCAGGATCGTCGCGCCAATCGCCAAATTCTTGGGATCGAAGAGGTTGACTCTTTCACTCTGAATCAGGGCGATACCCTGCTTGCCAATCACGCCGAAGAGGTAGATCGCCAGGCCGCCGGTCACGGCGACCGGGATCGTCTCCACCAATCCGGCCAGCTTGCCGACGAAGCCCAACGCGATGGCGATACCGCCCGCAGCCATCATCACCGTTGAGGAGTAGTTGCGCGTAATCGCCATGACCGCGATGTTCTCGCCGTAGTTGGTGCCGGAGCAGCCGCCCAGGATACCGTTGACCACATCCGCAGACCCATCGGCGATGAGGTTCAGACCCACCAGGTTTTTGATGCCCAGCGGCTTGCGGCCCTGGTCTTTGGCCAGCTGATCAACATACAGGTCAATCTGATAGAGATGCGCGACGGACTCTGGAACGGTCGCAATGGCGATCAAGGCCACGCTTGTTGCCACAGCCCAAGCGCGCGGATCAGTGAAGGCCGGAAAGGTGATATTGGGAACGCGGATCCATTGGGCAGCCGTGAAGGGCGTAAAATCCACCACCCCCATGATGATCGAAACCACATATCCGAAAATCGCACCCCAGAGGATGGGCAACATGCCCCACAAACCTTTGCCTTCCAGGTAAACGGAGAACAGAATGGTAACGATGAGGGTGATGAAGGCCACGACCCAGTTAGCGGAGGCCATGCCCAGCGCCGCACCCGCGAGTGCAACGCCGATAACAATAGCAATGCTACTTGTGATGATGGGCGATAGCACGATATCCAGCCGCTCCTTGCCGATGTACTGGATCAGGAAGCCAACCGCGATCTGCAAAATCGCCGTGGCGACGATACCAACCTGCGCCAGACGCACACCATCGGGGCAGTATGTGGCGGTGGATTCAAAGCAGCTTCTATCATAGAGCGCCATCACGGTGATGATGACCGTGATATAGCTGAACGAGGAGCCATAGTACATGGGGATCTTCCGCCGGGTGATGAGTAAGGCGACAATCGTCCCCAACCCGGAGGCCAACAGCGTCACGCCCACATCGAATTTGGTGAGGATAGCAACCAGCACGGTCGCGGGGAACATGGTGAGCACCTGTTGGAAGCCCAGACTCAGTGTCGCACCCCACGGCGGCGTGTCCTGAGGCAAGTAACCGAGAACCTTTGGCTTATTGTTTTTCTTAGCCGGTGAATTCTTGTTAGCCATCGAAACTTCTCCTTTAGATATAATGTAAGATTGAAGGATCAAAGTATAGAACTGTATAAAGAGCGCTTAATGATTGACTATAATCACCTCCTTGTGAAAATGGCAAATTGCGAATAGCGAATCTCAAAACTGACCCGGTCGCGGAGCTAACACTCCGCTTCGAGCTCTGAGAGGAGCGCTAGCTCCGCGAATTTTCATCCAATCGCTAGTGAACACCAGTTAATGAGGAATTCCCTTGAACATAGCTGTAACGTAGAACGGCTACTCCGTACACGCGAACGAGACAGCACAACAGACTTTAGCCCGAACCATGCACACTTCACGATATCTGTGGCACACGCCGCGCCGGCTCGAAGCGACTCCGCGCCGGGGTCAACACATCGGCATACGCTGCCAGATTGCGATCTTCCAGGTGATCGAAAATCATCGGGCTAGTGGAGCCGTAGCTGATCCGCTTGAGCGGCTCTGGGTCGAGCTCCGCCGCGATGATGTCCGCCGTCCCACGCCCCAACGCCAGCGTCTGTGCGATGGGGCTAACGATCATGCTGTGGCCGAAGTAGTAGTGGCCCCCGGCATCCGGCCCGATGGCATTGCACGCGGCGATGTAGACGTGATTATCGTAGGCGCGCGCCTTGTTCGTCATCTCCCAGATCTCGAAGCTGCGCAGCAGCGCCGATGGGCGCACGATGATTTCCGCGCCATGCACGGCCTCGCAGCGATAGAGCTCCGGGAAATCGCCGTCGTAGCAGATGGTCAAGCCGATGGTCGCCAAGGGCGTTTCGACCACCACGGGCGCGCTGCCCGGCGTGGACCAACCGCCAGCCGCGCGCCGCTCGGTAGGGAAGAGATGCGTCTTGCGATAGACGCCTAGCAGTCCCTCCGGCCCGAAGAGCGCGGCGCTGTTGTAGACGATGCCCGGCTCCGGCCCGCGTTCGTAGGTGGGGAAGACCAGGTAGAGATCGAGCGCGCGCGCCGCCGCCGCAACCGGCTCCGTCTGCGAGCCGGGAAGGGGATCCACGCGCGCCCACAGCTCTTCCACTGGACAACCCGGCGTGAAGCCCGTCGTCACCGATTCGGGCAATACTACCAAACGCGCACCTGTTTCCCGCGCCGCCCGCTCTGTCCACGCCAGCGCCTTTTGGATATTCTCGCGCACCGCCAGCGGCGTCACCGCAAATTGCGCGCAGGCCACCGTGAAGCGTTGCATCAGAGCGCCCCCGCAGCGCGCAGTTCCGCGATCTGCTCCGGCGTGTAGTGGAGGAGCTCGGCGAGCAATGCCTCCGTGTGCTCACCCAACATCGGCGCCGCTGTGCGTAGCGCACCGGGCGTCTCACTCAGCTTGATCGGGATGCCGGGGACCGTCATCTCGCCCGCGACCGGATGGGCAAGCTTGACGAGCATTTCTCGCGCCAGCACTTGCGGATGCTCGGAAACTTGCGCGATGTTGTTGATGGGGCTGACCGGAATCCCTGCGGTTTCCAGCAAAGTCTGCCAATCAGCAGTAGTCCGCTGCTGGAAGATCTCCGCCAGGATGGGGCGCAGCTCGGCATAGTGCGTGTTGCGCAGCGGATTTGTCTCGAAGTGGGGATCCGCTGCCAGTTCTGGACGTTCCAACGCATCACAAAGCCGCTTCCAGAGCGCATCATTGCCCGCAGCCACCATCAACTGTCCGTCCTGCGTCTCGAACGGCTCGAACGGCACGATGGAAGGGTGGCGATTGCCCTGGGGCCGCGGTATCTCACCGGTCACGTTGTACCGCGCCAGCGCATTCTCCAGAATGGCGACCTGGCAATCGAGCATCGCCACATCCACCACCTGGCCCTTCCCGGTGCGCTCGCGCGCTTGTAGGGCGCTCAGAATACCGATGACCGCGAAGAGGCCCGCCGTGATGTCGCCAATCGAAGTGCCCACGCGCGTGGGCGCTCCACCGGCCTGCCCGGTGATGCTCATCAGGCCGCCCATCGCCTGCACCACCGCATCGTAAGCGGGGCGACGGCTGTACGGCCCGGTGCGCCCAAAGCCCGACGAGGCCGCGTAGATCAAGCGCGGATTGAGGTCGCGCAAGGTCTCGTAACCCAGCCCCAGCTTCTCCAACGTGCCAGGGCGAAAATTTTCAACCAACACATCAAACTGCGGTACCAGTTCACAAAACACCTGCTTCCCACGCGGCGACTTGAGATTCAACGTCATGCTACGCTTGTTACGATTGAGGCTCATGAAGTACGCGCTCTCCCCGTGCAAGTAAGGGCCGAAGCTGCGCGCATCATCGCCCACACCGGGCAACTCGATTTTGACGACATCCGCCCCCAAATCGGCCAGAATCATCGTCGCATACGGCCCGGCTAACACCCTGGTCAAATCCAGGACTCGCAATCCTTCCAAAGCCATCATAGTTATTTCTCCCATCGTCGCATTAGTTGGATAGTCGCTAGTCAGATAGTCGTTAGTCAGATAGCCGCTAGTCGGGGCCAATGAATAATACTACCTGACCGCTCCCTATCAACTTTTTGACTCTCCGACTACCTGACTACATCCGCGCCTTGATCTGTTGATTCAGATTCTCCACATGCTGCGGGTTGTAGGCGTCGCCGAACTTGGTCTTGGGCAGCTCCGCCTTCTTCGCCATGAGGTCTTCGTACTCGTCATCATCCACAAAGGCCACGCAGCGCCCGATGCTCGATTCGCCATCCACAAAGCGCCAGGGGAAGAAGCCAATCTGGATGCGCCGGTTCACGATCAGATCGAGGTCGCCGCCGAGACATTCCGCGTGGATGATACCATCGGGGAACATCTCGATGTGCATCAGCTGGTACTTCGTGTCGTCGAAGATGTCGGCCAGCCCGCCGCCGTATTTCTTCTGGAAATGCGCCTCCGCCTGCTTCGCCTGCCGGGGCATCCACTGACGAACAATTGTGTTCATCGGATGGTCGGCGCTGCCGCAGTCCACACCGATCCAGCGCAACTTCTTCTTCTTGGCCCACTCGGCGAACTCGCGGTCGGGGCCGGGATGCTGCACCATGTAGCGGATTTCGTCCGCATAGGGCTGATCCCAGCCAAAGTGATGGAAGCCGGTGTGGATGATGAGAATATCGCCCTGCTTCACTTCCACTTTGTCCTCAATCATCGCCGAGGTGTAGATATCGTAATCGGCGACCACATCCGAGAGATCCACCACCGCTGCATCATGGACGAGGAAATCCATATCCAGCTCGGCGATGTCCTTCCCGGCGGTGTAGAAGTGAATCTCACCGTCGAGGTGCGTGCCCAAGTGGTTCGAGTGGGTCAGCAGTTGCCCATTCGCGCCGTTGGGCGCCAGCCGCTTGAAATACTTCACTTGTAGCGGCTCGTAAGTCGGCCACGCGGGGGTGGCAATGCCAAGGGGAATCGTCAAATCCAGTAACTTCATGTGAAAACCTCCTGTAGATAGTGATAGGTGAGCGGTGAGCAGAGAGCAGTCACGAACAACTGCTCACTGCGCTCTACTCACTTTTTAACTTGCTGATTTGCTGACTCGCCGACTTGTTTCGCCCACGCTGCATCTTCCGGCGCGAGGGGCGGCGGGGGCGGGGCTTGCGTGTAATCCAGCAGCCGTTGATAGCCCACGAGCATAAAGCACGCATCCACTGCCGCCTGCAAGTCCAGCGTGACATCCTCATCCGGCGGCAGGAGCGGGACGGGCACTGCAGGCAGCCGGTCGCGCAGTTGGATGGGCCACACGTCGGTATAGGGGCGCTGCGTGAAACGGCTCAGGTAGATGTAGTATGCCGCCGGGGGCAGCTCGCCGCCGGATAACGGGATCCGCTCGCCGCCGCGCAGCAAGTCAAGCTCCAACAGATGCGTGCGCGTCTCGAGTAAATCATAACGCCGTTCCAGATATTGCGCCAGTCCCTGGCCACATTTGTCGGCCGGCGAAAGAATCTCGATAACCGTCACCAGGCGGCGGTTGGCGATGTCGCGGATTTCGATGCTCAGATGGGGGAGCGACTCCGGTATATGGCTCACCAGTCTCACGGGCGGCGCGACCTGCACGTCCGCCTCCGCCAGCGCCGTCTCCCGCACCGTATTGATGACATGCACATCGGGATAGAGGATGCGATGTCCCGGCACCACCAGATCAATGCCGGGGTCTTCAATGACGTAGCGCTTTTCCAGCAACGCCACATAATGCAGTGGCAGGAGCGGCATGAGTTGCCCACGAATCTGATTTGCAAGCGTGTCGTGAAACTCCTGCCACAAGTCGCCTTCGAGATAGGGATCCATGCCCGGAAAGGGGGATTTGCTGAACGTGGTCATCGCATCATCTCCTACACAGCATTCCTCATACGCTTGCGCCCACCCAAAACCAGGCTCACCGCAACCAGCGATAAGCCCAACGGCGCAGAAGCGCACAGTAGCCCGCCTCCTCCGCCACTGGGCGGCGCTTCTGTGGGCGGCGGTGCGATGACGGTCTCGCCCGGCGCAGGTGTGGCGACCGGCGGCGGCGCGCCATCCCCGGTGAACAGCGCGATGTCATCCACCCATATCTCGCCGCTGGCGGGGAGCGGAGCAAAACCGAAGCTCGCAACCCGCGCCGGGTCTAGCGTTTGCAGGCCAGTTGCCTCAGACCAATCGGCGCGTGGGATGGCGTCCCAGCGGAGCGAGACTACGCTCCACTCCGCGCCGACGGTGAAACTGGTCTCGAAGGGTGTGGGCGCATCGAACTCCCCGGAAAAAAGCATCAGCGTCAACCCAGTATTAGGCGCAGCAGCGCGTACGCGGAACGTAATCCCTGCGCTGCCGCTCCAGTTTTGGGCTTCATCATAATAACGCCAGCACCCACCCCAGTCCTCGGCGGGGATAGTGTACACCAGTTGCATCGCAGTTGTGCCATTGTGAGATGCGCCCGAAGCAGGCTGGCAATCCACCACAGCGCGCTCGCTCGCATCGGCGAACCACACAAACTCGCCCTCGAAGTGCTCTACCTCACCGATGGTAGTGGGCGGGGGCAACGTCTCGCCGGGGGGCGCGGTGGTCGGCTCTACGGTAATTGGCGGCGCGACCGGCCCGGCGGCCTGCCAGCGGTTGTAGGCCACGTTGAGCAGCGGCACAAACTCGGCTGTCGCCTTGCTATGCCCGGCAGTCGAGGGGTGACTGTCGCCGCTAGGATAGGCGGAGACGTTGCTGTTGGCGGGCTGGCTGTGCTCAATGGCACTGCCATTCCACCGGTGATGGTTGTTCGCATCGGTTAGTACGTTGTAGTAATCGAACACGGCAACATTAGCATAAGGATAATCGCGTAACCAGTCATTGACCAGCCAGGTGTTGAAGGCGCGGGCATTGGCCGCCTGCGCCGTTGTCGTCTCGCTGCGCATCAACGGCGGCGCAGTGATGACAATGAAGAGCTTGTCCGGGCGCGTGCGGAAGGTGTCGAGCAGCGCCAGGTACACGGCTTTCGCATTGGCAATAGAATACTCCCAATCATTATACTCGTCAAGCGGCGGATCGTCAGGATGGCCCTCCAAGTTGGAATTGGGGAAGCACGATTTGAACATGATGATCGTATTCTCGCCGCCGGGATCGTTTCCCAGGCGCGGCCAATTGCCGAAGTCGCCCACATTCTGCCCATTTTCAGTGTAGACCGCCTGCATGATCCGGTCGCGGTTTGGCCCCAAGAATCACTCCGGCCAGTTGGGAATGTCGGTCCGGTCGCCGATGCCCTCCGGCCCCCACCCGTAATTCGTCGCGCTGACGTAGTAATTGTTCTCCATCAGCGCGCGTCCCAATCTGCCGTAAGGTTGATCGTTGTTGGGATCCGCCAGCCAGTTCCCGCCGGTGGAGTGGTGGATGAAGATGAGTTTAACCGGTTCGGAAGGCGGCGCAGGCGAGGCGCTGGGCGCAGCGAGTCCCATCCCCACGAAGGCGAACAGGGTCATTAGCACACACACAAGACACGCTAAGCGCTTCATTGTGAATCTCCTTTGCTCGCCTATGATTTGACTAACATATACATTAAGGGTATAATACCCTTAAACACCATAATGTACTAATGGAGAAAACGGTGAACACGGTAAGTATTGCGGAAATCAAAAGATCTGTTTCTGTGCTCATCAATCGCGTCGCTTATGGTCGGGAGCGCGTGATTCTTACCTCACGCGGCAAGCCCAAGGCGGCATTGGTGAGTATGGAAGACCTGCATCGGTTAGAATCTCAGGAAGCCACAACGGCGTCCCCTTCGCGCGAGCAATGCAAAGCAGCTTTGGATCTGGCGCAGGCCGTGCGCGACATGAGCCTGCTGCGACGCGGCGGAGAGCCTTTCTCCAATGTTGCCGAGGATTTGAACCAACTGCGTGAGGAGCGAGACCTTGAACTCTCAAGTGTGTGTTGATGCCAGTCTGGTTCTGAAACTTATCCTGGTTGAAGCGGACAGCGCCGTGGCGCATCAGCTATGGGATACCTGGATTAACGCCAACATTGAAACCGTTGCCCCACCTTTATTCGCTTTTGAAGGTACATCCGTAATTTGCAGCAAAACCCATCGTGGCCTGGTGCCGCCAGAAGAAGCCGACCTGATGTTCAAAGCCTTCCATCTGCTTGGCGTGCGGGCGCTTTATCCTGATGGATTGCATCAGCGCGCCTGGGAGTTAGCCCGGCAGTTCAACCGCCCGCAAGCCTACGATAGCCATTACCTCGCCCTCGCCGATATATTGGGACTTGAACTTTGGACGGCAGATGAACGCCTATACCACACCGTCAAAGACACGCTGCCCTGGGTCAAGCGACTGGGCGATAGTTGGTCAGGATAACTAACGGCATGGATAGTTACCGTAGTAAACCGTGATTTCTTCGCCCCCTGTTTTGAGCCACACCTCCAACGTCGCACCGACGGGTGTGCGGTAAAACTCCACGATAAGCCTTCCCTTCCCACGCGGGCCGGATATGGACGTAGAGAAGCGCCCCTGACGCAGCCCTCCGCCGCTTTCGAAGTAGAATGTCCACGCGAACAGTCCCGGCGTGATGGGTTCCCCGATGATGAGAGCGACCTCGGTATTCTGTTCCGCCATGCGCAACGCGCAGGCATACTCCTCCGTGGTCTTGGCCGAAAAGCCAAAAACGTAGAGCATGATGAGCGGCCCGATGGCAACTAACGCAAATACCCAGAAAGACTTACCGAGTTTTTGTACCACCTGTTTTAGCGAGAAGTCCTGGCTTAAATCGTCAACGCCCATGCCGCCCTTCTCCATAAAAGTGATGGTAACGGGTGATGGGTAATGGGTAAAAGCCCCCCATCACCCGTTACCCATTACCCATTACCTTTCAAAGCCGCAAACGCATCCTCGAAGCACTTCTTGGGCGCGCGCACCAGCCCCGCCCCCACCATGCCCACGCCCGGCTCTTTGTGCGCGATGCCGGTGTTGATGAAGGGCAGGATGCCCGTCGCCATCACTTTGCGCACATCAATGCCCACCGGCGTGCCCCGGAAGTTGAGCACCGGCGCGGTGAAGAACTCGTGCTCGCCCGCCGTGATCTGGTACATCTCCTGCGTCACGCTCAGCGCCAGCGCGGAGGTGCCCCCCACGAAACGCACAATTGCCGGTGCCGCGGCCATCGCAAAGCCGCCGCAGCCCACCGTCTCGGTGATGGTGGAATCGCCGATGTCGGGGTTGGCATCGTCCGCCGTGTAGCCGGGCAACCATAACCCTTCGACCATGGGCGCGGGCGCGGTGAACCAACGGTCGGGCAACGCCGCAACGCGAATGCCGAAGTCGGTGCCATTACGGGCCATCACTGTCACCAGCGAACAACCCGGCGTGCCCTCCACCACTTCAATCATAGCCTTGAGCGCCGGCATGGAGAGGTTCAGGAAGAAATGGTCGTTACTATCTATGAACTTCAACACCCGGATCGCCGTTTCGTTACTCGAAGTCTGGATGATGGCGGTCATCAACTGGCGGATGAGCAACGAGGTCGCTGCGCGATTGCGGTTGTGGCCCTCATCGCCCATGTGCAACGCCTGCGCCAGGATACTCCGCAGGTCAATCGGCCCGGTGATTTCCAACGCGCGCGCCAGCGCCGGGTAGAGTTCCGTCTCCATCCACTTGAGGTGGGCCAGCACCGCGTCGCCATAAGCGCCGTAGCGCAGCACCTTGCCTAGCCCCTCGTTCTGCGTGGCATAGGTCACATTGCCGTAAGTGTCGTTGCGCACCAGGAAAACCGGCATCGAGGGCGAGATGATCCCGGCCATCGGCCCGACGGCGTGGTGGTGGTGGCACGGATCGAAGGTGAACGCGCCCGCCGCCGCCATTTCCGCCGCCTCGTCGTAAGTCTGCGCCCAGCCCTCGTAGACCGCCGCGCCCATGATCGCGCCGCGCGTGGGGCCACACATGCGCTCCCAGCCGATAGGCGGCCCAGCGTGGAGGATCATGCGCTCGCCCATGCCGGGGATCACGTCGCGGGCAATGCCCATCCCCACCAGCAGCGGGCGGCCCTTGCGGATGCGCTCCACCGCCGCAGCGTTGATCGCGTCAATCTCCGCGCCCGCCGCCGTGTGCGTCAGCTCCACATAACCCTCTAGCGGTGGACGCCAGTCCACATGCGCCACCGCCGTACCTTGATCCTCGAGACTCTCTGCAAAACTCTCAAGTCCAACATTCACAGCCTTCAAAGGCTGACCAAACAAGTCTTGTATTGGCATAAAATCACTCCTCGTTTGAATTTACTATCTCTTCTAATTGCTCACGAACTGCCAACCCTGCGCCCGAACTCACCTGGTAGATGACCGGACGATAACGCGGCGCGGGGATGGGACGCCCTTTTTCCTGCGCGACGACGAGCCAGGCGGCTTTGGCCTTTTCCAGCTCCATGAGCGCCTCAGCCGCCGTTTCGCCGAAAGCCGAGCAGAACTCCAGGTCGGGTATATCGGCGATGTAGCCACCGTCTTCTTCACTGTAAAAGATATTGATATGGTAATCGCGCATTTTAATCATCCTCCAATCGCAAATCGTAGCGCTCCACCAGCTTCAAGAATTGCCGAATCTGGTAAGGCTTGGCCTGCCCGCGCACATCCTGTAGGTTCAGCGCTTCGGGAATATCCGGGTGCGTGAAAATGTGATGACTCCCGCTGATACGCGCCAGCCGAAAACCAAAAGCCTCAACCAGAGTTAGTAGTGCGCCAAATCTGACGTTGTGCGGGCTAGAGAGTATTTTCAACAGCAGGCGTTTTTTATCCATATCCCATCAACATCACGTCAAAATCGCCCCAGCTAACCGTGTAGCCGCAGCATTGGTTGGCAACACCACGACCCCAGCTTCATGCAATTTCTGCTCTTGCTTGCTTAAATCCTGCGGATCGGATTCCGTCCCGCACACGGAAGCGACAAAGACGATCTCGCGCCCTTCCGCCTTAGCCGCCGCCCGCGCTTCCTGGATGGCTTTGACCGCTTCGCCCGCCGGGTCAGCGTGCGAGCCGTAGCCGATGACGACATCGAGGAAGATTACGGCGGTCTCCGGGTCTTTCGCCTCCTGCACGATGCGGCGATTGCGCAGCGTGGGGTCAATCATGGGATGCAGCCGCCCCACGGTGAACTCGTCCTCGCCCAGGTCTACGGCGACGTGGCCCACGCTCTGGTTGGAATCGGCCATGCGCAGGCGCTTCTCCACCGGCGCGTTCGAGTGCGCCTCGATGCCCATACTCTTGAGGATGAGCTGCGTCTCGTAGCAGAACGTCCCGCCGCTGAACAGCCCGCGGAAGTACCGCTGCTCCGGCTGGAGCCGCGCCTTGAGTTCCGCCGCGCGCGCTTGCAGCCCGGATTGCTGCGCGTGCAGTTCGGCCAGCGCCGCGCCGGGGTCTTTGCCCAACGCGACTGCCGCCGCCAGCACCGCCGCCTCCTCCATATCCGCTGCCGGGAGCGCGCCCGCCAGCTCCACCGCTGCCGGATCGCCGCCGAGGAACAAGACCACCGCAGGCTTCTCGCTCGCCTCGACGCGCATGAGGATTTGCTCGGCCACATCGGCAGATGGCGGTTTGGAAACGAGCAGGATGACTTTTGTGGCGGGATCGGCCTGGAGCGCCTTCAGCCCTTCGAGCATCATGATTCCGCCCACAGCGGATTTGAGATCGCGCCCGCCGACGCCGATAGCCTGCGTGATGCCCACGCCGAGCCGGGACATGTAGCACGTCACCGCCTGGAGGCCCGTGCCGCTCGCCGCAACGACGCCCACCGGCCCCGCCGGGACGACGTTGGCGAAGCCCAGCGCCACGTTGTTGATGATCGCTGTGCCCGCATCCGGCCCCATGACGAGCAGGCCCTTCTCGCGGGCCAGTGTCTTGAGCGCGATCTCATCCTCTACGGCGACGTTATCGCTGAAGAGGAAGACGTGCATGCCGCGATGCAGCGCCTCGCGGGCCACACCCGCCGCGTAGCGCCCGGCCACGGAGACGAGCGCGATATTCGCCTCGCCGCCGAGCCGTTCGATGGCCGCGCCCAGCGTCTTGGGCGGCGCGCCCAGGCCGCCGCTCTCTGCCGGTGCCTGCCGCGACGCCTTCATCAGCGCCTCCGCCTCGACCAGCGCCGCAGCAGCGGTCGCCTCATCCACCGCGCGCACGGCGATGACGAGGTCATCCGCCCCGGCGGCTTCGGCTTCCGGCGTGAGCAGGTTGCCCGATGCGAGCAGGCCCTTGTTCGCGGGCGTCGCCATGATGACGGCGGCATCCTCGATACCCGCCAGATTCATCAGCCCTTGCGCCACCTGCAAGAGCGTGACTGAATCGTAGTATTCACCGCTTTTGATCGTCGTTTGTGTAATCAAGAGTGCCTCCTAAAATGTAATGCGTAATTCGTAATGCGTAAGCAGAAAATCATAGACCACTGACGACCGACCACCGACCACGTTTGCTATCTGGAAGTCGTCCGTCGTCCGTCGTCTGTGGTCAAATTCCCCCACAAAAATCCCGTGAGCATATCCAACCCCGAACTGGCACCGAAGGCGAGGACGGCTTGGGCGGCGGTTTCGAGAGCGCCATCGGAACTGCCCGCCAGCGCGTGGAGCAGGGTGTGCCAGCGTTGATCCGCCAGCCCCTCGGCGGCGGCGCGGAGGAAGGCCCCACTCAGGCGGGTGGTGCGCGGCGCGGCGGCGGCGGCGATGCGCGCACACAGGGGCCGCGCCGCCTCGCCCTGCCGCGCCCACAGCGCCAGCATCAGCCCGGCGAGAAAGTCATCGCCGGAGGGCGTGAGTCCCGGCCCCCAACCGGCCAGCGCGGCGACGGCGGCATCGAGTGTTGGGGGCTTATGGGAGACCTCACGCAAAGCCGCAGAGCCGCAAAGATCTTTAAGTATTTCTGCGTGTAATTGTTGGGCAGTCTTACGAATAAAGTGTGTTTGAGTAAAAATTTCTTGGCGACTTTGCGACTTGGCGTGAGCTTTCTGTAATTCCCCCCCATCGGTATGAGCTCCATTATACAACGCCTGCGCCAGCGGCGAGACGCTGCCCGCGCACGCCGCCGCGCTGACCACTTCCCGTAGCGCCGCAAGTCGCGCCGGGATGAGCGCGAGCTGCCCCCAGGGCGGGCGCGGATTCCACAGGGGCAGCTCCGCCGGGAGCGCGAACCGCCAGGGGCCGACCTGCACCACGTCGGGCAGCACGCGCACGGCGACCCGATCCGGCAGCGGCGCGGCGGGCAGGGCATCCACCACCAGATGGAACGGGCCACAGCCCACGTCCGGCGTCGCCAGCGCAAGGATATCATCGCCCAGCAGCAGATCCACCACGCGCTCGAAGCGTCCCAGCACGCGCGCCTCGCCGGGAGCGCGCTGGAGGCTATCCCACGCGGGGATGCTGATAGTCTGCGCGGTGGCGTTAGTGTGATTCATCGTAAGGCTTCAGTATTCGTATGCGTCCCCCGCCCCGCGAATGGATGCGCGGGCTGCTACACCAAGTCGGCTCAAGCCGACTCCAAACGGCGCTCCGGGCAGTCTGCTTCAGCAGATTTGAGCGTATCAGCCTGACGATGAATCGCCAGGCATGGTTCACCTAAAATGGCGGCAATTTCACTTTCATCCACGAACGCATTTAGCCGCCCTTCCTGAATTGCCGCTATTAGCCCCCGCGCTTCGGCCTTATCGCTCAACTCATCCATAAGCGCAGTGAGCGAGGTTGAGCAAACAAAATCCTCTGGATCAAGACTGCATCCATCCAAATTATACTCATCAAACACATTTTCTGGTATTGAGTAAGGCGGGCCGTTATAGTTCCGAGGATCCTCTTGGTCAAGCAGAATAGCGACAATGACGCGCGTGCCAATATCAGTACAACGCCATTTTCCAGCCGCTGTGTAGAATTCCATACCGATTTGGAAATCTTCTTTTTTCACACTTTTTCACCTACTCACAGCAGCACAAGCTCAAACCGTTCCACATCCATCAGCCTTTAAAGTTAAAAAGATATTTATCTATAGTAAATTCATCTTATTCCAGCAGATCTTAAAAATTCTTCAAAAGTTTTGTACGTCGTATAAATTTGATCCTTGGGAAGAAAAATTTCCCGCAGTTTAATCGGTTTTCTTTGACAAATATCTTCACCAGCTATATGCAAGTTCCGCGCGGGAATATTGCTAGTGCGATCCCCTCTGCGGTGGGCAATAATCAATGCAACTACACGATGCTCAGCATCAGGCATAATTGTCAATTGATCCTCACCAGCTTCCCACTGTTGGTGATGATAATCTCCGTGCCAGGGGGCAGGATTTCCCTCTTGGTCCATCCGCACACAACCATCACAAACTCTTCGATAACTGAAATGCCAAACGGTGTTCAGTAATTGATAAACTGCCTTCTGACGAGCCTTATTCTCACCCTTGGATTTCATTTCCACAAAGCAAACCCACGATTCTCCATTTCTACGTTTCCCAATGACTAAACCATCAGCCCGAACATCTTCTCCCCACTCTGGTACGTCCAAAGCATAAACACAAACATTATCTCCATTAATCACAATCTTTTCTCTTTTAGCGCCGGGTTGACCTGCATGAATTTCTTCAAGCATATTACTACAAGGGAAAATATTTAAGATTTCCATGATTCTATCTTACTCAAGTAGCGCGTTGAATTGCGCAGACAGATCTTCATCTATGCTTGCAAGATCGGCTTCGCTGATAAATCCATCTTCTCGATTCATAATGTCTTTGATCTCACCATCCGGCATTAAAAGATATGCGGCTACATCTTCAGGCGCAAGCCGCACCTCTGGCATCCACCAGCCTGTGGCATCTTCAGGCTGAAAAGATGCGCGAATAAAGTTGTTTAATGCGTAGAGAACTGTTAATGAATGAGTTGTAGCCACAACGCGATACCCTTGTTGAACCAGATAAACAAGAATTTTTAACATGGCTACTTGTGCTGCTGGATGCAGGTGCGATTCTGGCTCCTCTACATACAAAGAGAAAGGACTACCTAATGACAGTTCATTCTTAGCGAAGAGAGCTTCTAATGTTACTATCAAAGGCCAAGCTTCTTTTTGACCAGAAGAGGCCATTTCAATATCCAGTACATTATCACTTTCCAGTGGTTTCCAAACCCAGCGTTTAGCAAGACGCCCACGTTCGACAACGGATGCTTGGCCTCTCAAAGCTCTCTCTGCCCAGCTCTCGATTTGTTGTATCTCTGACGGTTTAATATGTTTGCCTTTTTGCCACTCAATTGAAACATCAGCAGCTAACTCCAGAATTCGAGTAAATTCAAGCATGGGAATAGATAGAACTGCTGAATCACCTAAGCTAGACCGACTTGTGTTGAAAAATCTTGAATAATATGATCGTTCATCAGGTATGAAAATAGCCTGCCGAAGCGGCAATTCTTGTACAGGCAATTGCAACCAAGATTCAATTTCCGCCCTAAAATCATCAAAAGGATAAATACGGGGCGAATGCGTTTGATATATGGATAAAGTTCTTGTCGTATCTTCAAATTCGTGCTTAAAATTTACGGTGGATGTCAAAGCCATTGAAGCTAATGATCGAGAGGTCGCAGTTCCGGCGCGCAATCCTTCCACGATCCAGGCAACGAGAGCATCTGTAGTATCTGCTTTTGAGGAGTATCTAGAAAACAAATAAGGAGCATCTCTAAAAAAATAGAGAAATTGACTCAATAAAGATTTCCCCACGCCTTGTACACCAATAAGCAATGTGAAAGGCCGTAAATCCAAAGAAACCTCTCCCTCCCTCACACCTAACGGGCCAAGTTTCCCTTTGATAGTCAATTTTTCGGATTTCATTTTTTGACCTCCTAACCACATTCTGGCAAAATAAGAAAGGAATATGTAAAGATCCCTAACTGGTTCCCATAGGGAATAGCTGCATCTCTCACCCCACCCACAACGGCACGATCTCGAACCGCTCCACATCCACCAACCCTTGATCGGTCAACTTGAGCTTCGGGATCACTTCCAGCGCGAGGAAGCCCAACTGCATCAGCGGATCGTGCAGGGGCGAGCCGAGCGACTGCACGGCCTCCAGCAGCGCGGCCATCTGCGCGCGCACGGCCTCCACCGGCTGGTCGGACATCAGCCCGCCGATGGGCAACGGCACGCTGCCGAGCACGTCCCCATCGGCCACCGCCACCAGCCCGCCGCCCAGGTCTTTCACTGCCTGCACCGCCGCGCGCATGTCGCTATCGCTCACCCCCGCAACGGTGATGTTGTGCGCGTCGTGGCCCACGCTCCCGGCGATGGCGCCGCGCCGCAGCCCCATGCCCTGCACGAAGCCCAGCCCCACGTTGCCCGTCCCGCGATGCCGCTCGATCACGGCCAGCTTGACCAGATCGCGCGC
>DAOTXC010000072.1:0-4628 GCA_034435555.1 Anaerolineae bacterium
CGCGCCCGCAGCCGGTAGGAGAAGTTCAGCGTCTCCCCCGCCGTGAGATCGGTGACGTAGATGATGATCTGCCGCCCGGTGAGCTCGTACCGCTTGATGCGCGGCCCAGCGTAGCTCTCCGGCGCGTTCTGGTAATAGGCCACCAGCGCTTGCAGGTCGCTGGCTTCCACGCTGAAGCCCGGCGGCAAGCCCAAATCCACAATCGCGGAATCGGCCTGGCCCTCGTTCAACGTCACCGTCACATCAACGCCCACCGTGTCGTTCATCGCCAGCTCCGCCCGGTCGTAGGTCACATCGAGCGTGACCAGCTCGCCGCCCTCGATCAACTCCGGGTAGCGGGAGAGCATCTCCCACGGCAGATAGTAACTGCCCGCCACCTGGTACATCAGATTGCCCTCGCCGGTCATGACGATTTCTACCGTGTTCTCATCGCCCAGCTCCGCCGCATCGAAGACCAGCATCTGCACCACATCGAAGTTCTCGCGCGTCACCTGCACCGTCTGCGGCGTCCCACCGTTCACCGTGACCGTGACGGTGGCATTGATGTTCTCCGAGCCGCTGCGCACGCTCGCCAGCATCGCCTTGAGGCCCATAATCGTCGCGGAGGTGGTCTGCCAGGTGCCGTAGCTGTCCTTGTTCTGGATGAGGTAGGTGAGCGCGGCGTTCGCCAGGTCGGGCTGATATTGCGCCCGCAGGAGCGCCAACGCCGCCTGCGCGGTGGTCTCCAGATTGCCCACCTCGCCGTAGCCGCCCATGTAGGTCTGTGTGCCCACTTCCCAGTAGGCACCATTCCCCTCGCGGACGGCCATCCCTGCCAGCCGGTCGAGCACGGCCTGGGTGGGTGCGGTCACGGCGTTCTCTTGCGCCAGATCGTAAGCCACCAGCGCGTTGGCGATCATCGAGAGCGTGTACGCATCCTCGGCCTGCGCGGCGTTGGTGCGGAGGTACTCCACGCCGCGTGTGGTGCGCCCGTCGCCGCCGAAGCCCGCATCCGCCAGACCCCACACGATGTAAGCCGTCACGGGCAGTGGCCCGGTCTGGTTGGTGAGGCTGCTCTCGTGAAAGCCCTCCACGCCGCGCCAGGAGCCATCGCCCTGCTGCGCGTTGAAGAGCCAGTTGCTAATCCGCTGGATCAAGGCCGGGTCAACATCGTGGACGCGGCTCATATCATTGAACTCTTGCAGGCCGTAAGCCGTGAGCATCGGGTCGGCGGGCGCATCGCCAAAGAGCGAGAAGCCGCCGCTTCCGTTCACCTCGAAGGTGGTGAGGCGCTGATAGCCCAGGTTGATGTATTGCTCGGCCTTCATCTGCACCTCCGGCGCAATCTGGCCGGAAGCGAGCAGATAATCCAGCACCAGGATGTTCGGGTAGGTGGTGGAAGAGGTCTGCTCGAAGCACCCGCTGGGCATCCGCAGCAGCGCATCCAGCCCCTCGACAATCTGGCTGATGACGCCGGGGTAGATTTTTACCACCAGCCGCTGCGTGCCGGGGATCGCCTCGAAGGGGATGTTAACGGTCTCCACCACCGGTTGCCCGGCGGTGAGCCGATCCGACGCGGTGAAGGTGATCTGCCTGCCGTCGGGGTAGACGCGCACCTCGCGGCGGATGGCATCGGACATGGCGCTGCCCCAGGCGGTGATCTGGAACGGCTGCATCCCGAATTCCCGCGCGCGGATGCGGAAGTAGACGACGGTGATGTCGTTGGATTCGATGACCAGCTCCTTGCTCGTCTCATCCAGCAGGTCGAACCAGGGTTCGGGCTGCACTTCCAGCCGCACGGTTTGGGCGGTGGGCAGGTAGTTGAAGACGCCGACGGGGATCGCAATCTCATCACCCACCGTGAGCGAGCCGGGCAGGTCAATATCTACGAAGAAGTCCTGGAAGACGCGCAGGCCGCCGGTCGCGCTGCCCAACCGCCCATCCTGCGTGGAGGCGAGCGCGGTCATCCGCCAGGTGGTGATGCTATCAGCGACGGGGAACTCCAGGCGCAGCGCGCCGCTGTCATCGGTGACTTCATCGGGCAGCCAGAGCATCGTCTCAGGGAAGTATTGGCGCAGGCGCGGCGGCTCGTTGGCGGAGGCACTGCCATCTTGTGCATTTTCATCCGCCATCACCGCAGTGGGGAGCGGAGCACCCGCTTCTGAATCCAGCATCCCGCGCCCGAATTCCATCGCCATGGGCACTTCCACCGGCACCTCCACCTCCATCACCATCTCCTCCACGACCATCCCGGCGTTGTCCCAACCGGCGACACCCATGCCACCGGCCATCGCTCCGCCCAACGCCGGCAAAGTTCCGGTCAGCACGAAGAGCGCGAGCAGCAGCGCCGCCCCTGCCGGGAGCGCGCGTCGCTCCCAGGCGAAGCCCGCCGCCCGCAACAGAAACGCCAGCGGCAGCAGCGCGAAGGCGATCAGCCCCACCAGCGCCAGCCGCTCATCCGGCATCACGTAGACCCGGGAGAGCGCGAAGACCAGCCCGGCAAGCAGTGCGGCGAAGAGCGGCAGCGCGGCCAACAGCCAGCCCAGCGCGCCATCCTTGTCCCGCACCGCCATCACGATGAGGATGATGAAGCTCACCAGCGAGAGGCCCGCCAACGAGAGTAACACATCGCCGCCGTTCCAAACGAGCCAGGTCAAAGCTTGATCCAACCGGTCGCCGAAGGTCCACTTCCAGCCGTAATCGGGCATGGGCCAGATCGCCAACAGCAGAAAGGGCAGCGCCAACAGCGCCAGCGCCAGCCCCAGGCTGCGCCAGAAGTGGTTGTGGCGTCGCAGGGCCAGCCCGCTGATCAACAGCGTTGCCAACGGCAGCAGCACGAGCAGACCGTAAAATCCAGCGCCTAACCGCTTGAAGTAAGTTGCCTGGCGCTCGTAGGTGAGGCGCACCGCCTCCTCGTGGGAGTTGGCCTGCAGGCTGAAGGTGAGCGCCTGCGGCGCAGCCGCCGCAAGCGAAGCGCGCGCGGTATCTTCCACGGCCCCGCGTAACGTGGGATCGGGAATCGGCGGCCCGCCGATCAGGTCGGGGATGCTAAAGCCGTGCAGCTCGTAGCGGGGCGTGAGCAGCTCGCGCTCCAGCATGAAGTAGAGCCGGGCAAAGCCGGGGTCCTGCTCAGCCAGCGCGAAGACGGATTCGTCCACAATCGCCAGCCCCAGCGCGGCGCGCGTCCCCTCGCCGGTGACGCCGCTCACCTGGATGTCAAGCGTGGCGGTCTCGCCGGGGCGATAGATATCCGCGCCGGGCGTGAGGCTCACGCTCAGATCGTTGGCGGCATCCACCACCACCAGCCGGGTATCGTGGACGATGCCGCCCCACGAGAGGATTTTGTAAGCGTGGACTTCGAGCGTCCCTACCATCTGTGGCGCGAGATCTACCGCAACTTGCGCCTGCCCGTTTTCCACCGGCACGGCGCGCGTGCTGATCGTCTGCCCCTCGCGGATGATGTCCACATACACCGTGCCGCGCGGCTGCGAGGTGAGCAGATTGAGCGTCATCACGTCGCCCACGCGGTAGATGGGCGCGTCGGTGCGGAGCAGCACCGCTTCGTCTTGCCAGTCGCCCTCGAAGTAGAATTCACGGTGAGTGAGATTCCCGGCGGCGTCGCGTGCGCTGATGCCGATATTTTGCCAGGGGCTAGACGGCGTAAAGCGCACCTCGGCCAGCCCGTAAGCGCCGGTCTGTGCCCGGAGCGTCTGGCCGGTCTCGTAGAGCGTGATCTCCATCTCGGTTTCGGCGGGCCGGCCATCGGGGTAGCCGGTGAGCACGTAGAGGATGTTTTCCACGCCGGGGCGGAACTGCCCGCCTTCGGGGATCGCCTCGATGACGAGGGTGCTCTGTGTGACCGGCAGCGAGAGGTTGCTGACCTCGGCGTGCTCAGCCTGATCCACAACGGTGGCTTGCAAGTAGAAGCGCGCAGCCCCGCGTTCCCAATCGCTCCCGGCGAGGTAGGTGGGCAGGTCGAAGTCGAACTCGAAGTTGCCTTCATCATCAGTGATCCCCTGAATCGTGAAGACGACAGTGCGCTCGAAGTCGAAGGTGTAGCCCTCCAGCGTCACCTGGCCCTCCGAGACGGGCTTACCGAAGAAGTAGGCCGCGTTGAGGCGTCCCTCAACGTGCTCTCCAGGCTGGTAGTAGGGGCGGGTGGTGCTGAGGTTGACGGCAAACTTGGGCAGAACGTAATACTCCACCGTGACGGTTTGCTCGGAGGTGGTGTTGCCCAGCGTGACGGTGATCTTGTACGCGCCGGTGTTCACCTCCGAGGCCAGCTGGAAATCGGTCGCGGCCACGCCGAACTCCGAGGTGGTCACGGTCTGGCGGAAGACGCGGTTGCCGCCGCCATCGGTGATGGCGAACTCCAGCGGCTCCCCGGCGGCGGGCGCAAGATCGAAGGTCCCCAGCGCCAGCGCGCGGAGGTGGATGATCTGGCCCGGCTGGTAGAGCGGCTTGTCGGTGCTGATGAGCACGCGATAGTCCCGCGTGAGCGTGACAGGCCGCTCGACCCGGTCCGAGCCGAGCGCCGATTCCGTCTCGATGATGAGCGTCTGATTGGGATCGGCGGTCGCGGGGACGGTGAAGGCCACATCGAGATTGCCGTGCGCATCGGTGACGCCGGTGAAGAGCGTCTCGGCGCG
>DAOTXC010000073.1:0-11613 GCA_034435555.1 Anaerolineae bacterium
CCCCCACGCCCACCGCCACCCCCATCCCACCGCTGGTCGCCGGCGATACATTCACCCGCACTGTGGATGGCATGGTCATGCACTTCGTCCCCGGCGGGCCGTTCCTGATGGGCGCGCCGGAGGATGACCCGGACGCGCGAAGCGACGAGCGCCCCCAGCATCCCGTCACGCTCAGCGCCTTCTGGATGGATCGCACCGAGGTCACAACGGCGCAGTACAAGCTCTGCGTCGCCGCTGGCGCGTGTGAGGAGCCTTTCACCCGCACCGCCTACGACAATCCCGCCCGCGCCAACCATCCCATGACCTACATCAGTTGGGATCAGGCCATGGACTATTGTCAATGGCTGGCCGATGAGATCGGCTGGGACGTGCGGCTGCCCACTGAGGCCCAATGGGAAAAGGCCGCGAGCTGGGATCCGCTCACGGAGACCGCCCGCCGCTATCCCTGGGGCGACATCCTGGAGTCCAGTCGCGTTCACCGGGGCACGACGACCGCCGCCGTGGGCAGTTACCCCGCAGGCGCAAGCGCCTACGGCATCCTCGATCTGGCGGGCAACGTCTGGGAATGGGTCTACGATTGGTACGACGCCAACTACTACGCTTCACAAGGGAGCTTCACCGATCCGGTCGGGGCCGACCGGGGCATCTACCGGGTGATGCGCGGCGGCGCTTACGACTCCACCGCCAACTTCAGCACCCAGCTGCGCGTCACCTACCGCGAGGTGGGCCGCCCGGAGGGCAGCAGCCAGCGCGCCGCCAAAGGCCCCAACCTCGGCTTCCGCTGCGTCGTCATCGGCGAGCGCCTGCCCTAAACGGGTCGGACGCGCAAGTTAAGCGCGCATTGTGAAACAAGGGACGGGAAATGGGTGATGGGTATCACCCATTTCCCATCACCCATCACCATTTTCAGAGGAACACCATGTCAACGCACATATCTCCCATTGAAGACGCCTCCGATTCCCTGACGCAGGCGCGGCAGGGGACGCTCCACGCGTTGACGCAACTCGATGCGCAAACGCTACAGAAGCTCAGCCAGCTCACCCTGCCGGAAATCCGCGCAATCCAGGAAGAAATCGCCCGCGTATTGCCGGCGGGAAACCTCCCCGCCCTGGTGCTCAGCGGCCTGCTCAAGCTTCGAGGGCGCAAAGTCACCCACGAGCAGGTACATCAGGATCTCAAGGCGCTCTTCGCCGGTGTCGAACTGCTCCCGCGCAGCCTCTACGGATTGCTTGTCGTCACGCCCGCCGCCGTGCTTTACACCTACCAGAAGCTGCTCCTGCTCGCCGGAAAAGACCCCGACGACGCCTTCCCGGAAGGCGCGTGGCAGTTCTACCTGGAATTCGGCCTGCGCGAGGATACGGCCCGCCACGCCAACGAGACGTTAGGCTTCCAGCGGGCGCTATCCCCCTCCCCTGATCCTGTTGTGATGGCGGCGGCCTGGGTCTGCGCCAGCCAGGCGTTTCTCTACGATTACGACACCCTCCTCGCGCTGGATTGGCGCGAGCGCGTGATGCTGCACCTGCTATCCGCCGCCGCTGCCGAGGCCGAGTTGGGGGACGAGTTTGCTCTCGCCCCACTCGTCAGCGCGTGGCATCACCAGCGGCCCTACCATCGGCCCGGCGAAGAGGTCGCCTATTTGCAGCACCGCGACGAGACCTTCCGGCACTTCTTCACCGATTGGGCCGCCGCCCTGCCCGCCGCCGCGCAGGAGCAGCTCTACGCGGACTACCGGGCGCGAGAAGCAGCGGAGCTGGATGCCTACCAGCGCCAACTCACACTCCTCGCTGCGCTGGAGCCGGAGGCGCACCACGAACGCAAAGTTCCCATCCCCCCGTGGCGCGCCGGGATCGCCTTCGTCTGGCAGGGGCGCACCTACCTGCTGCCCGCCTGTCAACGCGATGCCCAGGGCAGCCCGCTCTGCTTCCCCTCCGGCTCAGGTATGCCGCTGGCCCTCTACGCCGATGCTGAGGATAACCTCTGTGACGCCCAGGGCCATCGCGTGCGCGTGGATCGCAGCGGCAACGTCTGGAACCCGCAACGGATGCAGCAGCTGGGCCGGCTTCGCCCCCCGGATCCGCACACGGTGCTCAGCTGGGTGGCGAGCATCCTGCACGCCGCTCCCACTGATCCGCTGCCCCTGCTCGATCTCTATCTGGCCGACAGCCCCCGCCCGCACCAGCCGGCCCTGCGCGCGCTGCTGCCCGCCGATGCGCAAACGGCGCTCGCCACCCTGCGCCGTGCCCCTATCGTTATCAATTGGGACCTGCACGCCCGCGCGCTGCCGCTCGCCATCATCCGGCGAGGACGGCGCGGCTGCGGAGACCACGCCCTCACGATCATCCAGACCGATGAGAGCATCGTCTTCGACCAATCGCACATCTTCTTCGATGGCCTGTGGGGCATGGCGGTCGCGGAGATCCTCACCGACGCGGCCAGCCACGCCTACCACGCGCTGGCCGCGCTCAGCCACGTCCCCGGCGCGCCGCCCGCACCGCTGCCGCTCCACGCGCCAGAGCGCCTCGTCGCCGAGACTGCGTCCTATCGGCAGCGCCGCGAGGCCGCCGCCGAATCTGACCGGCTCAGCATGAGGAACGTCCAGCGGTTGCGCAAGCGCCTCAAAGAGCGCGGCGTGCGGCTCACCATCAACGATCTGCTGCTGCTCTACCGCTTCATCCACGCGGGCGAGTACACGCCCACCGCCCGCGCCCAGGCCGCCCTCGATGTTTTCCGCACGCAGCACGGCGACAAGCCAGAGGCTCAGGCTGTGCTCCGCAGTGTGGAAGAGACCCTGGCCCGCCAGCGCGAGACCAACCCGGCGCTTCTCATCCCGATGGATGCCAGCCACGTCGCACCCCGCGAGCGGCTCTTCCCCACCACCTTCCGCAATCCGCTCACCGATCTGCTGGCGCGCTACCACGCCGTCTACGTGCAATATCAGACCTTCGCCAATCGAGGCGCGGGGTGGGAGACCTTCGACGAGAGCCGGCGCGAGCTGCTGGCCTATCTCAAAGCCTTTGGGGAACTGCTGGCGGCGCTCAAGGATGTGACGATGCGCGGGGAGAGCTTCAACTCCGCCACCCTCAAATTGCTAGGACATCTGCCGCCGGCGATGCAGCACTGGCTGGATCAAATCCCCCAGCGCGTCGGCATGTTGAACGAGATTCTCAAGGGGAATGAGGTCTTCTCCAACGTGGGGCGCGTGGCTGAAGGCAGCACGCTGGCGCGCTTCATCAGCGCCAAAGATGATGGGGAGACTAAAACGCTCGTCTGGGGTTTCCTCACCGACGATCATGGCGTCATGCACATCAGCTTGCGGGATTTCCGGCCCTTCGTGGGGCCACTGGTGGCGCTCGGATCGGCGGAGATGGCTGACCTGCTGGCGCAGGACTATCTCGATGCTTACGTGGGCGGGCTGAACCGCTTTGTGGATCAGCTCTACGCCATCGTCACAGCGCAGCCGCCGGAGACGACCTAGCCGCGAAAGCGGATGTGAAACCAGCGCAATAGCACGCCCAGCGGCCCCACCGCCACCCGGCCCAGATCCACCCGCTTGCTGCCCTCGCGGTTGCCAAAGACCTCGTAATGGACAATATCGGCGAGCGGCTTGCGTTTGGGTGGGGGCGGGTCCTCGGCAGGGAAGCCGAGTGTGAGCAACCCCACCACCTCGATGTGCTCCGGGACATTGAGCAGCTGCCCCAGCGCCTTCTTATCCACGCCACCGAGCCAACAGGTCCCCAGCCCTAGCGCCGCCGCCTGGAGCATCATCTGACCGCCCGCCAGGCCGATGTCCTCATGGAGGAATTGGCGGTAGACGCGGTTCTTGGCATCGCCGCACAACACGATGATGACGGGCGCTTCTTCGACGTGCGGCCACTTGATGAAATAGTAACGCGCGTATTCCGCCACTGCCTTCCGCACCTGCGGGTCGCGCACGACGATAAAGTCCCACGGCTGCCGATTGCTCGCCGAGGGCGCCCACTGCCCCGCCTCCAACACCTGCTCCAAAAGCGCGTCAGGCACGGGATCGGTTCGGTACCGGCGGATGCTGCGCCGCCCCTTGAGCAGGGCCAACACGCCCTCCGGCGTCACTTGATCGAGATACTCCGGCATGATGACCTCCATTCCTAAACTTTCGCCAGCGACTTCAAGAAGTCCTGCGCCTCCGCGTAGCGCGCAAAGCGCTGCTCGGCCTCGCGGAAGTCCGACGTATGGGCGTAGCGCCGCCCGTTGACCACGTTCACGCCCAGCTGCTTGTGCAAGAGTTCGTGGTACATGATGAAGTCCACGACATACGCCGGCACGTCGGCGGTATCAAGCGTGATGCTCACCATCACCGTATCGCGGAGGGCATCGTAATGCCCAAACTTGCGCCGCGTGAGCACCTGATTCCACGTCAGCTGCGGGCGGGGCAGCTTCCCCGAAAAATAGGCTGCGTTGACGCGCTCGAAGACCTCGTCGAGATCGTAATATCGCCCGCGCGGGGAGGCGGACCCCACGTCGGTGGTCATCTCCAACGCCATGACGACCTCGAGGAAGGTATCACTTTCGGAGTACGCCTTCAGGGTGGCGAGCTCCTGCCCCTTGACGTTGCACAACACCTCGCAGACCAGCGCGCGCAGCACCCTCGATGGCGCGCCCATGAAGCCCTGATGCAGTGTGACCTGCCTCCGCTCCTCCAAAGTGCGCGCGCGGTAGAGATGGGAACTGTAGGCGAATTCCACATCTACGGGCAAGTCGTGCCGCTCTTTGGGAATTCGCGTGCGGCAAGTGGGCTTGCGGAATTCGCTCAGCACCTTGCGCAAGGTTTTGAGATGCAGCAACAACGTCTCCGGGTCGCTCAGTAACTTGAGCCACTGATAGGCGCGGCGCGAGGGCGTGGGGAGATCGCCGGGCGCGCCGCCCTGCCGCTCCGCCAATGTCTCGATCTCGGCCACATGCTCCTGGAAGAGCGTGCTCAACTGTTCAATATCAACGGGCTTCCCGGCGACCAGGGCGTTGCGCTGCGCCGCATCCTCCAGCCACTCGACGCAGAGCGCGTTCATGGTCTGCTGCGCCGCCACGATGTTGGTGATGCGCACCGTCTTGGCGCGGGGCGCGACCAGCGGCGTCTCGCGGAGGGGCAACGCCTCCAGATCAATCTCCTGCAAGAAGCGGTACGCATCGTAGGAAGGCTTGGGTAAGTCCTGGGGCTGGATGCGGTGCTCGTGGCAGATGGCCTCGACCTGCACGAGCGTCTGCCGCACGCGCGCGCGGAACGACGCGGCCTGGTCGGGCGGGATGCCGGCGGCCAGTTGCTCGCGCGCCCACCGCATCATCCGCACCAGGCCGGAGATACGCACCCGGCTCTTCGTCATGGCGAACGCTCCAACAGGGCGCAGGCCTCTTCGAAGACCGCGTCGAACATCGGCAGCGTGAGCCGCCCGGTCTGGGTGTTCTGCCGGCTGGGATGGTACGAGACCAACAGCGTGGGCAGCGCGGGGCCGAGCTCGTAGCGCGCGCCGTGAGCGAAGTCGAGGCGCGGCACGGCGTGGCCCTGTTCGCCCCAGAGGCGCAGCAGTTCATCGAAGGCCACGCGCCCCAGGGCCACCACCACCTCCAGGCGGGTCAACAGCGCCAGCTCGCGCTCCAAAAAAGGACGACAGTTGAGCAGTTCCTCCTGCGTGAGGCGATTTTTCGGTGGGGCGCAGCGCCCCACCGCCGTGATGTAAACATCGGTCAGCGCCAGGCCGTCATCGGCCCGCTCCCACGTGGGCTGATTGGCGAATCCCGCCCGGTGCAGCGCCCCGAAGAGCGTCTCGCCGGAGCTGTCGCCGGTGAACATCCGCCCGGTGCGGTTGGAGCCGTGCGCTCCCGGCGCCAGCCCCACGATGAGCAAGCGCGCGTTGCGGTCGCCGAAACCCGGCACCGGCTTGCCCCAGTAGTCCCAATCGCGGTAGGCGCGCCGCTTGACGCGGGCGACCTCCTCGCGCCAGACAACCAGACGCGAGCAGGCCCGGCAGGCGATCACCTCCTGCTCCAATGCTTCCCAACCCCCGCTGATTTCTCGAGACATACCGTCCTCCTCTGAAAGTAGCCTAAACGTAAGACAGGTTGACAACCTGTCCTACATTTTTGCCCTCGGTGATATATCAAAGACACAAGATGACGCCTCCGGCGATTATAACAGCTCCACGGCAGTTAGAAAAGCAGCCGCGTCCCCTAACACAGCCCGCCGCCCTCTTTTCAGGGCGGCGGGCGAAAGCCGCTAAGGTTAGCGTTGATCCGTCTTGAGTGTGTGCCAGATGCGCTTCCACTCCAGCGAGGCTTCGGAGAGCAGGGTATCGGCACGGAAGAAGCGCGCGGCCAGCAGCACGAAGCCGTAGGTGGTGAGCGCCAACAACCCCAGGCTCAAAAGCGGTTGCCAGAACGGCACGCCGCCTACCGCCAGGCGCGTCATCATCGAGACGGGAGCGGTAAGCGGGAAGAGGCTCAGGAAGATCGCCATCCCGCTATGGGGCGCGCCAATCAAGGCCCCCGCCAGCCACAAGGGGATCATCAGCGGCAACATGACGATAATCGTGAACTGGCTGCCCTCGCGTGCGTTGGGGGCCAACGCACCCAACACGCCCAGCGCCGAAGCATAGAGCAGATACCCCAGGATGAAGTAGCCGATAGCCCAGGCGACAAATCCTGGCGGCAGCACGAACGCTGTGGTCACGTTGAAGAGTTGCTCGCGGTTCTCCAGGGTGAAGAGACTGCCGCCCAACCAGATCGCCATCTGGAGGAAGGCGACCGCGCCCAGGCCGATCAACTTGCCGAGCACCAGATCGCGCGGGCGCAAGCTCAACAAGAGTACCTCGGCCACGCGGTTCTCTTTCTCTTTGGAGACGCTTTGGAGCATAAAGCCGCTGCTCATGGTCAACACAAAGAAGAAGATAAACATGGTGGCATAGGGGACCATGAAGGCCAACAGGCTGCCGCTGGTGTCGTTGGCCTGTTCGGGGGCCAGCGCGTGGCGGGTGACGCTGGGCATGGGCCGCTCGATCAAGGCCGTCAGGGCCAGATCATTGGTGAGATTGTAATTGATGATGTATTCCATCACGTTGAAGCCGCCCAACGATCCCAACGGCTTGAAATCCCGATCCACCAGCACCATCTTGCCCGTCTGCAAATAGTCCGCCGCGATCACATAGTACTGCTTGATCTCGCCGGCCTCGAGCGCGGATTGCGCCTGCGCCGCGCTCTCGTAGGCGACCAACACGTCCGCCGACATCTCAGGCGGCAGCGTCAGCAACAGCCCGGCTTCGTCCACATAGCCGATGCGCAGCGCCGGGGCCGCCTCTCCATTGTCCGTTCCCTGAATCAATTCGCGCTCGCTGCCGACATCCGCGATCATCTGCTCGGTCATCAGCTGCGTGCCGAAGGTCAGGATCAAAATCCCCAAGGGGAAGATGAAAGTCAGCACCCAGAACGAGGGCTTGCTCAACATCGTGATGATTTCGTGTTTGATCACCAGAAATATATTTCGCATGATGCCCTCCCTAGTGACCTTCCCGCAGCGCGGCCACGATGTTCTTGAGCTTGAGCCGTTGCCCGTATTGCAACATCCCGATGCGGAAGAGACGCGCCGCCAGCCAGACGCTCAACGCCGCCGCACCGACGGTCAAGACCCAGCTCACCCCCATCTGCCAGAGCGGAACGGCGGTGAAGCCCCACCGCATCGTCAAGGTGATGAACGAGGTCGTGGGGAAGAGGGTCAACGCCACCAACATCGGGCTGTTGGGATTGGTCATGATCAAGCCGACGAAGAAGAGCGGGAAGATGAAGGGCATGTTGAGCAGGCCGGCGATCTGCTGCCCCTGTTGTTGATCCACCACCACACTCCCCACCGCCGTCATCACCGAGGCGACCAGCAGGTAGGAGGGCAGGAAGAAGAGCAGCACCAACCCGATCAGGTCCCAGGGCATCTCCAGGGTGTAGAGGATGGGAAAGTAACGCGCGCCCACCAACCCGACGAGAACCAACACGCCGCCCCAAAGCAGCAATTGGGTGAGGACGACGGCCATCAACCCCACGGCCTTTCCCCCGATGAGCTGCTCAGGCGAGAGCGAAGTAGCCAAGACCTCGATGGTGCGATTCTCCTTCTCGTTCGTCACCGCCTGGAGCATGTACCCGCCGGCGCTCATCACGACGAAGTAGAAGGCAAAGCCGGCGGCAAAGGGTAAGATCATGTTGAGAAAGCTGTCGCCGCCGACCTGACGCCGGCCATCCAGCGAGCGGATCGTCAAATCTGCCCCCCGCAGCAGCCGCGTCCGCGCCGTTGCCGGGGCCTGTAGTATCAGATTGAACTGCATGAATCCCTCGAAACTCGCAACCACCAGCTCCCCCGGCCCAGTCTCCCAGTAATAGAGCTCCAACAGCGGGGCTTCCAGATAGTCCTTCGGGATGACGTAGTAGGCCTGGATTTCTTGCGCTTCCAACGCGGCCTGAGCCTCCGAAGTCTCGGAAAAGCGCACCAATTCCACCTGGGGAGGGCGTTCGACCCTGTCCCAAAGCGCAGGGTCGAAGAGCCCCGTGTGATCCACGTAGCCCAGCGGCAGCTTGCTGGAGCCGCTTAGCTGCACCACAATAGCGATGACCATGACCACAACGAGCAACAGCGGCAAGCCCAAGGTCGCTATCAGAAAGGACTTTTTCTTGACCGCTTCGAGATAGGCGTGCCTGGCGACCAGAAATGCCTTATGCATGGGGGGCCTCCGCCGCCGCCCCGCCCTTGACCACCGCGATGAAGATGTCATCGAGCGAGGGTTCTGCTATCTCAAAGCGCTCGATCTTGATATCACCGCGCGCGGCAAGCGCGCGGAAGAGCTCCTGCGGTGCGACGCCGGTCTCCAGGGCCAGATGCCACGCGCCGTTTTCCCGCCGCACTTCGAGCACGCCGGGCAGCGCGGAGAAGTCGCCCTGCCCCTGGAGCGTCACAGCGTTGCCGGAGAACTGCCGCTTGATGTCGGCCACCTCGCCGTAGAGCATGGCCTCGCCCTGGCTGATCAGCACGATGCGGCTGCACAGCGCCTCGACCTGGTACATCTGGTGCGTGGACATGATGATCGCCCGCCCCGCCTGCCGCTGCTCCTCCATGATCTCCTTGACCAGGCGTGTGTTGACCGGGTCCAGCCCCGCGAAAGGCTCGTCCACCACGATCAGTTCCGGCTCGTGCAACAGCGTGGCGATGATCTGCGCCTTCTGCTGCATCCCCTTGCTCAGCTCCTGGACTTTCTTCTGGCGGTGCTCGTACAGGTCGAGCCGCCGCAACCACGCCTCCAGCCGCTCGCGCGCGACGGCCTCCTCCAGCCCCTTCAACGTCGCCAGATAGAGCAGCGTTGGCTCCAGTTTGAGGTCTTTGTACAGTCCGCGATCCTCCGGCAGATAGCCGATGCGGTTCTTCTTCTCCTCGGTCATATCGCCATCACCGAAGAGTTGCACCTGCCCCTCATCCGCCTTGAAGATGTCCAACATCATGCGGATGGTGGTTGTCTTGCCCGCCCCATTCGGCCCCAACAGGCCGAAGATCTCGCCAGGGTAGACCTCGAACGAGACATCCTTGACCGCCTCAACAAGGCCAAAGGATTTGCGTAAGTGTGTAACCTGTACCGTTGCTTCCATAAAATTCTCCCTAGAAAATAGTGAATCTGCGAATGGTGAATCTGCGAATGGTGAATCTGCGAATGGTGAATAGCGAATAGCCAAACAAAAATCTGCTAAATACGCCCAATCTGCTGATAAGCATTTTCGTGCTGGATGGCGTGCATCAGCACCGCCGTCTCCCTAGAAAATAGCAGTCGTAAGACAGGTTGCCAACCTGTCTTACATCCTCGTGCTGGGATGGTGTGCGCCAGCACCGATGTCTTCCGTGAAAAATCTGCAAAGCGGAAAATCTAAAAATCATCTGTTTGACGAACGTAGCCAGGCCCGTTCTAAAAGATAAGGGCGGCGCAGGTGATCCCGCCGGTTTGATAAGTCCTTCGTGCTTGGAAAAGGTCGGGCGGGGGATCCCCCGCCCGACCTGCAAGTCCCCTTTAGGGGTTGAAGACGCGGTTCGCCTCGGAGCAGATGCTCGAGCGGAATTCCTCGATGGACATGGAGCCGTTGAGGACGGCGGAGATTTTGGCGCCCATGATGGCATCGAATTCCGGCCAGTTGCCCGCCCACAGGGGGCCTTCGGCAACAGGATCTTGGGCCAGACCATTGAGGAAGGCCTGGTTGTTATCTGGCGGGGTGAAGGTCAAGAAGGCGTCCAGCGCCTCCTGGCTCACGCGGCTGGGGATGTTCGCGCCCAGCTCGGCGACCTGCCCTTGAACCTGGGCGGTGGTCAACCGCTCCACCAGATTCCACGCCTGCTCGGGATAAGGTGTGTTGGCGTTCACGACGTAAGCGCCCCAGAAGAGCCAGTTGCCCATGCCCTCAGGCCCGGTCGGGAGCTCGACAACGTCCCAGTTGAAGTTCGCGCTGGCGCGAGCGCCAGGGGTGGCCCAGCGGCCATTCTGGAACATACCGACGCGGCCCGCCATGAAGGGCGGCTCGCTGTCTTCGCCGTAGGGCACGGCGAGACCGGCATCATAGATGCTGCGCTGGAATTCCAGCCCGCGGATGGACTCAGCGGTATCGAGCGCACAAGCGGTGCGATCCTCAGTGAAGAAGCCGCCGCCAGCACCATTCAGCCACACGCCGTAGGGGCCCCACCAGGCATTCGCGCCGTAGCCGTAGATGTCGCTGCCCAGCGCACTAATCTGCTCGGCGACGCGGTAGAAGGCGTCCCAGTCCCAGTTGCCCGCAACGGCCAGCTCGCGCGGATCATCCGCGCCGGCCTCAGCGATGAGGTCAAGGTTCAGATAGAGCGCGAAGGTGGAGACGTCGCGGGGAAGACCCCACAACACGCCGCTGTTCGCTCCGGTCTGGTCCGTATCGGGATTGTAGGTGAGGTGATACATGGGGCCAGGGTAGAAGTTATTCACATCGAAATCGGCGTCGTTCTGCGCTACATCATTCAGGTTCAGGATCAGGCCACGGTTGGCGAAGTCGGCGATGTCGGTGCCGGGGATCCAGAAGACATCGGGGGCCGTGCCCGCGCCGATCTCGGTCTTCAGCACGTCCTGGTAGCTGGCGGTTTCGCTGCCACCGGGTTCGTAGACGAGCGTTACGCCCTGCATCTGCCCATCCAGCTGATTGCTGATGGACTGATACACATCAATCTCCGCCTGGTTGTCCGGGCGGGTGCGCCAGCGCAAGGTGATCTCAGCGTCGGGGGGCGCAGCGGTGGTCGGGGCCTCAGTAGCAGCGCCGCCACAGGCCGTCAGCACGAAGCTGGCAATCAACAACAAACTAATTACGGTCCACAGAGATTTGCGATTCATTAGAGTTTCCTCCCTCTTAAATTTTGGGTAATTTTCGCAAAACATTTGTAAAGGGCCACATACATTTTTCGCTTAACAACACCTCCTTCAGTTGTAAGATATTCCAATATAGACTCCCCTGAAAAAAGGTGGGGACGCTAAAACAGCATACTAGATGTTGTGGTCAAGTAATCAAAAATCGGCGCATGTAGTATATAAATTTAGCTCATCTCACGCATTTCGA
>DAOTXC010000074.1:0-4008 GCA_034435555.1 Anaerolineae bacterium
TCGAAATGCGTGAGATGAGCTAAATTTATATACTACATGCGCCGATTTTTGATTACTTGACCACAACATCTAGTATGCTGTTTTAGCGTCCCCACCTTTTTTCAGGGGAGTCATTCCTACTCCTTTACTGTTTGATTGATTAATAATGCTTTTTGCAACAACTACAACGTCAACTCTTAAAACAAACGAACCATCCAGTAGACGATAAGACCGAGTAATACGACTATCACAATTCCTGTGCGATGTTCTATTGCAGCGATTCGACGCACCGCCTTTTGATATAGCTGCTCAGGAAGCACGGCCACAATAGCCATCAAGATAAACGCAAACAAAAACAGCGGGGCGAAAGCGTGCGCAGAAAGGGCCTCTATCCATTTTCCCTGAATTAGTAAGATTACCGCTGTGCTTAGACCACATCCCGGACAAGGCACTCCCAACGCAGCCTTGATTGGGCATGGCCACGCATCCAATCCCACCGCTACCACCCCTAACTGTAGCAAGACGATTCCAATGAGTATGCGTGTAATCTGTCGGTTTTCTAGTACGGAAGCAAAAGGCGCGCTAAACAACTGCGCTGTGATCCATGCCCGGACCTTGTGAGCCACTATGGATCCCCCTCTTTGAGAAAATTTCAACGAGCGCGTCGTTAGCAGCCGAATCCATTTTCATGGTAAGCGAAGTTCATATAAATGTCAAAGTTCATCGAAGATACCAGTCATCTTCATGGCTTCCAATCATGTTCACGGATGACGTGCCTCTGCTCGAAGCGATGCTATAATAAGCCAACTCGCTGACTCGCCAAAGGAGAACCCAGATGAACAAAACCACCTTCTACACCGGCAAAGGGGATCGGGGTGATACGGCCCGGCTCGGCAGCAAGGAGCGCCTCCCTAAGAGCGATGTGCTGCTCGATACCATCGGCGCGCTCGACGAGACGACCTGCGCCCTGGGGATGGCCCGCGCCCTCGCGTGTGATCCCATCCTGCGCGAGGCCCTGCCCGCCGTGCAGCGCCGCCTCTACCGGCTGATGTCGCACCTCTCCGCCACCGCCGAGCTGCGCGCCACCTACACCGGCCTCACCGCCGAGGACGTCAGATGGCTCGAGGGACTGATCGCGCAGCTGGAAACCGATCTCCCCCCGCTCAAGGACATCGTGCTGCCCGGCGATTCTCACGCGGGCGCGGCCTGCCACCTCGCGCGGACGGTCATCCGCCGCGCCGAGCGCCGCCTTGTCGCCCTCGCCGAGCTCGAACCGACCATCGGTGCGCCCAACCTCGCCTTCATCAACCGCCTCTCGTCGCTGCTCTTCGTTGCCGCGCTGCGCGAGGATCAGCTCGCCGGACGGACGCCTACCCTGGCCCGCGAGAGCTGACCATGTCACGGAGGATTTTACGCAACAAGCCACGGCCCACATTCGCGCACAACCGGCATTAGACAGCCACCTTCTGCACACCCACAAAGGTGGGCAAGGGCGGCACATCCACAGCCATCTCTTCCAGACAGAGCACAATCACCTCGCGGATATTGTCCAGCAATTCGTCGAGCGTTCTACCCTGGCTATAGCAAGCGGGCAATTGCGGCACTTCGCCTACATACATCCCATCCTCATCCTGTTCAATCCAGACATACACCTCCTCAAACCGCTTGTTATCTTCATTGTATCGCTTTCATGACGCTGGTCAACTATGCCGATTGCGCTAAAATACGCTCATGTCTTTAGAAACCCTCCTCGATCAGCTGCGCGCGGATCCCGATTTCATCCGCAATGTGACCGCCTGGCGCACCTTGCCATCTCAGCCCGCCGATCTTGCTGCCTGGCCCAACGGCCTCGACCCACGCCTGGTGCGCGCCGCGCAGAGCCTCGACATCGCCTCCCCCTACGTCCACCAGGCCCGCGCTGTTGACCTGGCCCTCCAGGGCGAAAATGTCGTGCTCACCACCGGCACGGCCTCTGGCAAGACGCTGGGCTACACCCTCCCCCTGCTCAACGCGCTGTTGCACAATCCCCAGGCCACTGCGCTGCTGCTCTTCCCCACCAAAGCCCTCGCCCACGACCAGCTCGCCGCCCTCGAAGCCTGGCTCGACGCGCTGCAAGTCCCGCTGGCGCTCCGCCCCTACGATGGCGACACGCCCTCGCGCCACCGGGCCGCCATCCGCAAAGAGGCGCGCCTCCTCGTCTCCAACCCCGACATGCTGCACCTCGGCATCCTCCCCCACCACCCGCGCTGGATGCGCTTCTTCAGCGGGCTGCGCTACGTTGTGCTCGATGAGATTCACACTTATCGGGGCATCTTCGGCAGCCATGTGACCAACGTCCTCCGCCGCTTGCGCCGCATCGCTCACTTCTACGGGGCCGATCCGCAGTTCATCGCCGCTTCGGCGACGATTGCCAACCCTCAGGCGCTGGCGAACGCGCTATGGGAAGCGCCTGTGATGGCCGTCGCCGGCGATGGCGCGCCCTACGGCGAGCGCCACGTCCTCTTCTACAACCCGCCGCTGCGCAACTCTGACCTGGGCCTGCGCGCCCACCCTACCGACGAAGCCGCCACGCTGGCGCTGCGCCTGCTCCGCGCCGGCGTCCAGACCATCATCTTTGCGCAGTCGCGCCTCGGCGTCGAGCTCCTGCTGCGTGACCTGCGGGAGCGCGCCGCCAGTGCCGGCCTTGATCCCCAGACGATCCAGAGCTATCGCGGCGGCTATCTGCCGCAGGAGCGCCGCCAGATCGAGCGCGACCTGCGCGAGGGGCGCTTGCGGCTGGTCATCGCCACCAACGCCCTCGAGCTCGGCATTGACATCGGCGCGCTGGATGCCTCGGTGTTGGTGGGCTATCCCGGCTCCATTGCGGCCACCCGCCAGCAGATGGGACGGGCCGGGCGGCGCGCCGACACCTCGCTCGCCATCTTCATCGCCGGCGCTGCGCCGCTGGATCAGTACCTCGTGGCGCACCCGGAGTACTTCTTCGGCAGCTCGCCGGAGGAGGCGCGCGTGAACCCCAATGCGCTCAGCCTCCTCGCTGCGCACCTGGCCTGCGCCGCCTTCGAGCTCCCCTTCGCCGAAGGCGAACCCTTCGGCAGCGTTCCGCAGGTGGATGGCCTGCTCGCCGCGCTCGCCGAGAGCGGGGTGTTGCATCGCAGCGGCGCGACCTTCACCTGGGTGGCTGAGCAGTACCCGGCGCAGAGCGTCTCCTTGCGCACCGCCACGCCCGACACCGTCGTGATCCACGACCCCACCGGCGAGATCATCGGCACGGTGGATCGGCCCAGCGCGCCCCGCCTCGTCCACGAGGGCGCGATCTACTTCCACAGCGGCGCGCCGCATCTCATCACCGCGCTGGATTGGGAGCAGGGATTGGCCCAGGCGGAGCCGTGCGCGCTGGATTACTATACCACCGCTTCTTCCACGACGCAGGTGGAGCGGTTGGCTTTGCATGAGGAGATGACGCTCGGCCCGTTGCGCCTGAGCGAGGAGAGCGTGCTGGTCCGCACCAAGCCGACCGCCTACCGCCGCGTCCGGCTCGCCACGCACGAAACGCTCGGCTGGGGCGAGATTGCGCTGCCGGAACAGCAGATGGAGACGGAGGCGTGCCGCCTGGGGCTGGAGCTTTCGCTGGTGACGCAGCTGGCGGCGGAAGGGGTCTGGGTCGCGCCGCTGGATTACGGCCCGGAGTGGCCCACCATCCGCCAGGAGATGTTGGCCCGCGACGGACAGCGCTGCCGGCTTTGCCAGGCCGCCGGGGAGCCGGGCCACGCGCTGGAGGTGCATCATCTGACGCCCCTGCGGGCCTTCCTGCAACAGTATCCACGGGCGATGGCCCTGCGCCTGGCCCACGCCGCCGACAACCTCCTCACGCTCTGCCCCACCTGCCACCGGCAGCTCGAGCGAGCGCAAGGGGTGCGCACGGCGTTGAGCGGCCTGGCCTATCTGCTCAAGCAACTCGCGCCCGTCTTTCTGATGTGCGATCCGAGCGATTTGGGCGCGCTGTTGGAGACGCGCGACCGCGAATGGCGG
>DAOTXC010000075.1:0-6801 GCA_034435555.1 Anaerolineae bacterium
AAAATCACCCTAAAACTATTGACCGGTGTAATGCCTGGATATAATTGAGAAGCCCCATCCTCTGGTAAATAATAAGCATTCAAAATTGCCGCCCGTTCCCAGACGCAAGTTGCTTCAAGCGAGCTCCGACTCCACAAAAGACCAGGGCCATGATCTGCTTGCAAAATTATCACCGGTGGCGTAGTAGAGTTTTCCAAAATCGCATCCACAGCCGCCAACAACATACGATTCGTATAAATAAGTTTTTCGTTATATCCGTCAATATAGACTTCTTGAGGGATCTGCAACACATCGCCATCCAAATCCCCAGCATAAGGAGAATAAGGTTCTACATAGTTACCATATCGATCAACCAAAAACGGTGGATGCGGGCTAATAATGTGAAAAAAGACAAATTTAGGACCTGGAATAGCCGGGACCTCTGCTAACTGTTCTAGAGCATAGCGTACCTGCACGAAATTGGCGCCTCGCCCCACAACCGGAACCGTCATCCAACCTTTGTCAACCGGGATCACTAATGCGGAACTAATCAATAACAAACCCTCAAATTGATTTAGGAAAGGGTTGGGAACTGCTGTGAGATACACATCTGCATTAGAAAAACGGCTAACCGCAAACCCACTTTCAACCGTGACAAATGAATACCCTTGTTCATCTAAAGCTGCACGCACCCGATTTCCTCTTACCAAATCGCCTAGCGCCCCAAAACTAGCCCGTTCAGAATTTTCCACGTACAGATAATCCATATTAAGTGAAGAAGCCAATGAAGATGGTGTATGAAAATAGTTACTATGACTTTCCGCTGCAATGTAGAACCCGCGAGCCTGCAGAGACGCTAAAAAGCCACTGTTATCTAGCCCATAAAGCTGCGCTAACACATCTTCACGGGCATAACTATCGAGAATTATATAATAGATGTCCGGGGTTTGTTCTGATTGTAGCTGAAATTGTTCCTCATGAACCAGACTTACTCTCGGTAGGGCAGGTGCTTCTCGCAACAAACCTTGCGTCCTATTCACATTAAGCAGATAACGCCCCACTGAAAACAAAAGCGTAACTGTCACAGTGATATTCAAGAATTTTGTAATCAATGAACCTGCTTGCAAGCGATCCCATGCCCAGCGACTACCCAAGATAAATAACATCATCGTCCACAAAGGAAATAAAATCTCGTGTTTTCCAATACGCACACCAAAAAACGTCAAATTCCAAGCAACGTAATAAAACGAACCGTAATAGAAGAAGATAAATAGAAAAATAGTTACAACAAAACCGGCACGTTCCCAATCGCGTGACCACCAGTAGACCAACAACATGCCAAGCCCTGTAACTATAGGAGCAGCTATAAGAATTCGCAAGGTCTCTATAAAGGGGATCTCAGAACTCGCTTTGAAAAAGAGTTCTAAAATAGGAAAAACTGTAAAAAGAAATGGATAAAAAACTAATTTTTTCATAAACCAGAGATCCTTATTTCCAAGTTGGTGTTTTATCTTTCAGCCTTCTGCCGCATCCAGTACAGTATCCGCTCGGAATCAGGGACCTGGACGCACTGCACGATGTCGTAGCGGCGCGTAAAGGCCTGTTCGAAGCCCGCTGGCGTGTACTCCGGAAAGATATCCTCCCGGCTCGCGAGCAAGCGCCGCACCTGCGAATCGGACTTGGGTACGAACTCCACAATCAGCTGCGGGGCCAGCGCTGCAAAGTACGCCGCCACCCGCTCCAGCGGGACGTTGTTCGCAATCGCCAGGTGATGCACAAGGGCCAGGGCCAGCACGAGATCGAATGCGCCGCGTTCGGCGAAGGACTCGCGCTCCTCGTTGGCCCAACCAAGCGCCGGGCTAGGATTGGTGAGGTCGAGGACGAGGGGCAACAAGTTGGTCTCTGCCTTGTCCTTGCCCTCGCGGTAAGCCAGATTCACCGCGCCGGGATCCACATCCGCCGCGACGGTGAAGGCGCCGCGCGCGCTCGCCAGGCGGCTGAAGCGGCCCGTGTTCGCGCCCAAATCGCAGACCCGCTGCGGCCCCGCTTCCTCCAGAAAGCGCGCCACCTGCGCGGCTTTGGCATCCAGAGCCGCCGTCGAGTAATTCGTGTGAGCGTAGTAATCCGCCCAGGCCGTCTCGTTCTCGCGCCAGCGCAACTTGCGCAGGCCGGATTCGAGGCTATCGAGCAACCCCAGGAGACTGATCCGGCTGACCTGACGCCCGCGCGCGAGCGCCGCGCCGCCAACGTCGCTATCGGCGTAGCGGCGCTGTGCTTTCGCGTGCAGGTGGATGTGCAACAGCAACGGCGTCCTGAAGCGCGTGCTCAACGGCAGCAAGCGGCTCGCCAGATCCAACGGGACACCATCAATGTGAACGCGCAACAGACTGCTCAGGCGCACGTCGCGGTAGGCCATCAGCGCCAGCGGCGCGAGGAAGTGCTGGCAGAACTGCCGATAGGCCACCCACGGCTCGCCCTCCCGGTACGCCTCGAAGGAGAGCGTGTCCATCAGCGCCGGGCGGCAGCCCACGAACTGCACGTTGTAGGCGCTGGCATCCTTCAGCGACATCCCGTGTTCCAGGGCCGCGCGCTGAATGCGCAGGGTGAGCAGGGCCGCATCGCGCAGTTGGTCGAACGCCCACTCGTAAGGATACGAGATGAAGGGCAGGCGCTCCGGTTGCAGAACTTTGTACGCCCGCTCGCCCTGCGCCAGCGCCGGATCGGCCTCGGTGTGCGGGATCAACAGGCCGTCGCGGGTCAGCGCCGCGTACAGACCGGAGGTCATCAAGCGGTCATAGTCCTCGCGGTAGACCTGATTGATCTGACGATAGACCTGCCCTTCCACAACGAAGACGAAACCGCTGGGATCGCGGAAGGAGCCGCCGACCGCACTACTCTTGTTCACTCGCATCCCCTGAGTCCTTTTTGCTGAAAAACGCCTTGATCCGGTTCCAATTCACCTTGATGAGGAAACCCAGCCCCACCGCCGCGCCGATGAGCAGCTGGATGATGTAGCTGCCCGTGCCAGGATCGAGATAGGCGAGGACCGGACGCGGGACGAGCAGCGATAGCAACACAACAACGCCTAAAGTTTGCCAGAGACGGTTTTTTGATGTCATTCTGCACCCCTTTCAAATTTCAAATCTAAAAATCAGCGAAGTTTCACACGCAAGTATAGCATAGTTCCTTCAATCTCAAACACTTTCGATCCAATCCCTCGCTTCCATTATAGAAGCAGGAAGGATACGTTCCGTAGAAAACACTGCCAGCGGCGTTCAGTCTTCATCGCAGACCAGCTCCACAGAGAAGATGTTGACATCCGCATTTTGCAGCCACAGTTGAACGCCCACAAACTGCTCGAAGGCCAACGGGTGCTGATGCTGTTCCAGCGCGCCGCGCCAGACGTAATCCACCGCCTCGCGGCAGAGCAGAGCGCGTTGTGCATCAGCATCCAACGCCCCGCTGAAGAAGGCCTCGGCCTCGGCAGCGCGGCGGGCGTGGTCCACCGTCTCCATCGGATGCCCCACCACCACGCGCTGTCCCGTCAGCCAGGGCAACGCGCTCCCCCGCACGGGGCTGGATAGGATGGTGTGGCCCGGCCCCTGTGCGAGCAGCGCCTCCGCCGCCGCGCGCTCGCCACGGGAAATGTAGAGATAGTCTGCCAGCCCCGGCTGACGGAAGCCGGCCAACAGCATCAACAAGGGGGTCGCCAGCAACAAGATGATGAGCGCCCCTTGCGCCACCCAGCGGCGCCGGGGGAGTCGCGCCTGCACCTGCGTCCAGCCCCATCCGGCCAGCAGGCCCAGCGGCAGGCTCAAGCCCAGGCTCATACGGCGCTGGAAGGAGACGGGCAACATGATCCCCAGCAATGTCGCGATAGCCCACAGCACCAGCAACCGTCCGCCAGAGCGATCCATCCGCCACAGTCGCCAACCGCCGTAGAGGGCGAAGGGCAGCGTCAGCGCGTAGCCTAGCGCCCAGCTCCACCACGGCGGCGAGAGGGTTACGTTCTGCGCGTTCCAGGCGGCCAGCGCGGGGTCGCGCTGCACCGCCTCTACGCCATAGAGCGGATAGAGCAGGCCGCACAGGCCAACCGCTCCCAACAGCAGGCTTTCGCGCCACGGGAAGCGCCGTTGCGAGCGCCAGCGCTCCAACAGCAGCAGGCCCCACACGCCGCCAACGGTCAAGACGGCAAAGGCCTGCACCAGGCTCAACACGATAAGCACACCAACCAGGGCCAGAAGCTGCCAGCCACGGCGCTCGGAGGAGAACCAGCGCAGGGTCAGGAAAAAGGTCAGGGCCAGCAACAGTTGCGCGGTCGGAAAATGGGGATTGGTCAACGCGCCCAAGAAGCCGTAAGCTTCGGGAATCCATAGGTCGGTTGGCGGCGGCCTGAGATAAGCGGCGGCCCAGCCAATGCCGCCGCCCAACAGGGCAAAGGCCAGCCCCCAGCGCCGGGAAGAGATGTTCGGCAACATCAGGGCGCTCAAGCGCCATACAGTGAGCGCCAATCCCAACGCTGCTAACAGCCGCGCGCCATGATAGACCGCAGGAAGCGCCAGCCCGGTCACGCACGCCAGATGGCCTAACGCGATATAAAACAGATTGAGAAAAGCGCCGCCCTGCCCTCGTTCTGGAGAAAAGGTCAGGGTAAAGCGCCACGCGCCCTGCCAGCCCAGGCGCATCTTGGCGAAATAGGTATCGGTATCGGGCGGATTGTAGGAGTTCCAGAGATAATGCGCGCCGTCAGGCGTCTGCGCCCAGGCCAGTACATAGGGGAGCGAGAGCACAATCAAACCCACGACAGTGCATAGAACTATCCAAAAACGCGGCTTCATAGATTGACCATCATCAAGGTAAAGTACAGGGAGTCTGCGCTTCAGGGCCTAGCTCAACAAATTGATAAGGCCGTGCCCAGGGAGAATAATAGCTACGATCTTCCAAGAGCGGCAATTGGGTATCAAAGAGTGTGTTGAACACCACCCGGAACGAGTTAACCGGTGAAATTGAGGGGTATAGAACTTCGGGATCCACTCCTGGGATGTAATAGGCATTCAGGATCGAAGTACGCTCCCAAAGGCAACTCTGCTCAGGGGAAGTCCAGTTTAACAATGCCCCAGGGCCGTGATCCGCCTGCACAATGATGACCGGTGGGGTGGCTGAGTTATCCAGAATCGCGTCAATGACGATTTGCATCTGTTGATTTGTATAGAGAAGCTTTTCATAGTAACCAACAGTGTAATCTTCAGTACTACCTCTGAAGAAATCACCATCCAGAAACCCCACTAGAGATGGTGGGCCAGGATCAACAAAATTCCCATTTCGGTCCAAGACAAAAGGGGGATGTGGCGAGATAATATGAAAGAAGACAAACTCTGGGCCGGTAAGTTGCGGAACTTCAACTAATTGCTCGAATGCATATGTGACTAAGGCTCGATTTTCTCCATGTCCAACACGAACAATGCCAAAATCACCTTTATCCATCCAGTACACTAACGGAGTATTAGTTATCAAATACGCTTCGAATTGATTCAAGAAAGTATTACTTGATGGCGTAAGATAAGAATCAGCATTGGGAATTTTTGTTGGGCCATAGCCACTATCCACAGCCAAGACCTGATACCCCTGCTGCTCCAAGAACTGGCGCACGCGACTTTGATTAATCAACTGCATCAGAGGAAGTCGGCTTCCAGATTCTGGCGCTGAAGAAGCAAGATAGCCCAGGTTAAGTGAGGAAGCTAGCGATAGAGCAGTCTGAATGTAATTGGCCTGACTCTCGTTAGCTATGTAAAAACCTCGAGAGTCCAAGAAATCAAGAAATTCCTGATTATCAATAGTATATAATTCACTCAAAACATCATTGCGACCATACCCATCCAAGATGATGTAATAAATATCCACATCGCTGGTGATATTTTGAATGACAAAATCATCCGGCTCAACCGTTACCTGGACCGAAGGTGTTACCACTTCATCTTGTTGGGCTTGAACGACTCTTACAAACCCAAAACGCAATATAGAAAAAGTCAATGCTGTTGCAGATGTGATGTTCAAGAAAAGTGTGATAAAACGTGGATTAGTAAATTTTTGCCAAACCCACGGACTACCCAAAAAGGCCAGTATCAGAAACCAAAACGGGATCAAAATTTCATGGCGTCCAATCCTAAAACCAGCGAGAGAAACATCCCAAAGCACATGATGAACCGCCCCATAATATAGCACAAAGATAATTATCAGAGTATCTATAAAAGCCGCCCGTTCGCCATTCTTTACCATATAGCGAAGAAGTAGCCATAACACTGTCGAGACACTGATCGCTACAAACAAAGGACGAAAGACATCTAGCACAAGAATTTCGCTACTGAGTTTGAAATACAGCTCTAGAATTGGATAAAGCGCAAATAGTATAGGGTGAATGAATAACTTGTTATCTTTCATGCATGATTCTCCAAATACCATCTACCTAGAAAACAGCCTGAGCGTAGGACAGGTTGGCAACCTGTCCTACATTTTCATCCCCGGTGGTGTACCGAAGGAACATGATGACTTCTCTGAAATATCAAGGCAAAGAACAAGGTAATTGCGCTTCCCTATGTGTTAACTGAAATTGGCGAAGACCTGACGCTTGGAAATAAAGATCCAAGACCGGATAAATCGCAAAAAGCAGGGGATGGACAAAGACCGTTTTGTTTTTCATGTACTACCTCTTGACTCCCCTGAAAAAAGGTGAGGACGCTAAAACAGCACACTAGATGTTGTGGTCAAGAAATCAAAAATCGGCGCATGTAGTGTATAAATTTGGCTCATCTCACGCATTTCGAC
>DAOTXC010000076.1:0-6267 GCA_034435555.1 Anaerolineae bacterium
CAAACATACCATCTCAAAATCGCTTACGAGGTCATAGTAATCATGAGGAGCAATACTGGCTTCGCGGCGTCTGCGGTTTAGTGCGCTGTAAACCTCCGCCATGCTTAGGCGCGCAGTGAGAATGACATTACCCGCATTTGGCGCACATAGCGAGCGGAACCATATCGAGCCAGCTTCTTGAACGTGACGTTTGACTAAAACACTGCTATCGGCGTAGTAGTCAGGCATCCGTTTCTTCTCGCTCTGCAATGATTAAACTGGAAACCGGGCCTGCTTCTGCGAAACGATATGCCAGCGCCGCGCGGCGTTCTTCAGCAAGTGTGGGGGTAGCCGCAGGAATGGGTGAAGACTCATAGCTCAGACCAGCAGCTATGAGTGCGTCGCGGACAGCGCGCCGGTGGACATCGGCTTCTTCTGTGGATGCCAGCGGTTGTATCTCCAGTTGCACTTGTGTGCGCTCTGGCAATAGCAGCGGTCGCAAGGGCCGTAAAACGCCATTCTCGTAAATTGCGGATATATTGAGTGTCATCTTTTCCCCCTCTTTTCCAGTATACCATCTCTCGTGTGTCGGGTCAACGGGCGGAACCCGGTTCTCGCGTCACGCGGGCATGTATCTGCTCCGTCTCTTCCGAGGGGGCCACATCCAACTCTGCGCGCAAACACTCCACGCACCGCTGATAGGCCCGCAACGCCTGGGGCCGATTGCCCAGGTGGGCGTGCGCTGTCATCAGCAGGCGATAGGCGGCTTCCCAGCAGTTATCGCGGGCCAGTAGCGCCTCCGCTACATCAATGGCCGCCTCCCATTGGCCGCGTTGGGCCAACGCCTGGGCCATCCGGTCGGCGGCGCGCAGATAGAGCGCCAGGAGCCGCTCGCGTTCCTCGCTACACCACTCCGCGTAGGGATATTCTTGTAGATAATTGCCCTGGTAGAGCGCGAGTGCCTGCCGGTAATGCGCCAACGCGCTCTCCAGATCATGCGCAAAGAGCCGATCGCCTGCGAGGAGATGCTGCTCAAAGTCCGCCGCATCCAGCCACAGATCCGCGTGAGGGCGGAGGCCGTAGAGCGTGCCATCGCGGGTGACGTAGGCCGAAAGCGCGCCGGCCTTGCGCTCCGGTTCCAGCACCTTGAAGAGCGTGCTGAGCGCCACCTTAAAATCGCGCAGCGCGGTCTCCGGATCGCTGCCGGGCCAGAGCTGCTCTACAATCTGGTCCCGATCCAAGAGCTGGTGGCGATGGGTCAGCAGCAGTTGGAACAACAGCCGAGCGTTTTCGCGCCGCCACTCCTGCGCTTCGATGGCCTCCGCGCCGCGCCAGACGCGAAACGGCCCCAGCGTTTGCACGCGGAGCTGATAGCCGGGATGGAGCTCGAGCGCCGTCAGCCCCAACGCCGCCAGCAGCTGTTCCACATAGGCCACACTGATGCCCGCCTCCCGTGCGTGCAGCAGCAGCGGAACGACCTGGCGAGGGTCTACCGGCCCCTGAAAGGTCTGCTGGGTGAAGAGATAATCGTAGCGCTGCTCACGCGCCAGCGATAAGAGCTGCTCCAGCCCCCAGTTCAGGCGGGTGAAGTCTTCCAGCTGTAGCCAGAGCAGAGATTGCCAGAGCCACGCGGAGGCCTCGCCGTAAGTATCGCCGCACTCGTGGAAGCCGTCTCGCGCCCGCATCAGCCATTCGGCAGCGGCCTCATCCTGCCCCACCAGAAAATATCCCGCGCCCAGCGAGAGCCGGATGAGCGCCGCGATCCATTCGTCGCCGGCGGGCACGGCGAGGGCCAGGCCCTGCTCCGCTGCCCGCTCCGCTGCGTCAATAGCGCCCCGGAAGCCGTGCGCCCGGCACAGCCCCCAGTACGCCTCCACTTTGAGGCGCGGCACGGCCAGCGTGTCACTGATGCGGATCGCCTCGCGGTAACAGCGACAGGCCTCTTCGTAGCCGGTGAGGGGGTCGCGCAGCAGCCAGGCATGTCCCTGCCGCATGTATCCCACCGCCGTGATAAAGGGTGAGTTGAGGACGTGCCCCCGCTCCGTCCCCTCCACCGCGCTGGTAAAGGCCAGTTCCGCTTCGCCCTGAAAGACAAGGATGAGCGCGAAGAGCAACAAGGTTTCTCGATGCGCGCGCGGGCGCAGCACCGGCGATTGGCGCTCGGTGGCTGCCCGCTTCTCCAAAATCCTCCGGGCTTGATCGAGTTGCCCGGTGCGCAGCAGCACCCGCACGGAGAGTTCCGCTTCGCCAGGGCCTTCCTCGCGGAGCTCCTGGGCCTGCGCCTGCATCCCCTCGGCCTCCTCCGGTCGTCCCAGATTGAGGCGATTTTCGGCCATCAGCTCCAGGAGATTGGCGCGGGCCTCGCGGTCTTCCTGGCCGTCGGAGATGCGCAGGGCCTCTTGCAGGATGCTTTCGGCCTGGCTGGGATTGACCGTGTCCAGGTAGATGCGCGCCTGTCCTCGCAAGGCCCTGCCGATGCCCACCAGATCGGACAGGCTGCGATACCGCTGTTCCGCCTGACGATACCAGCCCAGCGCCTCATCGAAGCGGCTGCGCAGCCGGGCAATATCCCCCAGATAGATGAGCAGCGCCGGATAGGCTTCGAGGATATGCGGGGGCAGGGCGTTGATCCAACCGGCGAGGGTGTCGAGTCGCCCCAGGCGCACCAGATCGCCCCCCAAGTCCGCCAGCACCGCAGCCGCCTCCTCGTGCGCGTCCGCCGCCAACAGATGATAGAGCGCCTCCTCCTGATTGTCGTGGTGCAGACAGCAGCGGGCCGCCCGTTGATGCAATTGGCGCAGCTCGAAGGGGGATAGCTGCCGACACAAGAACTCGCGGAACAGATGGTGGTAACGCATGTGTCCCCCACCTAGATCAACGACGAAGAGGCTATTATCCAGCAAGTAGCGCAAGAGGCGCTCGCCATCCCGGAGATCGCACAGACAGTTGCACACAGAAGGGGTCAGGTCCCGCAACACGGCAGTCTTGTGCAGAAATTCCCGCACCTCCGTGGATTGTTGGGCGAGGATCTCCTGGGCCAGGTAGGCGAAAAGTTGCTCGGTGGGGCCGGATAAGGCGCTCAAGGTCGCGGGGACGTCGGTAAGCGCGCCACTGCGCAATCCTTGCCAGACCAGCTGTAGCGCGATGGCCCAGCCCTCCGTCTCGGCAGCGAGCCGCGCAATCTCTTCGGCGGAGAGGGCGATGCCGTAATGCGCATCGAAGAGCGTAGCGATTTCCTCTGAGGTGAAGGCGAGCTCGTCCTGGTCAATCTGCAACACCTTCCCCTTGACTTGCCACTTGAGCAACGAGGGCAGCTCGAGCGGATAGCGCGTCGCCAAAATGATGTGGAGCTGCGGCGGCGCGTGCTGGATGAAGCGGTCGAGACTTTGCAGCAGCGCCGGTGACTTGCGCAGCAGATGGACATCATCGAGCACGAGCAGGGTTGGCCCCGGCAATACGTCCGTCAACTCATTGGCGAGCAGGTCCACAAAACGCGCCCAGGGCGAATCAAGCGCACTCTCGAACCCTTCCAGCAGGATGAGCAGCGCTTCGGAAAGTTCGGGGAAGACGGCGTGGAAACCGTGCCAGAGATGCAGGAGAAAAACCAGTGAATCAACATCTTCCTCGTCCAGGTGATACCACACGAGCGGATAAGATAGCGCGCCGAGGCTTGCCAGGGCTGTGCTCTTGCCATAGCCGGTCCCCGCCTGCATGATGGTCAAGGGATACTCCAACGCCTCGGATAAACGCGAGACGAGGCGCGGACGGCGCAGCACATAGCGATGCAAGCGCGGGACGGTCAGTTTAGTCCGTACCACCAGTACTTTGGACACTTTTCACCTCAAGGTCAATTCTATCTGGATCGCGTGAGGTGACAAACCGCGTTGGACATTCCCTACAGTAGCCGTATACTTACGCTCATGTACGCCTATTTCAACGGGGAGATTGTGCCCCACACACAGGTCTGTATCTCGCCGGATGATCGCGGCTTTTTGCTGGCCGATGGCGTCTACGAAGTCATTCACGTCTACCAGGGCCAGCTCTTCCAGGCCGCAGAGCACTTCGTGCGTTTACAAAAGAGCCTGGACGGAATCCGCATCACGGGCATTGACCTGGACGCGCTGGAACGGGCCGCCAATGCGCTGGTACGGCGCAATGCGCTCTTGACCGGCGAGGCCAAAATCTACGTACAGATCACGCGTGGCGTCGCGCCGCGCCAACATGCCTTCCCCACCGCCCCGCCCACGCCCACCATTTACATGACCGCGACGCCCTTCACCCCGCCCACCGCGCAATGGGAACACGGCATCCGCGTGGCGCTCATCCCCGACAACCGCTGGACGCGCTGCGACATCAAATCCATCGCGCTGTTGCCGAACGTCCTCGCCAACCAGGAGGCGCACGAGCGCGGCGCGGACGAGGCGGTCTTCGTGCGTGACGGCTACGTCACCGAAGGCTCGCACACCGGCATCTGCGCGATCATCTCCGGGGCGCTCACCGCCCATCCGCTCACCAGCGCCGTCCTCCCCAGCATCACCCGCGATAACGTGCTGCGCCTGGGCAGCGAGATCGGGTTGCCCGTCGTCGAGCGTCCCATCCCGGTGGAAGAGTTCCTGCATGCCAGCGAAATCCTGGCGCTGGGCACGACCAGCGGCCTGCTGCCTGTCATCCAGGTGGATGCGCACCTCATCGGCGATGGAATCCCCGGCCCGTACACCCGGCAGATTCAAACGGCCTATCAGACGCTCACCGCGCGCGCGTGTCCCGGCATCCGCTAAAGCGCGAAGTTGTCAAATCCCCAAAGCATGGTAGAATGCATCGTGTCCTTTGGGGGCTCGTCTAACGGTAGGACAGCGGACTCTGAATCCGTACGTGGGGGTTCGAATCCTCCGCCCCCAGTCTTGGCGGCCTGTCCGGGCCGCCTTGCCTACACCGCAACGCGGCTCGGCTTTCGCCGGGCCGCGTGTGTTTTATAGGTATCGTGATATTGGGGTAGCGCTGCCATGCAATAGGCAGCAATGCGGATATGTGGTTATTTTGGGACACCCGCATTCGTCACAGGAGATAAAAATGGTTACCAAGTTACCTTCCTATATCCCTCTTTCCGGAGCCATAGCGCGTTACGCTGTGTCCGAACGAACTTTGTCGCAAGCCATTAAAGATGGTGTCGTCCGCGCTATCAAGATCGGTGAAGAGGTTGCTGTGGCTGATGAAGATGTTGCAGCATTGGCGGTTCAAGCAGAAGTAGAAGCAGAGGGGGATAAACTGGTATCAATCAGTGAAGTAAGCAGAAAATTAAAAATTCCTATCAGTGTGGTTTGGCGCTGGCAAGATTACGGCTGGCTGCCGGTCTTGGCGACTGGGTCACGCCGAGCGAAGTTGGTCTCATGGAAAAGGGCTTCAGCCTTAGGTGATTTATATAAACGAAAATCGCAACGGGGGAGTCGGTTAATCCCGCGTAACAAAGAAGTGTCTGATTTTATCCCATCATAACCTTTAGTTAAAGGTGGATTGTATTATGAATCATCCAGAACTGCCTACTTATATCCCTTTGTCTGAAGCTGCTTTGCGCTATGCTGTGCCTGAGAAAATCTTATTTCAGGCCATTGAAGACGAGGTTATTCGAGCGGCTGAGATTAACAAGCAAGTAGTTGTAGCAGCTCAAGATGTCAGTTTATTACTATTGCTTGACATATCTATAAAACCAGAATTATGCGCTAAACCAATTAGAGTTACTGAAGCGAGTAGGAAATATGCAGTTAGTCAGGCCAACTTGACCCGTTGGGCTGATGCTGGCTATATTCGTATTTTAGATCGTGGGCCTAAGCTGCTTGTGCTTGATGAAGGAGAGGTGCAACGCGCCGTAAAAATCTTTGATCAAGCATATCAAGCCACCGGTTCATCAGTACGCGCCGGCTGGGTTCTTAAGCGAACTTTAAACCAACTCAAAAACTGCTCCTAATATTTTATCGCAGATATTCTCGTTGCTCAAACGACAGGTAAGTGTACCTGTCGTTTTTTATTACCGCGCTTTTTTCATCCCCCAGATGTAGCAAATTCTTACGGAATCTTATATACAGACTTGGTAAGACTTCCAACTTGCTATATACTATTAACGCAATAGCGCAAAAGTCATCCTGTTGATGTAGCCGCGAGAGACAACCATTGCTGACGAAATTTGTCGAATTGAGTTCTAATCCGTTTAGCTCTACTTTCCGCTAAATTGACGCTGTCATAGACAAGTGTCTTAAAAATAGGCAATCAATACTAACCGGAGCGTACTCCGGA
>DAOTXC010000077.1:0-8913 GCA_034435555.1 Anaerolineae bacterium
AAGCAGAACGGGAAACAGCCCGAAAAAACCTCTGGCAGCCCCGTTCTACCCCGGTCCCCGCTATTTTTGGGCCGCGGTGGCGTGCGGTGCTGGCACACTGGTGGTCGCAGGTGTGCTGCGGCTGGGGCTTACCGACCCCGGCCTTCTCGTGTTAAAGTCCGACTTTTTTCGGCAGAGTCTACGATTATTACGAGAGCGGCGCGGTATTGAAGGTGATACGTCGCGGCGATATGATCACCGCGAGCGTGGCGGGCAGCGACTATGAGCCATATCGCGTCACCCTGGAGTTTGATGACACGGGAATCAGGGATGCCGGTTGTACCTGTCCCTACGATTGGGGCGGCTGGTGCAAGCATCTGGTCGCGGTGGTGTTGGCGCTGTTGCATGAGGCGGACGCTATCGAGGAGCGCCCGGCGGTGGATGCGTTGTTGCAAGACCTGGATGCTGACCAGCTCTACGTGTTGCTCGAAGAACTCGTGAAACGTCACCCTGACATACTTGACGATATCGAGGCACAGTTACCCCTGCTGCGTATGCAACCTGCGGATACTTTGGCGTCGGATAGCGTGTTGCCCTCAGAGTCGCCCATGTCACCTCGGCGTCTGGTGCAGTCGCTGCTACGTGGTGGCAGAGGCTACTACACCACAGCCTTCTTTCAGCCCTCTGGATCGGATACCGGGCCGAGCAACACGCAATTGTACCGCGCGTGGGCGCTCATCCAGGCTGGCGACGGCAACAGCGCGCTGGCGGCGCTGGATGCGTTGACTAAGATGAGAATCCATGACTGGTTGCAGATTGAAGGATGGGATGATGAGGGGGAGGATTTTGAAGAGATTGGTTGGCTATGGACTGAGGCTGTGCTTTCTGCGGAGCTTGGCGATGCGGAGCGACGCGTCTGGGAGAAAAAACTAAGGCGCTGGCAAGATGCGCTTGATGATTATGGACTTGAAGATGTTTTCGTGACAGCTATTGAGGCTCTACAACAGGGATGGGACTATCCGCCATTGCTGCGCGTCTTCGCCGGGGAGATCACCGAAAAAGGGGCATGGGAGGACGAAGCGCCGTACCATGCCGATGCACTTGTTATTGCTCGTCTGAATGTGTTGGAACGACAGGGCCGGTATGAGGATTACCTCAATCTTGCTTTAGCCGAAGGAAACTTCCTGTATCACCTGCTGATGCTTGCACGGCTCAATCGGGTGCAGGCACTCATGGAGACCATCGAGCAGTACCCATGTAGTCTTGACGAAGCTTTCTTAGTGGCCCAAGCATTGCACGAGTATGGACATCCCGAAGCGGCGCTAGACTTGGCTCAGCGGGCGCTCACGTTCAATTCGCCAGATTATCAAAAGGGACAGCTGTCCGCGTGGCTAAGCGAGCTGGCGGAAGCGATGGGGTATACGGAAATCGCTAGCGCTACCGCTGTCACTGCTTTTGAGGTTGCTCCCACGCTGGCCTCCTATGAGCGCGCTTTGGCGCTGGCTGAGGATCAGCAAGTGGTATTGCGTGAGCGTCTGTTGGACGAATTGCGAGCGCGCCCGCCGTCCGGTTCACGGGACATCATCGAAATTTTTCTACATGAAGGTTTGGTTGATGACGCCATCAACGCGCTAGGCCCGTACGCTTACTACGACACCGTGCGGTTGGTGGCGGATGCTGCTATTTCCACGCACCCGGAGTGGGTCATCGAAGCGTGCCGAAAGCAGGCCGAACCGATCATGGACGAGGGCAAGGCGAAGTATTACTATCGCGCCGCCGATTGGTTGGCGAAAGCGCGTGATGCGTATCGCGTGGCGGGGCGGGAAGCCGAATGGCGGCGCTATCTCGATTCGCTGCTGGAAAAGCACGGGCGCAAGTACAAGCTCGTGCCAATGCTAAAGGCATTGAAGTGACCACGGTGCGCCGCTGCGGTTGGCTGCTGGTCATCGTTGCTCTGCTCTGGAGTGGTTGGGGCGCGGCAAGCGTCACCAACGAGCCGGTGCGCATCATCCTCTTCATTGGCGATGGGATGGGGGAGGCGCACGTCACGGCGGCGCGCTGGGCGGCGGTGGGGCCGGAGGGACAGCTCGCGATGGATACGCTGCCTTTCCGAGGGTGGGCGCGCACGAGCAATGCCTCCGGCGGCGTGACGGATTCGGCGGCGGGGGCGACGGCGCTGGCGACGGGCGTGAAGACGAATAACGCCATGGTGAGCCTCGCGCCCGATGGCGCGCACCTGGCGACGATCCTGGAGCAGGCGCAGGCGCGTGGCTTGTCCGTGGGGCTGGTCACGAACACGCCCCTCGCGCATGCGACCCCGGCAGCCTTCGCTGCGCACGTCAGCAATCGCGGGCAGATGAGCGAGATTGCGCGTCAATTGCTCGCGGCGGAGGTGGATGTGCTGCTCGGCGGCGGCGAGAACGAGTTCCTGCCAACCGACTTGGTCGGGCAGTATCCCGCTCCCGGCTCACGGCAGGATGGTCGCAACTTGATCGAGGAGGCGATTGACGGCGGGTACACCTATGTTTGGGACGCGGTGGGGCTGAGCGGTCTCGCTGCGGCAAGCACCTCGCGCTTGTTAGGGGTCTTCGCCGATGCGGGCATGACGCGCCCGTTCGCGCCCACGCTGGCGCAGATGACGGAGGTGGCCCTGGCGGTGCTCTCCCAAAATCCGCAGGGCTTCTTCCTGATGGTAGAGGGCGGGCAGATTGACTGGGCCGCGCACGTGAACGATGCGCCGTGGGTCATCGAGGACGTGCTGGACTTTGATGCGGCGGTGGCGGTGGGGCTGGCGTATGCTGAGCGCCTCGGCAACACGCTGGTCATCGTCACGGCGGATCATGAGACGGGCGGGATGGCGTTGAGCTTGAGCGATAATGGGGGGCAGCGTTTTTCTATGCCGGATGGGACGCCCTTCTACGTGACGTGGACGACCGATGCGCACACTTTGCTCGATGTGCCGGTCGCTGCGCAAGGGCCGTGGTCGAGTCGGCTCACAGGGACGCACGAAAATACGCACCTCTATGAGACCATGTACACAGCGTTGTCCAATCCGGTGAGGCTGCGCCTAGTCAGCCCGCTGTTTATCAGACCGCACACGTCCATCACTTTGACCGCGCATTGCGAGCCGGTGACGGCGACCTTGCCTTTGACCTATACCTGGAGCGCGGCGGGGTATTCGACGTATACGACTCCCGGTGGTGCGACCAGTATGGCGGCGTTTAGCTGGGCGGAGGCGGGGATACATTCTGTCACCGTGCAGGCGCTCACGCCCGAAACCAGCGTCACGCGGACTTTCAGCATCCTGGTGAGCGAGCGATGGCATGCGCTCTATTTGCCCGTGATTGTACGGTCGCGGTAGCGGTAGCGGGTTAGAGTTTCATTCGATGGCACTTGACATGTCTGACAACATATATATAATATCTCTCGGAGTTATCTGATGTCAGACAAGTTATCGTATCCTAAAGTACGTTCTCCGCGCGCGCAGGTCGAAGAGACACTGCAAGCCATGTTAGAAACGCTTGCCCCCGGCGATCAGTTGCCCCCTGAGCCTGCATTGGCGAAAGATTTGGGTGTCTCCCGCGCCACGCTCCGGGAGGTGATGCGTACTTTCGTCGAACGCGGCGTGCTGGTTCGTCGCCACGGGGTGGGAACCTTTGTGAGTTCGCGCCTTCTGGTCATGGAGAATGGCCTGGAAATTCTGGAAACCATCGAGACGTTGGCCGGTCGCGTTGGGCTGGATACCAGTGTGCAGGAGCTGGAGATTGAAGAGCGTCTGGCAACGCCTGTGGAAGTCGCCGGGCTGGGCCATCCGGCGGGAACCGCCTTGCTGGTCCTGGTGGTGACGCGGGTGGTAGCGGTGGATCAAACGCCGGTGGCCGATATGCGGGATGTTGTGCCATTGACCTATCTCTCTCAAGCCGATCTCGGCGCTGAATTTCACGGCTCGGTGTTGTGGCTGTTGCTCCAGCGCGGTGAACCGTTGTTGACCACCTCGCGCACTGAAATCATGGCCGAATCGGCCAATTCCAAGTTCGCGCGCCGCCTGAGCGTGCCGCGTGGAACAGCCCTGCTCAAGTTTGTAGCGCAACTTTACAGCTATGATGAGCAGGTGGTAGATTTTTCCGTCAGCTACTTTGTGCCGGGGCATTTTAAGTTCCATGTGATGCGCAAAGTAATAGGGTAACGAAGTAATGGGTAACGGGTTTTCTTACTTACCCATCACCCGTTACTATCATCAAATTACGAGGAGTAGTAAAACCAAATGGAGCATATTACAGAGATTCAACAGCGGATCCAGGCGCAACGGGATGACATCATCCAGTTTATGCGCGATATTTGCGCGATTCCGAGTATGGAATCGCAGATTGGGCCGGTGGGCGAGCGCATCCAGGCCGAGATGCGCAAGCTGGGCTACGATGAGGTGCGCTTCGACCGGATGGGCAATACCATCGGGCGCATCGGCGACGGGCCGAAGGTCATCGTCTACGATTCGCACATTGATACGGTGGGCGTTGGCGACCGCAACGAGTGGCCCTGGGACCCCTTCGAGGGCAAAATCGAGAACGGCTGCCTGTACGCGCGCGGCGCATGCGATGAGAAGGGCAGCACGCCCGGCATGGTCTACGGGCTGGCCGCCGCCCGCGACCTGGGCTTGCTGGAGGGTTACACGGTTTACTATTTCGGCAACATGGAAGAGTGGTGCGACGGCATCGCGCCGAATGCGTTTGTAGAAGTGGATCCACAAGTGAAGCCGGATTTCGTCGTCATTGGCGAGCCGACGAAGATGCGCGTCTATCGCGGGCACAAGGGGCGCATCGAACTGAAGATCACCGCGACGGGCCGCTCCGCACACGCCGCCTCGCACTATCTGGGCGACAATGCCGTCTACAAGATGATGGCGGTCATCATGGAAATCCGCGAGCTGGATCGCCGGATGCGGCATGGCTATTGCAGCCACCCGGTGCTGGGGCGCGCTGTTATTTCCGTGACAGACGTGAAAGCCCGCACGGCCTCGCTTAACGCGGTGCCGGATCGCTTCACCATTTACCTCGACCGCCGCACCACAACGAACGATACCCGCGAAGGGTTGATCGCACAGGTTAAGGGGCTGATTGCTGATTATATGCAGGATGAAATTACGGTAGAAGAGCTGTATTATGATACCCCCTCGTATACCGGCTTTGTTTTCCCGGTGGATAAATACTTCCCTGCGTGGCTGCTAGAGGACTCCCATCCACTGGCGCAAGCCGGGCAGCGCGCCGTTGAGGCGCTGTGGGGCGAAGCGCGCCCACTGGGGACCTGGGATTTCTCCACCAATGGCGTTTATTGGGCAGGAAAGGCTGGCATCCCGACTATCGGATTAGGCCCAGGTGATGAGAAGACGGCGCACACGATGAATGAGCATGTGTCGTTGGATGATGTCGTGCAGGCGGCGGAGTGGTATGCGTGCTTGCCGCAGGCGATTGCGGCGGAACTGCGTAATGCGTAAAACGTACTGCGTAATTTGTGTTTTGCTCTTACGTATTACGTAGTACGCATTATTTGTTTGAGTTTCACCAATCTATTTTCACCAAAGGAGAGATGCGTATGCGTAGTTTTATGGGTCGTGACATTCTGTCTTTGAAAGAGTTCGAGCGTAACGAGTTTTTCCGGGTCTTCGAGGTGTGTGAAGAGCTGGAGCCGATTGCGCGCAATCGCCAGAACAGCGACTTGCTTTCCGGCAAAACGCTGGTGACGGCGTTCTATCAGCCCTCCATGCGGACGCGCCTGGCCCACGAGGCCGGAATGATCCGCCTGGGCGGGAGCGTGACTGGCTTCTCCGACGCCAAGATGACGCGCGCCGGCGACGTCTATCAGGAATCCATCAAGGATACGGTGAAGATCTGGAGTTCTACGGCGATGTCATCGTGATGTGCCACTTCCAGAAGGGCGCGCCGCACGAGGCCGCCAAGTGGGCCAGCATCCCCATCATCAACGGCGGCGACGGCTGGGGCGAGCATCCCACGCAAATTCTCACCGATCTCTACACCGTGCTGCAAGAGAAGGGACACATTGACGGGCTGCGCTGGGTGGCCGTGGGCGATATGCGGATGCGCACCATGCACTCGCTGGGCCATGCGCTCACGCAGTTCGACTGCCCCATCACCTTCATCGGGCCAACCCCTGACGCGCTCTTCCCCGGCTCCCCCGATATGCGGATGCCGGAGGAATACAAGGCGGATTTCCGGCAGTGCGCGCTCGATTTCAACGAGGCGGAGCACATCGAACAGGTGATTGCTGAGGCGGATGTGATTCTGGTCAAGCCGGTGGTGCAGCCCGACTATACCAAAGAGCGCGATGAGCGCAAGGGTGATACGGGAATGACGCCCGCCAATTACAAGATCACCCGCGAGCTGCTGATGGGCAAGGCCAAGTCCGACGCCATCCTGCTGCACTCGCTGCCGCGCATGGATGAAATTCCGCCCGATGTGGATATCACCAAGTGGTCGCGTTACTGGCAGGAAGCCTTCAACGGCGTCGTCATGCGCATGGGCCTGTTGGCGCTCGTGCTGGGGGCGATGGAGTAAATCGGGAGTAGGGGAAGTAGGAAGTAAGGAAGTAGGAAATACTCCCTTACTCCCTTACTCCCTACTTCCTACTTCCACATAGAGTAAAAAGAGGAGTAGATAACACCATGATTACCAATTTACGTGGCCGCGATTTGATCTGCGATCTGGACTTCAGCAAGGAAGAGGTCGAGACCGTTTTGGATATGGCCTGGGACCTCAAGCGCAAGCGGGCGGTGGGCGAGCCGCACCCCTATCTGCGCGACAAAACCCTGGGTATGTTGTTCTTCTTCAGCAGCACCCGCACCCGCTGCTCGTTCGAGGCGGGCATGGCTCAGCTCGGCGGGCATGGCGCATTCATTGACTCGAAAACGACCCAGGTGGCGCACGGCGATACGGCAAAAGAAATCGGCGAGATTCTGGGCCGCTACTTCGACGGCATCGCTATCCGTTACTGCGATTGGGGCGTGGGCAACCAGTACATCAACTGGGTGGCCGAGGCCTCCCGCTCGCCCGTGCTCAACATGCAGTGCGAGCTCTTCCACCCCTTCCAGTGTCTCGCTGACCTGATGACCATTCAGGAAAAGAAGGGGCGCGATCTGCGCAAGAAGAAGATTGTCGTTTCGTGGGCTTACGCCTCCTCCTACCTCAAGCCCATGTCCGTGCCCATCTCCCTCATCCTCCAGATGCCGCGCTTCGGCATGGACGTGACGCTCTCGTACCCGCCGGAGTTCAAGCTGCCCGACGAGTACGTGGAAGAGGCGAAGGCGATGGCGCGCAAGAGCGGCTCGGCCTTCGAGATTGTCCACGATATGACCGAGGGCTTCGAGGATGCGGATGTGGTCTACGCCAAATCTTGGGGACCGCTGCTCACCACCACCGACGCTGTCGAGGGCAAGAAGATTCAGGACAGCTACAAAGATTGGATCACCGACGCGGCGAAGATGGCGCACGCCAAGCCGGATGCCATCTACATGCACCCCCTGCCCGCCGACCGCGACGTCGAAGTGACCAGCGAAGTGATGGACGGGCCGAATTCCGTCGTCTTCGACCAGGCCGAAAACCGCCTCCACGCTCAGAAGGGTGTGATGGCGATGACGATGTGGTAAAACTATTGCGTATTCCGTATTTCGTATCAGGCTTAATACGCAATAAGAAATACGGAATACGCATTTCTTATGACCAAAATATCAACCAATTAAAACCAAGGTTAAGGAGTAGCGTATGAGTGACAAGAAATGGGCCGTCATCGCTATCGGCGGCAATTCCCTTATCAAGAGCAAGCAGCACCAGAGCGTCCAGGATCAGTACCAGGCGGCGGCGGAGACTGCGCATCACATCGCCAATATGATCGAGGCGGGGTGGGACGTCGCTATCGGGCACGGGAACGGGCCGCAGGTGGGCTTCATCCTCCAACGCTCCGAGATCGCCGCCAAGGTCGCCGGGATGCACGAGGTCCCGCTCGATGTCTGCGGCGCCGATTCGCAGGGCGCGATTGGCTACGCCCTGCAGCAGAACCTCAACAACGAGTTCTATCAGCGCAAGATGGAGAAGCACGTAGCAACCATCGTGACGCAGGTGTTGGTGGATAAAAACGACCCTGCTTTCGCGGCGCCCAGCAAGCCCATCGGCGGTTTCATGGAAGAGGCGGAAGCCAAGAAGCGTGCGGCAGATGAGGGCTGGACGATAGTCGAGGACGCGGGGCGCGGCTGGCGGCGTGTGGTCGCCTCGCCTCTGCCCAAGAAAATCGTGGAGCTGGACGCGGTGAAGACGCTGCTGGATAACGGCATTTGTGTCATCACTGTGGGCGGCGGCGGCATCCCCGTCATCGAGGACGAGGATGGCAACTACGTCGGCACGGCGGCGGTCATTGACAAGGACTTCGCCTCCTCGCTGCTGGCGCAGGCCGTCAGCGCCGACCTGTTCCTGATCTCCACAGCGGTCGAGAAGGTCTATCTGAACTTCAACACACCGGAGCAGCAAGCCCTGGATACCATCACCGTCTCCCAGGCCAAGCAATATCTGGAGGAAGGTCACTTCGCCAAGGGCAGCATGGAGCCGAAGATTCGCGCCGTTCTCTGGTATTTGGATGCTGGCGGCAAAGAGGCCCTCATCACCGATCCGGCGCACATCATGGACGCGCTGGAAGGCAAGACGGGCACGCGCATTATTCCGGGTTAGGGTAACGGGGGAAGAGTAATGGGTAACGAGGAATCCTCATCACCCATTACCCATCTCCGAAAATCATGATTTACACCATCGGCCATAGCAACCACACGACCGAAGCGCTGGTCGCTTTGTTGCGCCAGCACGGGATTGATACGCTCGTGGATGTGCGCAGTCAGCCCTACAGCCAGTGGGCGACACAGTTCAACCGCGAGACGCT
>DAOTXC010000078.1:0-11857 GCA_034435555.1 Anaerolineae bacterium
CCCCAGCTGCCTTGCCCGCCGGAAACCGACATAGAGCCGCCAAAACCTAAACCGTGCGCGATTTCGTGAAGCACAACGGTAGCAAAATCATATTGTCCGGCAGGCGTGTTCCCGTCAGTGCCAAAATACCAGCTAAAGTTGTGATTATACGTCGTAAAGACCTCAGGGTTAGCACCATTACGATCCGTACCTGAGAACTGATTCGCCAGCGCCATGGGATACCAGGTATTGGGGAGCGGCGCTCCTGGAAAATCGCGCGTAGCAGAAGAGCCGCCATACCCCAACACCGAGTCACCGCCAAGGTCGGCCCAACAGGCCTGAATCACAATTGGGATCGTACCATTGATCTGTGTAGCCCAAATGCTGGCGGCATAATTGAAGGCAGTTTGTGCATCTGGAGGCCAGGTATAACAAGGTGTTCCATATACATCGGTCGCACCCCCAGGTAAAAAATCTACAATAATTGCAACATTTTGTACATACCGTTGCGAAATTTCTACCGGCGGCGGAATGTGATCATGAGAAATATTGGGGTCGGTTTGTAAGATTATCGGATTGCCAATCATCTCCTCTGATTGAGCTATGCGCTGTCCAGCGCGGGCGCTGCCAACACCCAAAGTGCTACCGACAGCCAGCATTACAAGCAGCGCCACACCTATAACTCCCCATAGGTTTCTACCCATCTACCGTCCCTCCAAAATATCCCCTCACGCTCTCAATCCCAAAATCTCGTCATGCCCCCGGATACATCACGATCTTCCCGCTGTTCCCCGAAGCCATCGTCTCCATCGCCTCGTGCCAGCGGCTGAGGGGAAACTCGTGGGTGATGATGGGCCGCAAATCCACCGCGCCGGAGGCGATGAGCGCGCGCATCTGGTACCAGGTCTCCCACAACCGCCGCCCTGCGATGCCGTGGACGGTAATGCCCTTCATAATGACCAGGTTATTGAGATCGAAATCGTTCAGCGTCCCCGGCGCCAATCCCAACAGCGCCGCTTCCGCGCCCGGCTTCAACAACTTCAATCCCTGCACCAACGCCGCCGGCGCGCCCGACATCTCGATCAACACATCGAAGCCCTTGCCGCGCACTGTATCTTGCGCCTTCTGGAACAGATCTTCTTCCGCCGGGTTCACGGCCAGGTCGGCCCCCACCTTACGCGCCAGCTCCAGCCGGTAAGGACTCAGGTCTGTTGCCACGATGATCTCCGCGCCGAAGGCCCGCGCCACCGGAATAGACATCAGCCCCGCCGGCCCACAGCCGGTGACGAGCACCGTCTTGCCGCGCACATCCGTCGCGGCGACGGTATGCACCGCGTTGCCGAAGTTCTCCTGCAAGCTGGCAACCGGCACAGGCATATCAGAAGGGTTCCGCCAGGCATTTTCCACGGGGATGGCGACGTATTCGGCGTAGCAGCCGTCAATATCCACGCCGATGATGCGCGTGTTGGGGCAGATGTGCCCCATCCCTAACCGGCATTGCTGGCACACCCCACAGACGATGTGGCTCTCCGCTGAGACGTAATCGCCCACGCCCGGTTCATCGAGGCGCACCTGCTCCCCCACCGCTATAATCTCGCCGGTGAACTCATGGCCCACAATCAGCGGTGGCTTAATGCGCCCCTGCGACCAGCGATCCCACTTATAGATATGCACATCCGTACCGCAGATCGAGGTCGCCTGCACCTTGATCAGCACATCCCTGGGGCCAATTTCCGGAACCTCTTTCTGGATCAGCTCCATGCCGGGGCCGGCCTGAAGCTTTGCGACAGCCTGCATTTGTGCCATTGTGGCTCCTTTCACTTAAGATTTAAGAAATACCTTGAGTTCACGGGATAAAATGTCGAGAAATCGGCAACAGAAACACACCCCATCTCCCAATTCATTAAAAGTATAGCACCACCCCGGTTGGAGACAACCAACATCTGGAAGGAAATGAGAATGACATCTGTAATCTCTCTGCCATCTTATCTTCCTGATCGCGGCGCGTGCTCTTTTGCTCTTGGCTCTTCGTGGTATACTTAGGTTAGATTCAAATTCCACATTATGGAGGTTGTAATGAAACATTTCCTCTCGTTAGCCGACCTCACGTCGGAAGAATTACATGCAATTTTAGAGCTGGCCGTTCGTCTCAAGCAGGAGTGGCAGGAAGGCGGCAATGACCCGATCCTAAAAGGTAAGGTCATGGGCATGATCTTCCAAAAGCCGAGCCTGCGCACCCGCGTCTCCTTCGATGTGGCAATGCTCCAGCTGGGCGGTCACGCCCTCTACCTCTCCCCCAACGAGATCCAGCTAGGCAAGCGCGAGAGCGTGGCCGATGTGGCCCGCGTGATGTCCCGCTACGTCAACATCATCATGGCGCGCGTCTTCGCCCACTACGATCTGGTGGAGCTCGCCAAGTACGCCAGCGTGCCCATCATCAACGGCCTCTCCGACTACAGCCACCCCTGCCAGGGCGTCGCCGACTTCCTCACCATGCTGGAGCACAAGGGCGATCTCCAGGGCAAGCAGCTCACCTATCTGGGTGATGGCAACAACGTCTCCACCTCGCTCCTCTTCGGCGCGGCGCTCCTCGGCATGAACTTCAGCATCGGCACACCCAAGGGCTACGAGCTCAATCCCGCCGTCTGGACGCTGGGCGAGAAATTAGCCACCAAGACTGGGGCCAAGCTATTCGCCACCTACGATCCCATCGCCGCCATTGAAAATGCCGACGTCATCTACACCGACGCCTGGGCCTCGATGGGCCAGGAAGAGGAGGCCGCTCAGCGCCGCAAGGTCTTCCCGCCCTACCGCATTGACACCGAAATCCTCGCGCACGCCAAGCCCGATGCCATCGTCATGCACTGCCTGCCCGCGCACCGTGGCGAGGAGATCACCGATGACGTCGCCGACGGCCCCCAATCCGCGCTCTTCGATCAGGCCGAAAACCGGTTGCATGGGCAAAAGGCGATCATCGCCTGGCTGTTGGACGTGGCCTAACTATCCAAATCCATCAATTGGGCTACAATATGGATAATCTTGGGCGGCTGCCCTTGTAGATAATCACAGCGTTCCGCAAAATCTCAATCTGGGAGGTGTCGCGTGGCTGGTAATCGCTCACGTTTTGAAGAATACCTGCAACGGGCCAATGACTTTGTCTGGTCAGAAAAATGGCCCGAAGCCATTGCCATGTTCCGCCGCGCTCTCCGCGAATCCCCCAACGATGCCAACGCCTTGATGGCCTACGCCTGGTCGCTCTTCAACGCCGGCGAGATGGATGAGGCGCTGCAAGTCTATCAACGCCTCGCCCGGCTCACCCCCGACGATCCCGGCCCCTACGAACGCATCGGAGATATTCTGGAACGCAAAGAGGAAAACGAGGGCGCCGCCCAAATGTACCTGCGCGCCGCTGAAATCTACCGCGCCCAGAAACTCAGTAAACCCCTTTACGAGGCGCTCGAAGCCGCCGTGCGGGTCAATCCGCGCCTCGACACGGCCTGGGATGAACTGCTCAAGCACTACCAAGAGCAAGGCAACATCACCAAAGCGGTCGAAGCCGCGCTCTGGCTCAGCCACCTCTATCAGGCGCAAGACCCGCAGGAAGCCATCGCCATCTGCCGGCAGATACAGCGCTTTGTGCCCAACGATCGCCGCCTGGGGCTGGCGATGACGCTGCTCCAGAGCAACCGACCGCTCCCCCCACCCCACCTGCTCACCGCAAAGTCCGCCGCGCCCGAACCCGATGACGCCTGGTTGGACGAGGAAGCGGGCGAGGGCAACGGCAGCGACCCTGGTAGCCCCACCGAAATCGCCCGCCAGCGCGCCCTGGAATCGCTCGCCGAATCCCTCTTTTCCGAAGAACGCCCCCAAGCCGTCGGCCTGTCCCAAGAGCAGGTCAGCCTGCTCATCAGCAAGGCCGTGGACGCGCAAACTCGCGGCGATTTGACCGAAGCAGTAGATGCCTACCGCCGCCTCATCCGTGGCGGCGTCACGATGCCCTCCATCCACTTCAACCTGGGGCTGCTCTTCAAAGAGCAGATGCACTTCGAGCAAGCCATCGAGCAGTTCCAGCTCTCGCTCCCAGAGGCCGAATACGTCCTCGGCAGCCACTTCGCCCTTGGGGAATGCTATCAGGCCCAGGGCCAGTTCGAACAGGCCCTCGAACACTTCCTCGAGGTCGTCAAAATCGTTGATCTCACCACAGTCAAGCGCAACGAAGCCGGCGACCTGATCCGCGTCTATGAGGGCCTGGCCCAAAACCTGATCAACACTGGCGAACCGGAGCGCGTGCAACAGCTCTCCAACTCGCTTGTGGACTTCCTCAGCCAGCGTGGGTGGGAGGAAGAGGTGATGAAGGCCCGCGAGCGGCTGGACAGCCTGGCGCGCAGCGGCACGGTGCTCAGTCTGGCGGAAATCATCAGCCTTCCCGGTTCCGAAGATGTGCTCCGTTCCATTGCGATGGCCCAGGAATATCAACGGCGCAAGAAGATCTACGCTGCGCTCGAAGAGCTCCTCAATGCCGTCGGCCTCGCCCCCTTCTATCTGCCGCTCCACCACCTGCTCGGCACGCTCTTCCTCGAAAACGGCAACATCGAGGCCGCGCTGGACAAATTCCGCACCATCGCCAACACCTACGAAATTCGCCAGCAGACCTCGCTCGCGCTCACGACCTACCAGCAGATTCTGTCGCTGTCGCCATTGGACATCAACATTCACACGCGCGTCATCGAGATGCTCACCCAACGGGGGCGCATTGACGAAGCCCTGGAACAGCGGCTCCAGCTGGCCGACGCCTACTACCAGCTGGCCCAACCGGATCGCGCCCGCGAGGCTTACGTCGAGGCGCTCCGCCTGGCCCCGCGCGGCTCCGCTGACCGGCGCTGGCAGGTCCGCATCCTCCACCGCATGGCCGACCTCGATCTCCAACGACTCAGCTGGCCCGCTGCCATCAAGGATTACGAACAGATCACCAAAATCGCTCCCGATGACGAGCGCGCGCATCTGGGGCTTCTGCGCCTCTATCCCCGCGTAGGCAAGACCTCACTGGGCATCGGCGCGCTCGACAAGCTGATCCGCCGTTACCTGGAGACCCAGCGCACCCAAAAGGCCATCGCCGTGCTCGAAGAGCTCGTCCAGGAGGACCCCACCAGCATCCCGCTGCGCGCGCGCATCGCCCAAATCTACCTGAACACCGGGCAGCGCGATAAGGCGCTGGAACATCTGGATGTGCTGGGAGATTTACAGTTGGAAGCCGGACAGAAACAAGCCGCCGTCAAAACCATTGAGGCCATCATTGCCCTCAATCCCCCCAACTTCAACGTCTACGCGCAACTCTACACAGAACTCACAGGCCGAGAGCCGCCTATGCTGCGACGCGCCGAATAGCGTCCCTCCGATAAGCGCCATGTCTGAACGTAGCCGCCCTTATCATCGCAGGTGAAACCATGTGGGACCTGAATTGGCTGATCCAACGGCTCTCCTGGCTCGACCTGCTCGACATCTTCCTGGTCGCCATGCTCTTCTATAGCATCTTCTACACGCTCAAGGGAACCCGCGCCGTGCCCCTGGTGCGCGGTATCACCGCGTTGCTGATCACCCTGGCGATGTTGAGCCGCCTCATCCAACTCAATGCCTTCTCCTGGCTCATCGCGCAACTCTTCCCCGCCCTCATCGTCGCCGTACCGGTGATCTTCCAGCCGGAGCTCCGCCGCGCGCTCGAACGGCTGGGACGGGGCCGGCTCTTCAGCCTCAGCAACACCGATACGAGCGACCAGGAGGTCATCACAGCTGTCGTCAACGCCGTGCGCCAGATGGCAAAGCAAAAGGTCGGCGCGCTGATTGTCTTCGAGCGGCGCGCCGGCTTGCAGGAATACATCGAGACCGGCATCTACATGAACGCCGCCCTCTCCTCCGAACTATTGCTCACCATCTTCGACCATCACACGGTGCTCCACGATGGCGCGATCATCATTCAGGAGAACCGCATCGCCGCCGCCGCGTGCGTCATGCCGCTCACCGCCGCTTTTCTCTCCGACCGGCAGCTAGGGCTGCGCCACCGCGCCGCCATTGGCATCACCGAAGAGAGCGATGCCATCGCCCTCGTCGTCTCTGAGGAACGGGGGAGTATCTCTCTCGCCCACAACGGGCGCATCATCCGCGATCTCGAATCGGCGCGGCTGGAGGCCATCCTCAACGCCTTCCTCAACCGCGATACCCATCCCACGCCCGACATTCTCCGCCGCCTGCGACAGAGCACCACCGACCTGTTCCACAAGAGGGAGCAATGAAGAGCAAAGTAACTCAAACGCTGAACCTGTTGCTCCTCTCGCTATTACTGGCCTTCTTCTTTTGGGCCATTGCCACCGAAGGGGAAAATCCAACCCAGCAAAGGGTCTTTCCGGGCCTGCTCCCCATCCAGGTGACGGGCATCGCGCCCGGCATGATGACCTACGGCAGCGGAAACACCACCGTCCGAGTAACAGTCCGCGCCCCCCAATCGGTCTGGGAGGCGCTACAGTCGGACGATCTGCACGTCTTTGTGGACGTGAGCGAAATCACCACGGGCACGCACACGCTGCCCATCCAGGTTGCCGTCCGCCGCCAGCCCTCCCAGGTGGTGCAGGTCACGCCCGCCACCGTCGCAATCACCATGGAACCCATCGCGGAGCGTGAAATCCCGGTCAATGTGCTGCTTGAAGGCACCCCCGCGCTGGGGTACGTTGCGCGGAGCGCCGTCATTGCCCCACAGCAGGTGCGCATCCAAGGGCCGGCCTCGCTGGTCGCGCAAGCCACGCGGGCACAGATCGCAGTCTCGGTGGACAACAAACGCCAGGCCGTGCGCGCCGACTTCCAGCCCATCCCCGTGGACGAAGCCGGCAACAGCCTTCCTCACCTCGAGGTGCTACCCGCCAATGTCACGGTCAACATCCCCATCGAACAGCTGAGCAATTTCCGCGATCTGGCCGTCAAGGTCGAATTCACCGGCCAGCCCGCCGCCGGCTATCGGCTGGCTGATGTGACCGTCGAGCCGCCGGTCGTCACAGTTGTGGGCCGCACCGATATCGTCCAGGATGCAGCCGGCTACCTCTCTACCGCGCCGCTCGATCTGACCGATCTCACCCGCAGCTTCACCACCTCTATGACCCTCCAGATTCCAGAAGGACTCTCGGTGCTGTTGCCCCCGCTTGTGACTGTCACTGTGCAAATCGAGCCGCTCCAGAGCAGCGTCACGCTCAATTTGCAGCCGGAGATCCGGGGGCTGGCCGATAACCTCACCGCAACCGTCGCCCCCGAAACCATCGCAGTGATCATCAGCGGGCCATTGCCCCAGTTGGAGACGCTCGACCCCGCCGCTATCCGCGCCATTCTCAATCTGAGCGGCCTGACCGCTGGCGAACACTCGCTCACGCCAGAAATCATCCTCCCGTTTGAAGGGGTGCAGGTGGATAGCCTGGTTCCCCGCACGGTCGTCGTCCGCCTGAGCCGCAAGATCCAGGGCCAGATGCTCCTGCCCTAACAAAAAAAGGGCGGGGAGTTTCCCCGCCCTGCTCAGCGAACGCCCCTGCTCAGCCCTGAGCCACGTCCTTCAACCCCTTTTGGAGCGCCTTGAGCGCCAATGTCGCACATTTGACGCGCCCCATGCTCAGGCGCACACCGCCTATGAGCTCCTCGATGGTGTGCAGATCCATCTCGCCGATTTCGGCAACCGTCTTACCGATAGCCTCCTCGGTGAGCAACGACGCCGCCGCCATGCTCACCACGCAGCCATGCCCCTCGAAGCGCACCTCGGCAACGCGGCCCGCGTCATCTAACTGCGCGGTGACGTGAATCTTGTCGCCGCAGGTAGGATTGTCCATACGCACATCCACATCCGCCGGCTCCACTACCCCGTAGTTTCGGGGATTGTGGTAATGATCCAACAACACTTCACGATAGAGTTCACTCATCTGTCACACTCCTCATTGATCTCAACGGCGCAGCAGTTGGATCACCCGCTGCAAAGCGGCGACCAACACATCCACGTCGTCACGGTCGTTATAGACATAAAAACTCGCGCGGGCGCTGGCGGGGAGCTCGAAGCGCGTGTGCAGCGGTTCAGCACAGTGCAACCCCGCCCGAATGCAAACCCCATCCTCATCCACAATCGAGGCGATGTCATGTGGATGGATGCCCTCAATCCAGAACGAAACCGCGCCCCCGCGCACGGCGGGATCCAAGGGGCCTAAGATGCGCAGCCCCGGCACGGTCTGGAGCTGCTCCAGCGCATAGGCCACCAGCGCCTCTTCGTGTGCGCGCACAGCATCCATGCCCAACCCGCTCAAGAAATCAACAGCAGCGCCAAAGCCTACCGCCTCGGCGATGGCGGGCGTGCCCGCCTCGAACTTGTAGGGCAGCTCGTTCCAACAGGATTTTTGCTTGCTCACGCTGAGGATCATGTCGCCGCCATAGAGGAAGGGCGGCATGGCCTCCAAAAGCGCGCGGCGGCCCCACAGCGCCCCGATGCCCGGCCCGCCCAGCTTGTGCGCCGAGATCGCCAGGAAATCCGCCCCCAGCGCCTGCACATCCACCGGCATATGCGGGACGGCTTGCGCGCCATCCACCACAACGACCGCGCCCGCCGCGTGCGCCTGTGCCGCAATCTCCGCCACGGGGGGGATCGTCCCCAGCACATTGGACATCAACGTCACGGCGACGAGCTTCACACCTCCAACGGCGAGCAGGCCCGCGTAGGCATCCATCTCTAGCAGCCCCTCGTCCGTGACCGGCACATATTCGAGCGTCGCCCCCTGCTGTGCGGCGAGCTGCTGCCACGGAACCAGGTTGCTGTGATGCTCCATCTCGGTGATGAGAATCCGGTCGCCCGCGCCGATATTGGCGCGCCCCCAGCTGTAGGCCACCAGATTCAGCGCCTCGGTCGCGTTGCGCACAAAGATGATTTCGGCGGCCTCCGGCGCGTGGATGAAACGTGCGATCTTCTCGCGCGCCCCCTCATAACGGCGGGTGGCCTCATCGGCGAGGGTGTAAATGCTGCGATGGACGTTAGCGTAGGCTTCGGTATAAACCCCCTGCAAGGCATCCAACACGGCCTGGGGCTTCTGCGCACTGGCCGCGCTATCGAGATAGACCAACCGCCGTCCGTGGATCTGTTGCTTCAAAATCGGGAACTGTTCCCGTAGGGCTTGTGTCTCCCAGCTCATCACTTAGCCTCCTCACAAAACACGTTCACGTTACAAATAAGTTTACCACAATCTTCAAAAAGCGCGATACGCAACATGGCGCCACGCATTTGATCCCCTGCCCAATTTGGCTATAATAAAGAGGATATGAACACAAGCGATGATCCGTCTCAAGTCTCTGAGCAATTGCCTTTGTTTGAGGGGCAGTCGTCCGCGCCGCCAAGCCAACCGTCACCAAAACCGCTGCTGACCCCCAACTCCGCGCTCAACGTGGCGTTGGGGGCCTTTGAGCAGTACATGGTCGAGCGTGGCTTCACCGAAAACACCCAGCAGGCCTTCGGGCTGGATATGCAGCTGCTGGCCGAATATCTCGGGCCGGGGCAATCCGTCGGGCGGATTGGCACCGCCAACCTCAACGCCTTCCTCACCTGGCTGCGCAGCGGGCGGGGCGTCCCCTGTAGCGATAAGTCTCTCGAGCGCCGTATTACCACGCTCAAGGTCTTCTTCGGCTGGCTCACGGAGACCGGCGTGCTATCCCGCGACCCCAGCGCCCCGCTCATCCACAGCAACGTCGAGACCGGCCTGCCCGACATCCTCTCCCGTGAGGAAATTGACCAGCTGCTTGCGGCGACGCAGCGACTTCGCCAGGGCGATGGCGAGAACAAGCCCGACGCTCGCCCGCACCTGCTCGCCACGCTGCTGCTCCACACCGGCATCAAGAAGAGCGAATGCGTCAACATCATCATCAACCACATTGACCTGACCGACCGCACCCGCCCCGCGCTCTGGATTCGCTACCGCAAGCCCGACCGCCGCCACAAGGAGCGGCGCATCCTGTTGCCCACCTGGTGGCCCGCGATCCTCCAAGAGTACCGCGAGCAATACGACCCCCGGCAGAATCTCTTCCCCTGGACCGCGCGCAATCTGGAATACGTGCTCAGCCGCGTCGCCGAAACCGCCGACCTATCGCGCCTCAGCTTCGAAATGCTGCGCTGGACCTGCGCCACCCGCGATTACGTCGCCGGGATGGAACCGGAGCAGCTCCGGCACAAGCTCGGACTTTCCGAGATCAGCTGGTACGAGGTAGAGCCAAAATTGGCGCTGCTCGCCCAGACCTTCGGGCCAGACAAGCCCCATCCTTGACCATCACGGACGTGGGTATTTCGTTGCCCACGTCCGTTTTGCGTGTTACAAAAAAAATCATTTAACGGAGGCTAACCAAATGACCGAATCCATTTCCGACAAGATCACCAGCCGCACCGCCCACGTCGCAGTGATTGGACTGGGCTACGTTGGGCTACCCCTGGCCCTGGCCCTCGCCAAGGCGGGCTACCCTACCCTGGGCCTGGAAGCCAACGCTGCCAAAGCGGACGCGATCAACCGGGGCGAGAGCTACATCGAAGATGTCAGCGATGCGGAGCTGGCCCCGCTCGTCACGTCCGGCACGCTGCGCGCCACCACCGACTACGACGAACTGCGCGCCATGGACGCCATCTTCATCTGCGTCCCCACCCCCTACACCGTCCAGCGCGCGCCCGATCTCGCCTACATCATCCAGGCCGCCGAGGGGATCGCGCCCCGCCTGCAAGCGGGACAGATCGTCGTGCTCCAATCCACCACCTACCCCGGCACCACCATCGAGGTCGTCCAGCCCATCCTGGAAGAGGCCAGCGGCCTCCAAGCGGGCGTTGATTTCCACCTGGCCTTCTCGCCCGAACGCATTGACCCCGGCAACCAAAACTGGAGCGCCTACAATACCCCCAAAGTCGTCGGGGGACTGACGCCCGAATGCACTGCCGTTGCCGCCGCGCTGCTCCGCCAGATGGGTGCGCCCGTCCACGAGGTCAGCTCCACCGGCGCTGCGGAGCTCACCAAGCTGCTCGAAAACACCTTCCGCGCCGTCAACATCGCGCTGGTCAACGAGCTGGCCCAGCTCGCCGAGCGGATGGATATTGACTTCTGGGAGGTTATCGAGGCCGCCAAGACCAAACCCTTCGGCTTCATGTCCTTCTACCCCGGCGCGGGCGTCGGCGGACACTGCATTCCCATTGACCCCTACTACCTGCTGTGGAAGGCGCGCGAGTACGACTTCTACACCCGCTTCATCGAGCTCGCTGCCGAGACCAACGAAGCGATGCCCTACCATGTGATCGAGCTGCTCACGCGCGGGCTGAGCAAGCAGGGCAAGCCCCTAAGCGGCAGCCGGGTGCTCGTGTTGGGGGTCGCCTTCAAGCCCGACATCGGCGATGCGCGCAACTCCCCTGCCGAGCGCGTCATCGAGCTGCTGTTGGGACGCAACGCCGTGGTCAGCTACCACGATCCCTTCGTGCCCACGTATCACGTCGGTGGGGATGTCTTCCAGCGCGAGCGCGTCGAATTGACCTCCATTGCCCTCACGCCAGAGACCCTGGCCGCCGCCGATGCTGTCGTCATCGTCACCGGGCATCACGACGTCCCCTACGATATGGTATTGGAGCACGCGCCGCTCGCCGTGGACTGCTGTAATGCCACGCACGGCCTGGAAGCCCGGGCGACCGTCGTGCGCCTGGGGGCGCCGCTTCCTTGAAAGCGCTTCAGGAGAACAAGACACTCAACATCATCGTGCGCACGGGCGCGATGGTGCTCGTCATCGCCATCACCGTGCTCGTCTTCCTCAACCGCGAGCGCGTCGCGGAGTTCAGGGCGCTGGGCTATCCCGGCAT
>DAOTXC010000079.1:0-10225 GCA_034435555.1 Anaerolineae bacterium
ATGCCGGGCGACACCCAGATTCGCTACCTGGTAGCGATCAGGTAGCGAATCTGGGTGTCGCCCGGCATGGTGATGATAGGTGTGCTCAGCTGTAGGGTTAGGGCGAGCATCCCAACGAACAGCCCGATCCACAGGACTGTGGGCAACGCGATTCTCTGTGACCGAAAGAGTAGCTTCAGTAACTTCAACAGTAAAGTTTTCATCCCCCTTGAATTATCGCGGATTTGGGCAATTGTCAAATGGAGGGCAACGAGGCGTTTATCCCGTACGCGGGACGATGGCTGTACCCCCGGCAGGACTTGAACCTGCAACCCCCTGGTTCGAAGCCAGGTGCTCTGTCCAATTGAGCTACAGGGGCGGGTAAGCAAAGGGCCGGACTTGAAGCCCGGCCCCAGGGTGGACGGTGGGACTTGAACCCACAATTGCCTGAGTCACAGTCAGGAGCCTTAACCTATTAGGCCACGCCCACCACGACCCAGGCATTGTACCATAAAGGTTCAAAAAGGCAAGGTTTTATCAACTACCGCCGGTCTGACTGAAGGGCAGGCCCACCGGCAGGAGGACGTGGATGGTGCTGCCCGGCATGTTTTTCTCATCGTGACCGGGGCTTTCGGCCCAGATTTTGCCGCCATGGGCCTCGATAATCCCCTTGGAGACGGCCAGCCCCAGCCCTAGCCCCCCACCTTTGAAGGCGGTCTTGCTGGAGCGGTGTAACGAGACATCTTCCAAAACGTAGAAGCGCTCGAAGACATGTGGGAGCTCGTCTTTGGGGATGCCCACGCCAGTATCGTGAATCCACAGGTGGATGGTGTCATTCTCCAACAGCTCCGCATCAATCGTGATCGTGCCGTGGTCGGGCGTGTACTTGATGGAGTTGCTGACGACGTTCCAGAGGGCCTGATGCAGGCGGCGCGGATCGCCTTCGAGGGTGGGGACTTTGCGCAAGCCCTGCCCAATTTCAAAGATGAGTTGGCGCTGGGGGCCGAAGCTGCGCAGGTTGTGGAGCACAGATTGCACCACAGAGCTCAAGAAGACCGGTTCGCGGGCCAGATCGAGCCGGTTGGCATCAATGAGCGAGACGTTGAGGATGTCCTGGATCACCTGGCTGAGGCGTTCGACCGCGTCGGAGACGTTCTTGAGGAGGTGGCGGGGTGTGCCCTCGTTTTCGATATCGCCGGGGATGGTGGGGTTCGCCAGCAGGATTTGGAGGTAGCCGTAGATGACCGTGAGCGGCGTGCGCAATTCGTGACCGGCGAGGATGACGAAGTCCGACTTCATCTTCTCCACGCGCTGGAGCTCGGTGTTGGCTCGCTCCAGCTCGCGGACCTTCTCCTCAAGGCGGCTGACCAGCCGTTGGTTGTATTCCAGGAGATATTCGGCCCGTTCCTCCGCCGATTCCAGCTGCTCCTCCATGCCGACGAGGAAGCCGCGCACCTGATCGGGGAATTGATCCACGTCAATGGGCTTGGGGATGTAGCCGTTGCAGCCGGCAACCAGGGCGCGCTCGCGGTCGCCGCGCAGGGTGGCGGCTGTGACCGCTACGATGGGCACTTTTTCCAGCCCCTCGATGGAGCGCAGCCGGGTGGTCACCTCGTAGCCATCCAGGCCGCTGAAGTTGATGTCCATCAGGATGAGATCGGGCTTTTCGCGGTGGGCGGTCTCGATGGCATCTAGCCCGTTATCGGCAATGTTGACCTCAAATCCCTCTGCCATGAGCAAGCGCTGTACCAGGCGCTGGCTGGCCATATCATCTTCTACATAAAGGATTCTGGTCATGCTTCCTCCTTGTTACTTTTTCCCAGTAGGGCGTTGATTTCATCGAGCAGGTCATCATCCATAAACGCGCCCTTTTGCAGCAGCATCTGGATTTGTCCCTGGAGCCGCTCGCGCTCATCGGCGCGGAGCTCCTTGGCGGTGATGACGATGACCGGAATGTCTTGTAAAGGCTCCTCGGCCTTGAGTATGTCCAGGACGGCAAAGCCATCCATATCGGGCATCATCAGGTCGAGCAGAATCAGGTCGGGGCGCGTCTGGCGGATCAGTTCGACTCCCTCGTGGCCCGTGTGGGCCTCGGCGATCTGGAAGTCGCCACGCGTTTGCAGGATGCGGCGCAACAGGCGCGCGGCTTCGGGGTTGTCCTCAATAATGGCAATCCGGCGCACGCGCGCATCCAGGCGATCTAACGCGCCGAGGATATTTTCCGAATGGGTGTGGCGCGGACTGGGCGGCGGGGCGGGGGTATCGGTGGCGGTGGAGGAGACGACTTTGAGCCAGTCTTTTTCCAGCAGGTACTTTTCGACGGGGAAGGTGTGCCCGGAGCAGTTGACGACGATGGTTTCGTGACGTTGGATGACACCTTTGCTGAGCAGCTTGAAGAGTCCGGCGAAGGTGGCGGCGGCAGCGGGTTCCATCGAGAAGCCCTCCATCTTTGCCAGCACATGCAGCGCGCGGAAGGTCTCCTCGTCGGTGACGGACTCGAAGGCGCCGCCCTGCTCCCGGATGACACGGCTCAAATAGGTGTAGGCCGGGCCGGGCGCGCCGGTGGCGATGGTGATGACGCGGGTATCGGGATTGATGACCGGTTCGGCCTCGGTGAGGCCCTTGCGGTAGGAGTTGACCATCGGGGCGCAGCCGCTTGCCTGAATCAGGGCGAGTTTGGGGATACGATCCACCAGCCCCATGTCGTAGAGTTCCTGGAAAGCCTTCCAGAAGCCCGCGGGGCCTAGCCCGCCGCTGACGGCCTGGAGGTACCAGTCGGGTGCGCGCCACGGAGGGCCATCTTCCGACGGGCCGAGCTCGGCGGCGAGTTGTTCGGCGACTTCGAAGCCGAGCGTTTTCATGCTCTCGCGGGTGCCGATGTCACGGATGCCACGGTCGGCCAGGATGCCCTTGTGTTTGGAAAAACGGCTGGCTACCTTTTTGGTGACATCGTAGTTGTCGGTGACTTTGACCACTTCGCTGCCGTAGATGGCAATCTCACGCATCTTCTCCGGCGGGACGAGGCTGGGCAGGAAGGTCCACAGTTTGATGCCGGCATGGGAGGAGTAGGCCGAGTAGGAGATGGCGACGTTGCCGGTGGAGGCGACGACCATCTCGGTGATACCGGCGGACTTCATCATCGAGATGACGAGGGCGGCCTGGCGATCTTTGAAGGAGTTGGTGGGATTTTGGCGCTCATCCTTGACGAAGAGGTTGGGCGTTCCCAACATCATGCCCAGGTTGCGCGCGCGCACCAGGGGCGTGCCGCCTTCGCCCATGCTGATCTGGTATTCATCGTTGAAGAGTGGTAGCAGCTCTCGGTAGCGCCACATGGTGAAGGGGCGGGATTGTAGGATTTGGGGCCACAAGCGGCGTACCTCAGTATAATTGTAACGCGCTTCCATCCACTCGCCGCCACATTGGGAACAGACTGGGGTGGGGATGGCATAGCCCTGGCGGTGCCCGCAGGCATCACACTCTAGTTGGATCTCCATAGGTATGGCGGATGGAATGGTTAACATGCTTTTTTATCCTCTATTAGTATGGACTGCATCTGGACGCAAACTCGAGATGCCGGTACGCGGCGTTTGCGGGCCGCTTATAGTGTAAGATTAGCATAACTTTGTAGAACTACAAGTCGTGATTGGGAAAGCGCTTCAGGATCAGCGGCAGATAGGGGTGCGCCAGCGAAAAGCGAGCAGGCGATGGCAAATAAGGCTATCAGGCGCAGGAACATTTCCCTCAGGACAGGCAAGCCGCCTGTCTCACACTTACTCGCCCCATCATTGCTCAGAGGCGTGCGTTGCCAACAGCCGTTCGAATGGTTCCCGATGTTTGTGGCTCAGGGCGCGTTCGAGGAGCGCCCGGTCGTAGCCCTCGCGCTGCAACACCGAGATGATCTCAGTAATCCGTTGCTCCAGGCCCCGCGCCAGGTTCGTCTGCAATTGGATCTCCAGTGGCACGACCGGCGTCAGGTAGCCTCGGAAGTTCACCTCTCGGATGTGCGCCCAGATCTCCGGCCCGGCTTCCCACATCCCTGCCCCTGTCTGCGAGGTCGGTAGGGTGATGGGTGGCCCGATGATGTGCGCGACTTCCACCTTCACGCCAGCGATTATCCAGCGCGCAAAATACCAGTAGTAGCCGTAGTCATCCGGCCCCGCACTCACCGGCTCCGCCAGCGAGGAATGCCATTCGGTGTGGTTTTCGGGCGGTGGGGCGTTTTGGGGGGTGTAGGCCGCCATCAATTTGGCGAAGTGCTGCACGCCCTCTGGCTTCAACGTCAGGATGTCAATGTCGTTGGGCGCAATCTGGCAGCCTTGCAGGGCGGTCGCTACCGACCCGACCACCGCCCAGCGGGTCTCTGCCGATTGGAGGGCTGGTGCGGCCAGCGCGAGCACTTCTTCCAGAACGGATTGCCAGGATTTTGGGTTCATCTGAATGCCTCCGCAGACAAAAGGTTTCAGGTGGGGTTCCTGCCTGCGCCTCGATGCACACTTCACTATAGCACACTTCGCCGTTCTCATAATGGGCGCGCGGGCGGGGGGCGGGTTGTCCTGCTACCCGGTTGTGGTACGATTAGGGGGGAGGCGCAATCGGGTAAAATTCATGGGTACATACGAAATCGGCGCAGAATCATCGGCGGGCTTAAAGTCGCGGTCAACTTTGCTGCATGGCGGTTGGCTTACGGTCGCGCAGCTTGTCTGGGGGCTGCTGTTGATTGCGATGTTAGGCGTCTTCGCGCTGGCGGTCCCGGAACGCTTTGTGCAAATTATGGATACGGGGACGCAGTACCGCGTGACGCTGGCACAGTTTGGGATAACATTGCAGTTTTTCGCCCTTTACTTTGTGATCCCCGAAGTGGTGATCATGTTGCTCTTTACCATCATCAGCTTGACCATCTTCTGGCGGCGGGCCAACGATTGGGTGAGCATGTTAATGTCTCTGACGCTGGTGGGGGTGGCCTTACTCTTCTTGCCGGTCGTGCCGGCCTTGCTAGAGTCGCGCTTCTGGCGGGTGGCGCTGGCGGTCATCTCGTTGAGCCAGTGCTTCGGTATCCTCTTCTTCTATTGGTTCCCCGATGGGCGGGTGATCCCGCGTTGGTCGCGCTATCTGGTCTTTTTCTGGATCGGAGTGGGGCTTGTCGTCCCCTGGATGCCACTCTCGATCCTGAGTAGCATCTATTTTGATATCTTCCTACTGGTTCTGGGCTACGGTCTCGGGATAGCGTTCCAGATTTACCGGCATTTCTGGGTGGCTGCGCAGGAGGAGCGCAGACGCACGCGGTTGGTGGTGCTGGGGGCCACGGCGTCTATCGTCACTTACTTCATCGTCTACTATGCGCAGGATGCTATCTTCTCACAGCTCTCGCTTTTCTCGGGTATCTGGGCCTTTTTCTACTATCTGATAGGCAACATTGCTTTCACCTATTTACCGCCATTGCTGCTGCTGTTTGCGATTGGTTTCTCAGCCTTCCGCTACAGGCTGTGGGATTTGGACTTCATCATCAACCGCAGCCTGGTTTACGGGACGCTGTCTGGCTTATTGGGCGGACTTTATCTGGCCCTGGTCGGGTTGCTGACGCTCTTCGCTCGCATCGCCTTCAGTTGGGGCAATAGCACCCTGGTCGTTTTTGTTTCGACGCTGTTCATCGCCCTGGCCTTCAATCCACTGCGCACCCGCGTGCAGCGGGCCATTGATCGCACCTTCTATCCTTGAGCGCGCGCCTGGCGACGACAATTGTCGAGGAGCAGCTGGCGACGCTGTTAACAGTGATTGTGGAGGTGTTCGTTTGCTGTCACGTTCTGGCCCCCAACGAGGCGCTGCCCCCGTTCGGTGTGTGCGCCCCGGAGCTGGCGCGAGGGGTGCCCGCGCGCGAGGCGGTCGTGGTGGTCAGTGTGCAGGATACCGGGACTGGCATCGCGCCTGAGGATTTTGTGCATATCTTCGAGAAGTTCCGCCAGGGCGGGGAACGCGCGCAGGGGACGCGGCGGCGCGGCACGGGCCTGGGCCTATCCATCTGTAAGGAGATTGTGGAGCATCATGGCGGTTGTATCTGGGTCGAGAGCGAGATGGGCGTGGGCAGTCGCTTCTCGTTCACGCTGCCGCTGGTGGCCGGGGAGTCGGCGGAGAGAGAAGCCGCCGGGGTGTGAAAGGGGGACGCGATGTGTGGACGGTTCACGTTGGTAGTGGAGTTGACCGAGCTGTTGGCCGCCTTCCCCGATTTCGTCTTCCCTGAAACTCTGCCGCCTCGGTACAACATCGCTCCGACGCAGCCGGTGGCGGTCGTGCCCAACACGGCGGAGCGCCGCGTGGCCTTCTTCCGCTGGGGGCTGATCCCTTCCTGGGCTAAAGATTCCGCCAGCGGCGCGCGGATGATCAACGCGCGCGCCGAGACGGTCGCCGAGAAGCCAGCCTTCCGCGCGGCCTTTCGGCAGCGCCGCTGTCTCGTCCTGGCCGATGGCTTCTACGAGTGGCGCAATGAGCCGGGACAGCGCGCCAAAACGCCCTTTTTGATTCGCATGGCGTCGGGGCAGCCTTTCGCATTCGCGGGGTTGTGGGAGGTGTGGCAGCCGGAAGCAGGCGAACCGCTCCACTCCTGCACCATCCTCACCACAGAACCGAACGCGCTGGTCGCTCCCATCCACGACCGGATGCCGGTCATCCTGCCGCCGGCGGCCTATGCGCAGTGGCTCGCGCCTCAACCAACGCCTGCGGATGACTTGCATGGTCTGCTGCGTCCCTATCCAGCCGAAGCGCTGGTCGCCTTCCCCGTCTCCCGCCTGGTCGACAGCCCCCAAAACGACCTCCCCGCCTGCATCGAACCGGCAATTGCCTGACTTGTTGATTCGCTAACTCAAAAAAGGAGGGTTACGATGAGTGCTGATACACATGTGGTTGATTTTCTGCGGCAGCAGGTGCGCCAGCTGACCGAGGAGCGGGATACGCTCGCCGAGGAGGTGGACGCGCTCCAGCGGTATCTGCGCGCGCTGGAGGCGCTCAACGAGGCCGTGCTCAAGTTCGCGCCGCGCCAGGATGTGCTGCGCGTGTTGGGCGCGACCCTGGATTGCGCCCTGCGCCTGCTCGATGCCGAGGACGGCTCCGTGATGTTGCTCGACGACGAGAACGACGAGCTCGTTTTCGTGGTGGTGCGGGGCGCGGCGGAGGAGACGCTGTTGGGCTTTCGCTTCCCCAGCGATGAGGGCGTCGCCGGGTGGGTCGCTGAAAAGGGCAAACCACTGATCGTCAACGATGCCTACGCCGACCTGCGCTTCCTCTTCTCCGTGGATGACTTCGTGGGCTTCAAGACGCAGCGCCTGATCGCAGTGCCGCTGATGGTACCGGGCAAGGTCTTGGGCGTGGTAGAGGCATTGAACAAACGCTCCGGCGCGATCTTCACGCAGGAGGATGCCGACATGGTCGCCGTGTTGGCGACGCTCGCCGCGACTGGCCTGGCGGCTGCCGCCCCTGGATTGGCAGATTGAGGTGCTTCAGGCCCAGGCCCAGAGCGCCCACAGTCCAATAATCACGAGGCCGATCCCAAAGCGGGCGACGAACGACCAGCCCCAGCCTAGCGCCATGCCTTTGGTGGCGCGCCATGCCTCCGCCTTGTTCCGCCGCAGGGCGTATTCCGAAAGATAGAGTCCGCCCAGCGCGGCGGCGATCCCTCCGATGGGGGTGAGGAAGAGGCTGCCGATGAAGCCGGCGGCGATAGCGGCGGCAATGGAGCGCCAGTGCGCGCCGCCCTCGCGGGCCATGGTGGTGATCAGGATGTTGTCCACCGTCAGCCCGACGATGGTCAGCAAGGTGATGCCGACGAAGTACCAGGCGCCAGGCGGCGCAAAACTGAAGATCAGCCCGTGCAACAGCGCCACCACCCAGATCACGGTGATGCCGGGGAAGACCGGCACGACGAGGCCAAACAGCCCGATCAGCATGATGGCGAGCATGATGATTTGGATCAACAGCGTGAATGTTGGATGCATCTTTGTCACCTCACTCTTTGTCTGGGTTGATTATAGCGGCATTGGCAAATTCGTCGAGTCACACAGGAGCACTGATTACACTGATGTACACTGATTCGTTGATTCGTTGTAACTACTCAGGCTCTAGCCGGAGCGTTAGCTCCGGCGGCTCAGCAAGTTGCACAGCAACTTATAAATAGGCTCCCTGTGGGGCTTGAGCGGGGAGCTAACGCTCCCCTTGAAGCAGGCTGAGTAGTTACGATTCGTTTGACTCTCATAGGAGGTTTTTCATGCTTGAAGTTGCGATTATGGTAGAAGGACAGAACGGATTGAATTGGCCGCGCTGGCAGCGATTGGCGCGCGCCGTGGAGGATTTGGGCTTTGTGGGCCTCTATCGCTCCGACCACTACACCAACGCCAGCCCGCCCGACATGGACTCGCTGGAACTGTGGGTCTCGCTGACCTGGCTGGCGAGCCACACGGAGCGCATCGAGTTCGGGCCGCTGGTCTCGCCAGCCTCGTTCCGCCATCCCACGATGACGGCGCGCGTGGCCGCCGCCGTGGATGATCTCTCCGGCGGGCGGCTGACGCTGGGGCTGGGCGCGGGCTGGCAGGAGCGCGAGCACGATCTCTTCGGGCTGGACTTGCTCGATATGGACGGGCGTTTCACGCGCTTCGAGGCGTATCTGGAGGTGGTCACGCGCCTGTTTCACAGTGACGCGCCGGTCGAATTCGCCGGTGATTTCTACACATTGCGCGGGGCGGTGCTGCTGCCGCGCCCTCAGCGTCCCGGCGGCCCGCCGATCCTCATCGGAGGAAATGGCCCGCGCTGGACGTTGCCGCTCGTGGCGCGTTACGCCGATGAGTGGAATGCGGTCTACATCCCGCCGGAGAAGTTCGCGGAACTCAGCGCCCGGCTTGATGCCTTGCTCGCGGAGCAGGGACGCGCGCCGGAGGTGGTGCGCCGCTCGCTGATGACGGGCTGCATCTTTGGCGTGGATGAGGCGGCCTTGCAAGCCCAACTGGCTGAGCGGCCCCGTTCCGCCGAGGCCTACCGCGAGATGGGCGTGATTGTCGGGACGCCGGACTCGGTTTTGGAGCAACTCGCCGCTTTCGAGGCGGTAGGCGTTCAGCGCCTCATGCTGCAATGGCTCGATCTGGATGATCTGGAGGGCCTAGCGGCGCTGGCGGAGGCGGTGTTGGCGTAAATCGTGCCGCCGGTAGGGAACTTCTCCCACCGGCGGCGCTTGCATCGGGGCGTTTACTTCACCCAGTGCAACTCGTAGGACTGCGTGCCCAGGCCGATCTCCTCCGCGTGGTTGAGGCCGGCCTGCCACTGCGTCTTGGGATGGATGTGGGTGAACTTGTCGTCGCCCACCTGGCAGGCGGTCTCCGCCAGCCGGCTGTTGGGGATGATGGGCGCGGCGTTGACCAGATCAACGCAGGCGCGATCCAGCGCCACCGGGTCGCGGGAGGCGGCGATGCCCAGGTCGGGCGTGATGGGCGCATCGTTCATGTTCCAACAGTCGCAATCGGGCGAGACATTCATCACGAAGCTGATGTGGAGCGCGGGCTTGCCGTGGACGACGGCGTAGGTGTACTCGGCGATCTTCTCGACGGCGGTGTCAGCGGCCTCGTCCCAAACGACCTGGGCGGCATCGTAATTGCACAGCGCGACACACTGCCCGCAGCCGATGCAGAGCGCGTAGTCAATTTCGGCCTTGCGGTCGGCGTTGAAGGCGATGGCCTCCTGTGGGCAGTTGCGGACGCAGATTCCACAGCTCACGCAGTTCTCCTGCTTCATCTGCGGTTTGGAGGCGCTGTGCATCTCCAGTTTGCCGCCCCGCGAACCGCTGCCCATCCCTAGATTCTTGAGCGCGCCGCCGAAGCCCGTCATCTCGTGGCCCTTGAAGTGGGTGAGCGAGATGATGATGTCGGCGTCGGCGATAGCGGAGCCGATTTTGGCGGTGGCGCAGTGCTTGAAATTCAGCGGGATTTCGCGGAACTCGGTGCCCTTCAGCCCATCGGCGATGATGACATCACAGCCGGTGGCGATGCGGTTGAAGCCGTTCTCCTGGGCTGCGGCGAGGTGATCCACGGCGTTGTGCCGCCGTCCAGAGTAGAGCGTGTTGGCGTCGGTGAGGAAGGGCTTGCCCCCGCGCTCTCGGATCAGCGCGGCAATGGTAGCGACGTAGTTGGGGCGGATGTAGGCGAGGTTGCCCGGCTCTCCAAAGTGGATCTTGAGCGCGACGAGTTTGCCCTCGAAGTCAATCTCATCGAGGCCG
>DAOTXC010000080.1:0-21509 GCA_034435555.1 Anaerolineae bacterium
ATAGATTACAATGTCACCGTCGCCGAGATCCAAAGCTTCAACGATTTGGATTCGGACATCATCCGCGAAGGGCAAACCCTCTACATCCCCCCGCCCACGCCAACGCCGGGGCCGCCGCCCACAGTGGAACCCGGTCAGCCCACACCGACGCTCTCGCCCTTCCTCACCCACATCGTCCGCAGCGGCGAGGTGCTCTCAATGATTGCCCAGCAGTACGACGTGAGCATCCAGGACATCCGCAATGCCAATAACATCCCGGCAGGCTCCGACATTATCCAAGAAGGCCAGGTGCTGCAAATTCCGCAGTTTACCCCCACGCCCACATTGCCGCCGCCGGAAATTGTGTCTCTGCGCACGCCCACACCACGTCCCGCTTACCTAGCGCCTACCCTGCTCTACCCTCCCCACGAAAAGAACTTCGTCGGAGATGAAGCGCTCATCGTTTTGCAATGGGCCTCGGTAGGCATCCTGGATGCCAACGAGTACTACCGTCTGGAGCTCCAGCTCCCCACCGCCGATGCCGACCCGCACATCATCACCGTCTATCTCCAGGCGACGGCCTGGCGAGTACCGACGGAACACTTCCCAGCGCCAGAGATCGCCAATCGCCGCTGTGAATGGCAGGTGACGGTCGTGCGGCGTATTGAACAAGAAGGAGAACCCCGCTACAACACTATCGGCGCGACAAGCAACACCCGCGCCTTCTACTGGGTTCCCCTGGCTCCCTGATAAATCGTCTCACACAGGAGGCACTGATGGAAAAGTTAGGCAGCATCGTCGTTGACTTCTTTGCCCACGGGTATCGCGTATCGGGCAACTACAAGGCGCGCCAACGCCCGCTAGGAGATGCCATCTACGACAATACCACGTCTTATCTGATGGTTGAGGATGCTTATTTCTCCACCGTTACCAAGCCGGCGGATATCACCGCCAGCTACCCCGTTGCAACCATCGTCAAGCAGAATCTCAGCCTGGCTTTGACCGGCAACACAGATGACGCACTACGGCGCGATCAAAAATATGGCAGCTATCTGGGCCTCAAACTGATCCCGGTGTTCATCACGCTATCAGCCTTCGAGCTCAAAGGCTCCCTGCGGATTCCTGGACGCCTGGATGTGCGCGTCATCCTCAGCACCCAGACCGAGACCTTCATCACGTTGGTTGATGTCACCGTGCGCTCGACCTACAAGACCGATGTCACCTTCACCGGCGGCGCGGCGCTCGTCAACAAGACCCACATCGGCTTCATGGGGCTGCAATCGCTCTAAATCCGCGCGCCACGAATTTTAGGAGGGAAAACTATGGCACGCATTCTGATCATTGATGACAACCCTGATATGCTGCAAATGCTGCAGATGGTTCTCGAGAACCGGGGTGGGCATACGGTCACGCTCACGCCCGATGGGCAAGAAGGATTGAGTCAAGCGTTGACCAACCCGCCCGACCTGGCTATCGTTGATGTGATGATGCCGGACATGAACGGCTACGAAGTGGTGCGCCGCCTGCGTGAAAATCCCCGCACCGCCGAAATCGGGATCATCATTCTCACCGCGCGCGGCCAGGCCGTGGACAAGACCGCCGCGCTGGAAGCTGGCGCAGATGCACACACGACGAAACCCGTTGACATCAACGAGCTGCTCGAACTGGTCGAAAACACCCTCAATCCCCGCCGGATGCTCAGCCAACAGGGCCTTTTCCCGGTTTTCAGCCTGCGCGGTGGCATCGGCGTAACCACCCTGGCGGTCAACCTGGCGCTCGCACTGACCAAAATGAACATCAACACGGTGCTCTGGGATATGGCCTACAATGGGGGACACTGCGCCCTCTATCTGGGAATGAAGACCAAACACCATTGGGGCATTCTTTTTCAAAGCCCCGAGCTGCGGGTACAGCGGCTGCTCTCAGAGCACGCCTCTGGGCTGAAGCTTCTGGCAGCCCCCCCCTATCCCCTCCAGGAAGACCGGCTCACCAGCGAACAAGTCACTACCATCCTGGCGGAACTGCGCCAAAGCGCCGACATCATCATCATTGATCTGCCCGCTACCCTCAGCCCTGAGGTCGGCACGGTATTGGATCACGCCGACCAAATTCTGCTGCTCAGCGGCGATGATCCACCGGGGATACAACGCACCATGCTGGCCCTGCGCGCCCGCCAGCAACAGATCAAGCAGATTCACCTGCTCTTCAACAATGTGACGCCAGGGCCACGCCCGCCGCTGGAGGCGCTCCAAAAGGTCTTGCAGATGCCGGTGATGGCCCAAATCGCCTACGATCCCACTCAGACCACACTGGTACGCCGCAACACCCCCGCCATGCTTAGCGATCACCCTGGGGAGCTGGCTAAATCTATCGCTCAAATCGCCCAGCAGCTCCGTAGCAGCTAACCCCCGGACATACAAAACACCCCCCATCAAAATGGGGGGTGTGCTTTTATCTAGCCGACGAATCAGGGCGCAATCCGTCCCATCATCGCCAACAACAACAGCCCGATGACCACCACATCGAAGAACAAGAGGGCCGAGAGCACAAACATCTGGAAGGGCGAAAAGCCCAATGAGAGCGCCGCGCCCAGATTGACGCTGCTCCGTTGCCGGGATGGTGACTTCTCTTGATCATCGAAGTCATCGAGGAACTCATTATCAAACTCCGCCAGCAAGTCCTCCTCAAGCGAGGCGGCGGGCGCCACAGGCGCTGGCTCAGGTTGGGGCCTGGGAGCGGGGGGCGGGGCGACAGGCGCGGGCGTGGGCGCAGGCCGACGTGGCTGTGGCGGCGGCGCAACCGGTTCGGCGGGCGCATCCTCCAGGGGACGCAAATCCTGTAGCCAATCCGGCAAAGGCTCATCAGCTGGCGCAGTTGCCGGCTCCGGCTCCTCCGTTTCCCAATCATCGCCCGGTTGCAGATCTTTTAGCCAATCAGGAAGATCCGTACTCATCTTTTCCCTCCACTATCAAAGCCTCAACTCCTGTTTGCATAAACTTGTGTCACTTAACAGGATATGCTACAATGAGCATACTCCAGGATCGGAGAAAAGTCAAACTTGGGCAGACAACGACTACCGCACACCTTCTTCGCCCACGATACGCTCACCGTGGCCCGCGCCGTACTGGGGCAACGGGTGGTGCGTCTATACCAGGGAGAACGGCTATCGGGGCGCATCGTTGAGGTGGAAGCTTACCTCGGTGAGGATGACCTGGCCTGTCACGCGCGCAGCGGGCAGACCGCGCGCAACGCGGCGATGTTCGGGCCACCGGGACACGCTTACGTCTACCTCATCTACGGTATGTATCACTGCCTCAACCTCGTCACCGAATGCGCCGGCACACCTGCCGCGATATTGATCCGCGCGCTCGAACCGGAGGAGGGCCTAGCGACACAACAGCAATTACGTCAGGGGCGCCCCTTGCGCGATCTCACGCGCGGGCCGGGGCGGCTCTGTCAGGCGTTAGCCATTGACCGCACTCTCAACGGACACGATCTCTGCGCTCCCGACGCTGCGCTCTGGCTCGAAGCCGCGCCCTTGCCGCCCGACGCCATCATCGCGCAAAGCCCACGGATCAACGTCCGTGGCGACGAGCGGGCGCTTACCGTCCCGTGGCGCTACTATCTGCAAGGCAATCCGTGGGTCAGCGCCAACCGCGCATCAAGCATTCAGAAAACAGAAGAAACAACGCAATCCAAAGGAGGCTAACCATGTTACTCCACGGCAAAGGTCTCTGGGCCTACCGCGAGGCCGAATTGACCCAGGCGCTCCAAATGGCGCCCCAGATGCACATCACCCACATCCTCTACAAAGTTGGGCAAGGCCCCTGCGCTGGCAATCCCGGCTTCTATCTCACCCCCGACACCAAAGCGGCGCAGATCGCTCAGACCATCCGTCAGGCGGGGATGATTCCCCTGGCCTGGAGCTTCACCACGTTGGGCGATCCCACCTTCGAAGCCGACATGGTCGTCCGCGCCTTCAATGACGGCTACGATGGGTTCATCTTCAACATGGAGGATGATTGTAGCGGGCGCTTCGTCGCCGCCACCCAGCTGACGCAGCGCCTGCAAAACCTGGGCGTGGATTCCTCCAAACTCTACCTCTGTTCCTACCCCACCCCCCTCACCCATCACCCCGACCTGCCCTACAATCAGATGGGGCCGCTCTGCCAGGGCGGGCTGATGCCGATGGCCTATGGGACCTATCTGCTCCCACCGGATGTTGTGATTGACGAGTGGACCTATCAGCAACAACGGCTGTGGATGCAGAAGCAGGGACTCGCGCTACCCATCTACCCCGTGCTGGGCTTTTACAAAGGCGATCCACCTTCCGCACCGGAGGATTGGTTCACCAAAGCCGAAGTACAACTGTGGCTCAACCAGCTCGCGCCCCACCAGCCCACCTTCTTCAGCGTCTTCACTGCTGCGGTGATCAAGTCCGACTATTATGCCCCCATCCGCGCCTTCAGTCTGGGCGATCCCAGCGGGCTTACCGGCAGGCTCTGGGTCCCGGGGCTGAGTGGCCTGCCCATCCACACCACCGCCGGCGTCAACGGGAGCCAGACGCGCGCCCGCTCCTATCGAGACCAACTCATGGGCAATGGCGTCGCCACCACCGCGCCGGATGGGACGCGCTGGGTCTCGATCAGCGACAGCGACGGAAGCGGCTGGGTTCCCGAAAACGCGGTAGCCCCGCACGATCCCGGCCCCTGGCCCGCCCTCGATGCCCCGCCCACCCCGCCGCCCGGACACCTCCTCACCGTGTGGAGCACAACCGAGCTCAATGTCCGCAGCGCGCCAGCCGTGCGCCCGGATACGCTTGTGGGACGCATTCCCGACCAGACCCGGCTCACGATTCTGCAAGATACCCAGCAGGCGCAATCCTGGATCGGCCAGCTGGGAAAGTGGCTGCGCGTGCGCATTGACCCCAACGGCCCCGAGGTCTGGGTGGCCGCCTGGTACGTCACCGACCGCGATCCCCAGGCCCCTAGCGTCCCCAGCTTGCAGGTCAAAGTGATCAGCCCGACGGTGGGCTACCTGAACATCCGCAAAGGCCCGGCCACCACCCATCCCGTCGCCGGACGCGCTCAGGATGGCGAGATACTTGACGCGCTCGAACCCGCCGCCGATGTGGAGCGCAAGGTGGGGCAAACCGGGAAATGGCTCGAAGTCCGCACGGCAGGCGGCGTCACCGGCTATGCCGCCGCCTGGTATCTGCAACTCCACACCGGCGCAGCGCCGGAGATTCCCGGCCCCACCGAGCTACACTACGTCCAGGTGAACAGCCCCGGCATCGGCCTTAACATCCGCAGCGGCCCCGGCGTCGAGCACACACAAACATGGTGGGTTCCGCACACTACCATCCTCCGCTCGCTGGAAGCGCCCGTCACCACGGCGGCGAAAGTCGGACAGCAAGGGCAATGGCTGCGCATCCGCACGCCGGGCCGCAAAGAGGGGTACGTCGCTGCCTGGTATCTGGAGGCCCCGCCCGCTCCCGACAACCGTCAGCCGGTGAGCGACAGCACGCTACCCTACGGCAGTTCCGCGTGGATCTTTGGCATCCACGCCGTCACCGTTGGCGATGACGCCCACACCCGCGATGAGATCCGCGCGCTCTATCAGGGCAAGGCCGTCAAAGGATGGATCTTCTTCACGGAGGCCGTCGGCGCGACGCCGCAGGCCATCCAGCCCAACGAGGCCATCCGGCAACGGCTGTGGGATTGGGCGCATAACGCAGGCTACGGGGTCATCGTGCGGCTCAATCACAGCTACGAACCCCACGGCACACTGCCCCACTCGTCGCAATACGCGGGCTTTGCCGCGGCCTGCGCGCGCTGGGCCGAGCTCTTCCTCAAGCGCACGGATGTCGCAGCCTCTAAATACCGCTGGGTGATCCAAATCGGCAATGAGCAGAACAATCCCCGCGAGCATCCGGGCGGCGCAGACCATCCCCACGAACACATCACGCCGGAACTGTACGCGCAAGCTTTCAACCAGGCCTACAGCGCCATCAAAGCGGTGCTCCCCAACGCGCTGATCGCCCCTGGCGCGATTGATCCCTACAACGCCGCCTTCCTCCCCCTGCTGGGCAACCGGCGCTACAAGCCGCTGGACTATTACAAGACGATGCTCAGCAACATCCAGGCGCTCGATGCCATCATCTTGCACGCCTACACGCACGGCCCCTCCGTCGCGGCGATCACGCACCTGGAGACCTTCGGCGACCCCTTCCTCAGCGATCATTACTTCGACTTCCAGACCTACCGGCTCTTCATCGAGCAGCTGCCGGCGCACTGGAAAGATGTGCCGGTACTCATCACCGAGAGCAACCACATCTGCCGCCCGCCGAGCGCGCCGTTGTGCAACAACCCGCAAGATCACGGTTGGATCAACGCCAACACGGGCTGGGTGCGCGAGGCTTACGCGGAAATCAACCGCTGGAACAACACGCCCTACGCGCAACAGGTACAGGCGCTCCTGCTCTATCGCTGGATGGGCGATGCCTGGACGCTGCGCGACAAGCCGCACCTCCTGGCCGATTTCAAACAGGCACTGGATAACGATTATCGCTGGCGCGCCTGAGCGCCGGACACCTCCTGACCGCCGGGCCGAGAGAGCAGTTCTCGGCCCGGCGTGGTATAAAAAGCGGGGCGTGGGTGTTGGGTCTCCCACTTCCCCGCACCTTTCCCTCACTAAACCCCATCCAAGATTCATCATTCCTTCATCAGGCCTTCACACACCTCTGTTATGATAGCATCAAGTTAAAAAAGGAGATGTTATGATGAAAGCAAAATTGAATTACCTGGTGGATGCGTTAATTGCCCTGGCCTTTGTAATTTCAGCAGGCACGGGCGTGATGTTCCTGTTCATGGGATCGAGCGGCTATCAGGGCGGCGCCAATCCTACGTTCGGGAACACGTTTCTGGGCTTAAGCCGCTGGGTGTGGAGTGATCTGCACACCTGGGCCAGCCTGATCATGATTGCTGGCGTGCTGCTCCATGTGATACTACACTGGAAATGGATCGTCTGCGTAACCAAACAAGTCTTTGCCAAGCCACAGCCCCGCGTCCAGCGCGAGGAACGATGCCCGGCTTGAACATCACAAATAAGATTCTAACATTCACAATTTGCTGATTTACTATTCCTAGGGAGATCCAAACATGTTATCGAAAATCACAGTGGTATTAGTAGGTATTCTGGCAGTGACCCTGGTGGCAGGGATGGGATATATCGTCTTGCGCCCAGAGAGCACAACAGCGCACGGCAACAGCGCAGAGCGCCTCCTTGAGCGCAGCAGCAATGGCTCCGCGCAAACTGCGGCAGGGGCTGTGCGCGGTGGCAGCGGTGGACAGGGGGGCAACGCCTCCGTACTCGCAGAGATGCGCAGTGGGGGGCGTGGACAAAGCAATTTGACAGGTGAAACACTGGGGCGCAACGCCAACACTGCTATCGAACATAACGCGGGCACGCTGGAGACCGTACAGGGCATCGTCATCGTCAGCGATAGCGAGATTCTGGTGCGCACTGCTGCCGGCGAAGAGATTCTGGTGGGTCTGGGACAATCCTGGTATCGCGAGCAAGCTGGTTTCAATATTGCTGTGGGTGATGAAGTAAACGTGGTCGGGTTCCACGAAGATGGCGAGTTCAAGGCTGTCACCGTTGAGAACGTGACCACGGGCGTAAGCATCGCCCTCCGCGATACAACCGGACGTCCCGCCTGGGCCAGTCAGGGCAACCGGCGCAATAGCCAACCATAAAAATCGGTCTCTGCTCATGCCCGGCCCGCAACTATATGTTGCGGGCCGGTTGAACTTTTGAAGAGCACACTCGCCTCGCTGCAATGCACAACGGGGCGCGCCCGATCGGGCGCGCCCCGTTGTAGAATTCGCTAACCTTGTGCCTACGCGAAGCGCTCCTTGAGAATATCGGTCAGATCGGGCTTGCCGATGACCTGCAATTCGTAGCGCACGCGCTCCATCGGGTGCTTGACCGTCAGCACGCGGGTCAGATCAATGGGCGTCCCTACAACGACCAGGTCGCAGGGCGTGTTGTTGATCGTGACCTCGAGGTCGCGCATCTGTTCGTGGCCGTACCCCATCGCCGGGAGAATCATGCCGGTGTCGGGATACTTCTGGTAGGTCTCGATGATGGAGGCCACCGCATAGGGGCGCGGATCAATGATTTCCTTCGCGCCGAAACGCTGCGCGGCCACGTAACCGGCCCCGTAGGCCATCTCGCCGTGCGTGAGCGTGGGGCCATCCTCGACGACCAACACGCGCTTGCCACGGATCAACTCTGGATGATCAACGAAGAGCGGGGAAGCGCCCTCCACCACAATCGCTTCGGGGTTCACTTTAGCGATGCTTTCGTAAACCTCGCGGATATTTTGGTAATCCGCAGTGTCCATTTTGTTGATGACGATCACATCGGCGCCGCGCAGATTGGCCTCGCCGGGGTAATACGTTACCCCGTGACCAGGGCGATGCGGGTCCGCCACCGTGATCCACAGATCCGGCTGATAGAAGGGAATGTCGTTGTTGCCGCCATCCCAGACAATAATATCGGCCTCTTTCTCGGCCTCGCGGAGGATCGCCTCGTAATCAACGCCGGCGTAAACCACCACGCCCCGGTCAATGTGCGGTTCGTACTCCTCGCGCTCCTCGATGGTGCATTCATGCCGGTCGAGATCGGCGTAGTTAGCGAAGCGCTGCACGCGCTGCTTCACCAGATCGCCGTAGGGCATGGGATGGCGGATCGCCACGACCTTTTTGCCCAGCTTCTGGAGCGCATCGCACACGTAGCGCGTGGTCTGCGACTTGCCGGAGCCAGTGCGCACCGCACAGATCGCCACCACCGGCTTTTTGCTCTTGACCATGGTTGACTTCGCGCCCATCAGGCGGAAATCAGCCCCCAACGCATTGACCAGCGAGGCCTTGTGCATCACGTACTCGTGCTTGACATCCGAATAGGCAAAGACGACCTGATCAATCTGCTGCTCCTTGATCAGTTGCGGCAACTCATCCTCAGCGTGAATCGGAATACCGGCAGGGTACAACTCACCTGACAGCTCTGCAGGATAGACCCGCCCTTCGATATTGGGAATCTGCGTCGCAGTGAAGGCCACGACCTCGTACCGGGGATTATCGCGGAAGTAGACGTTGAAGTTGTGGAAATCCCGTCCAGCAGCACCCATGATCACAATCCGAATTTTGTCACTCATACAATCAAACTCCTTTCAACTATGTAGTAAGATTGGTTTGAAGTAGCAGCTCAGGCCGCCACAGATACACAACAACAAAAAGAGCGTCCTATCTATGTAGGCGCGCTCTTAAAGACTATTGCATCAGCATGACTGATTTTTAACGCTCCGAGGGTAGCACTGGTGCCAGCGCGCGGGCGATCTCGCGCCGCAGCGGAGCCAGCGCCCCTAAAACACCGTTGACGAACCTCGGAGCATTGTCCGCGCCGAAGGACTTCGCCAATTCGACCGCCTCATTGATGACGACGCGCACCGGCACATCCAGCATCGCCATCTCGTAAAGCGAGAGGCGCAACAGATTGCGGTCAATCACCGCGACCTGCTCCAGAGGCCATTCGCGCGCGTGGGCCTGGATATGCTCATCCAACAGCGCGCGCGATTGCACCACCCCCTGAACCAGGCGGCTGCTATAATGCTGCACCGCCTTCGAGAGCTCTGGATCATCCAGAAATCGCTCTTGCAAGACCTGACCCGGCTCATGTCCCACCAGGTCAATCTCATAGAGCGCCTGGAGCGCCAGCTCCCGCGCCCGTCGTCGTTCACCCTTCATCGAAAATTCACGCGCTGCCGGCTAGAACGCCAACGCCTTCTCCTCCAGATCCTGGTAGATAACATCCTCGATATAGACGTTGACGGCATCCACCGGCATCCCGATCATCTTCTGGATGGCGCGGGTCACTTCATGCTGGATGGCCCGGCCCAGCTGCAACAGGCTGATATCGGGCTTGGCAAAGAGGTGTAGTTCCACCGTCACCCGCCCCTCACACACCTGCACCTCGACCGTTTTGTCAATGCCCAGGAAACGCTCGAATTCTTTATCGGGCAGGGCCGCCACCCCAGGCACGCCACGCGCGGTCAACCGCGCGATGGTCTCCAGAACTTCTGGCTCTACTGTGATCTTACCAGGGATATTTTCATGTTCTCCCATGACCCCTCCTACCATACTCAAGCCGCCTCCTACCAGAACCGACGACCAGATAGACTCCATTTTCGAAGTTCTTGGTCAGCCTATTCGTACAACAGCCGGGCCTCCGTGGAGGCCCGGTACCAGTTCTGCCCCATCCCAACATACTGCGCCCCTGTCCAGGGAAAAAGTATGCCATGGTCATGGGGAAATGTGCCCGCATCAGGCGGATGGCCTATACCAGCGCCTACCGCTTACTCTTCCGTCCCGGCGATGATTTGCTGGCGGCGATAAGTGCCACACTTGATACATACGTGGTACGGAAGAACCGGCTCGCCACATTCCGGGCAAGGCACCAGCTGAATCAAACGCGGCGACTTGAAAGTCTGCGCGCGCCGATGACGCCGCTTACTCTGAGAAATTCTACGCTTCGGTACTGCACCCATTGTCACATTCTCCTTATCTCTAACAATCTATCCACCCCTGGGGGCTATCGCGTCGCCAACCGGGGCAGAATCCATTATACGAAGAAGAGAGCTTATGTCAACCCCGAAACTGACGCTCGCGCTCCACTTCTAGCTTTTGCAGGCCATTTTCGACCACATGCAGCAGGCGGGTCAATTCTTCCTGCAAATGGCTCAAAGAGTTGAAGACGTACTCGTCCGCTTCATGGCGCAACACCTCCACCTCGCGGGCCGTGCGCTGTCGCAGCACTGTCGCCTGTTGCTTGGCCTCCTGGACGATGTGATGGTCAGCCGCCTGCTGTTTGATATCCGCCCGCGCCTGAACGAGCAATTGCTCAGCCTCCTGACGCGCCTGAGCCAGGAGCGCCGCCTGCTGCTCTAACACCTGTTGCGCCCGGGCCACTTCGACCGGGACCGCTTCGCGCAATTGCCCTATCCGCGCCCGAATCTCTTCCTCGCTCACAGCGCGATTGCCAGAAAGTGGAATTTTAGGGCATTCATCCAGGATGTACTTCTCCAAGCGTTCGATCAAGAACATCATGTCCACGGCGTCACCCCTTTCTTTGCTTGCGTACAGTTGTTATCCGAGTATGGGCCTGGCAACTGCCCCTCAATCACGAATGGAGATAGAGGGGGCCTCGCTCTCTCCCTGGCGATTCCGCACGATGGCGCGTTGCCCTAAAGCCGCCACCACATGCGGCGGCGTCATCCCGCTCACATCGCCCCCCAAAGCAAGCACCTCTTTGACGATGCTTGCCGACAAAAAAGCATACTCGTGGCGCGTCATCAGGCAGATGGTCTCCATTTGCGGCGAGAGCTGATGGTTGGTCAAGGCCATCTGATACTCCAATTCGAAGTCGGAGATGACCCGCAACCCGCGCACCAAGGCCTGCGCACCGACAGCCTCCGCAAATGTGACCGTCAAGTTATCGTAAGTCAGCACCTCGACGTTCGCCAGGTGCGCCAGCGCCTGCCGCGCCAGCGCCACGCGCTCCTCCGGCTCGAACCACAGCCGCTTGTTGGGCCGCGCATACACGGCCACGATCAAGCGGTCAAAGAGCTTCGCGGCGCGCTCAGCGATGTCAATGTGACCATAGTGAATCGGATCAAAAGAGCCTGGGTAAATTGCAACGCGCTCCATCAGGATACGGCTTCCTCCGCCTGTTGCCAAAGTTCAGCGACGCGCTCGGCCAGCCCCGCGTGCTCCGGCGCGCGCAGCTCCGGGTCGGAGTCCAACAGCTGGGCGGCCACTTCGCGCACACGATGCAACAATCGCGTATCGGTGAGCAACGAGAGCATGGGCATCTCTGGGAAGCCGCTCTGCCGCGTCCCCAGGAACTCGCCTGGCCCGCGCATCTCCAGGTCCTTCTGCGCCAACACGAAGCCATCGGTCGTAGCCTCGACCGCCTGCAGGCGCTCCGTCGCTGCGCCCTCCGCCTCGCCCGCCAGCAGGAGGCAGTAGGACTGATGCTCGCCCCGCCCCACGCGCCCCCGGAATTGGTGCAGTTGCGCCAGCCCGAACCGCTCCGCGCCTTCGATCAGCATCACCGTGGCGTTGGGGACATCAATCCCCACCTCCACCACCGAAGTCGCCACCAGAATATCCAGCTCGCCCCGCGCAAAGGCGCTCATGATGGCGTCCTTATCGGCGGAGCGCAACCGCCCGTGGAGCAGCCCCAACCGCAGATCGGGGAAGATTTCCTCTTGCAGACGCGCGTGTTCCGCCACCGCTGCGGGCGCAGCTATCTTCTCTGATTCTTCCACCAGCGGGTAGATGATGAAGGCCTGCCGCCCTTGCGCCACCTGATCGCGGATGAAGGCATAGGCGCGCTCGCGCTCGTGCGGATAAAGCACCCGCGTTTTAATCGGCTGCCGCCCTGGCGGGAGCTCATCCAACACCGAGACATCGAGATGGCCCCATACCGTCAGCTCCAAAGAGCGTGGGATCGGCGTGGCGGTCATCACCAACAGGTGCGGATTGTAGCCCTTGCCGCGCAGCTCCGCACGCTGCTCCACACCGAAGCGATGCTGCTCATCAATCACTACCAGGGCCAGGTCTTGGAAGCGCACCTGCTCCTGGATGAGCGCGTGCGTCCCCACGGCGACGTGGATCGTCCCATCGGCGAAGCCCGCGTAGATTTCCTCGCGCTCTGCTGCGGGAGTGCTGCCCGTGAGCAACCGCACCGTGGGACGCGGCTCCGGGAACTGGTCAAAGAAGCGCGCCAGGCCGTGGTAGTGCTGCTCGGCCAGGATTTCAGTCGGCGCCATAAGGGCGGATTGGCTGCCCGCAGCGGCGGTGAAGGCCATCAGCAAAGCCGCCACGACCGTCTTGCCCGCGCCGACATCGCCCTGCAAGAGCCGGTGCATCGGCTCCCCGGACGCCAGATCGCGCGACATCTCGTCAAGGGCGCGCTGCTGCGCGGCGGTGAGCGTGTAGGGCAGCGTCTCCACAAGCGCCGCGCGGTACTCTGGCACAACCTCGATCTGCCGCCCCTCTTGCGACTTCCAGGCCCGTTTCTGCTGCAACAGCCCCAGCTGCAAGTAGAGCGCCTCCTCAAAGGCGAGCCGCCGCCGGGCCGCCGTCAACTGCTCCATGCTATCTGGGAAGTGGACGGCGCGCAAAGCCTGCGACAGCGGCAAAAGATCGTTAGCCAGCCGCAGCGATTCCGGCAGATTATCGGGCGCGCGCCCGGCCCAGGCCGCCAGCGCGCGGTTCAACGTGACGCGCATCCAACGCTGCGTCAGCCCCTCGGTGAGGGGATAGATGGGAATGATGCGCGCATTGCTGAGGTCTTTGCGATCCAGCGGCTCCCAGGCCGGCGAGTTGAGCTGCAGATTGCCGAGATACTGATCCACTTTGCCGCTGACCACAATCTGCATCCCCGGCTTGATGCGCCCTTCGAGATAACGCTGGTTGAACCAGGTGGCATGCAACGTGCCCGTGTGATCCGAGAGCAGCGCCTGGAAGAGGTATTGTCCACTGCGGGTCTGGCGCAACCCGGCCTCCCAAACTGTCACCACGACGCTGACCGTCTCGCCATAACGCAATTGATCTATCGTCTTGAGCTGGGAATAATCCTCGTACCGGCGCGGATAGCAATAGAGCAGCTCGCGCACTGTGCGAACGCCCAGCTTCTCCAGCAACTCCGCGCGCTTCTCCCCCACGCCAGAAAGCGTCGTCACCGAGGCTGCCAACCCCGCACCGCGCGCGGTCGGGCGCGGCTGAGGAGAAGGTGTGGAAGGCTGTGCAACGACGGGCGCTGGCGGTGGGACGACCGGCTCAATCACCGGCGTGGGCGCGCCTGCCGGGCCTTTGCGCAAAGCCTCGCGCAGGGCCTGGAGCGCCTCTGGACGCTGCGCCGTCGTCATCCGGCTGTAAGCTTCCAGCTGGGCCACGACTTGTTCTCCCCACGGGCGAGCCTCCTCGCCGTACAGCGTCAGGACTTGTTGCAGCCAGGTTCCGCCATAGCGCACCAGCCCGCCGGCCACGGCACGATCCTGGAAGGCATAGTCCCACTCTTCCAGATCGAGCATTTTTTGTAGTGTTTCCAAAGGTTTCAGCATGATGACTCCCTGTCGAAGTGGTTGATCATATTGGGTAAAGGGCCGCCGTTGCTGGCCTGCACCAGGGCCACGCCCAACCCGCCGGGGCCGATGTGAACCCCCAGCACCGGCGAGACCTCAATGGGCTGCAGCGTGAGCTCCGGCAACACTGGCGTCAACTCCGCCTGGAAGCGCGCCGAGACCCGGGGATTCGTGTGGCTGTGCAAAAATGCCACCTGCTCCAATGGCCCCAGAGCTACGATCCAATCTGCCAGAGCCTGCACCGCCCGCCGATGGGTGCGCACCTTCCCGATAAGACCGGCCTCCCCGGTATAGAAATAGATCAAAGGCTTGATTTGTAAAATCTCCCCCACCCAAGCCGTGGCCCAGTTCACGCGCCCGCTCCGGTGCAGATGGGTGATGGATTCGAGCACGCCCACCACCAGCACGCGCTGGCGCAATTCTTCCAGCAAGGCGACAATTTCAGAGGCGGTCGCGCCCTCAGCCGCAGCCTGCGCCGCCGCAATCGCCAGCCAGCCGATCCCCATCGAGATCTGTCCGGTATCTACAATATGTACGCGCGCCCCCTCAAGTTGCTGGGCGGCCAGCTGCGCGTTGCCGTAGATGCTGCTCAGCGAAGCCGAGATGAAGAGACCGATGATCTCCTCCGCGCCCGCAGCGACCAGCGCCTCGTAAGCGGCCAGGAACTCGTGGGGCGGCGGGGCCGCGGTTTTGAGCCGGTGCTGGGCCAGCTGCTCGTAGAATCGCGCACGATCCAGCGCCGCATCGTCCCGATAGCTGCGCCCCTCCAACAGGAGATAGATCGGCAACACCACGATGTCCCAGCGCTCAAGTAGCGCCGGGGGCAGATCCGCGGTGCTATCCACGATGATGCGAATCCGCGCACCCACTTAATGGCCCCAGGCGCCCTCGTAGATCACCATGCCCAGCCCCTCCGGGCCGATGTGCGAGGCCAGAATGGGATCGTAACAGAGCATGGGGAAATCGTGTTCGTCCTCCAGCACTTGATCCAGACGGTTCTTGAGGCTGAGCGCCTCATCGGAAGGCTCCAGCCCGCCGCTGTGGAAGATGACCGAGCGGCGAATGCGCGTGAACTCAGATGCGAATTCCACAATTTTGTCGAGCGCCTTCTCCGGGGTGCGACTCTTCTCCACCGGCACGATCTCACCATCCTCCATGAGAATGTAGGGGTGGATCTTGAGCATCGCTCCCAAGACAGCCTGCATCGCGCTGAGCTTGCCGCTGGCATAGAGATAATCCAACGTATGCGAGACCATCACCACATAGATGCGCGGGATCATCCCCCGGATCTGGCGCACGACCTCCGGCAGCGGATAATCTCCCGCTGCCAGCAGTTCGCCGGCCCGCTCCACCAGCAGCCCCAGGCCCATTGAGATGGTCCGCGAATCGAGGATGGTGATGTCACAACGCCCCATGAAGTCGCGGGCGGCGATGCGCGCGTTGCGCATCACCGGGCTGAGGTGGCTGGAAGAGAGGATCACCAACATCTTGTTGGTGCGATAGAGCGTGCGCTCGAAGACCGCGCGGAAGTCATCGGGCGAAGGGCCGACAATCTCCACCGGGCCGCGTTCGCTCGCCATCCAGCGCAGCAGGTCAACGTGCTCGTGAGTCTGCTGGTCATACATGAAATGCCGTCCCCCCGCTTGCGCGACAATGGGCAGCGAAATGATGCTCAATTCACGCAAACGCGCCGGGGAGACATAGGCCGTGCCATCGGTAATCAGTTGAATGTTGTTATTCATCACACCACAGGTCCGTTATTCGATAGAAAGTAGATAAGGATAATGGGGCTGTCCGCCCTCGACAAGTTCAAATTCCAGGGTCTCGTACTCCTCGGTCAGCGCCGCCACGAGGCGCTCTGCCTGCGCCACATCCACGCCCTCGCCATAGTAAAGCGTCACCAGCTCGTAGATATCAATGTCAATATCATCCAGCAGTTGACGCACGACCTCATCGAAGGAATCCGTGGCAACGACAAGGTCGCCGTTCAACAGCCCGATGGCGTTGCCCTCCTCCACGGTCACGCCGTTGAGCACCACGTCGCGCGTGGCCCATGTGACCTCACCCGTGATGATCTGTTCCGCCGCTGCCGCCATCGCTTCAGCATTGCTTTCCAGGCTCGCCTGAGAATCGAAGAAGAGCAAGGCGGCGACGCCCTGGGGAATGGTATGGGTCGGCACCACATGGACTTGCTTTTCACAGACCTCGGCGGCCTGTTGCGCCGCCAGGAGGATGTTTTTGTTGTTCGGCAGGATGATGACTTCCTCCGAGGGGATGCGCTCGAGGCCCTCCAGGATTTGCGCCGTGCTGGGGTTCATCGTCTGCCCGCCTTCGATGACAACCGCAGCGCCCAGGCTGCGGAAGACCCGCTCGATGCCCTTGCCGGCGGCCACAGCCAGGATGCCGACGGCGGAGGGGTCAATCTCAGGAAAGACGGTGGGAACCTGCGGCGCTCCAGGGCCGATCACCGGATAGCCCTCGCGCCCGGAGATGAACTCCTGATACTGCGCCTGCATATCCTCGACAACCACATCGCGCAATGAGCCATATTTGACGGCATAGCTGAGCGGTACGCCGGGATCGGGGACGTGAACGTGAACTTTGATGGTGCGAGAGTCCCCCACGGTCAACGCACAATCGCCTATCTCCTCGATACTGGCGCGGAGCGCGTCAATGTCCATATCCTCGCCGACGACAATGAATTGGACATCGTAGGGATAATTGCTGTCGAATTCCAGCTCGCCATGCGCGTGTGGTTCCGCCACGGTCAGATCTACCACCTGCGCGAGATCCTTGCTCTCATCCACGGGTAGCCCGACCATGGAACGCCACATGCCTTCGAAGATGACGACCAGGCCCTGTCCGCCGGAATCAACAACGCCCGCCTGCCGCAACACCGGTAAGAGGCTCGGCGTGCGGGCCTCGGAGAGCTTGGCCTCCTGCACAATGCGCTCGAAGAAGAGCACCAGGTCATCGGTCTCAGCGGCGATGTCCTGGGCGGCCTCGGCGGTCTCGCGGACAACAGTAAGGATCGTCCCCTCAACGGGCTTGACGACGCCCTTGTAGGCCGTCTCGGAGGCCACGCGCAGCGCCGCAGCAAAATCGGCGACACGCAGTTCGGGTTTGGTATCCATGCTGCGGGCAAAGCCGCGCCAGATTTGCGAGAGAATCACCCCAGAGTTGCCGCGCGCGCCCATGAGCGCGCCATGCGCCACCCCAGACATCACCTGCCCCGCGTTCTTCTCAGGGGAATGCTCGATCTCGTTCCAGGCAGAGGTCATGGTCAACATCATATTCGTGCCGGTATCGCCATCCGGGACGGGGAAAACATTCAAGGCATTGATAACCTCCTGGTGTTGGCGCAACCAGGACAGCGCCGCCCTCACCAGCTGCTTGAGCTGTTGGCCGTCTAGAGTCTCCATTGGGGATGTTTGCTGGTATTCCACGTTGAGCGTCTCCTAGTCAGCGTCGCTGACGCGCAGCGCCTGGACGTGAACATTGACCGCGGCCACCGGCATCGCAAGCGCCCGCTCGACCTGGTAGCGCACCACATGCTTGACGCTCTCCGCTACCGTGGCAATGCGCGTTCCGTACTCTACCACAACGTAGACATCAATCACAATTTCCCCATCTCGAACCAGCACTTCAACCCCACGTTTGCGGTCCGAAGAGAGCAAATCCGCCAGACTGGTGGCAAAGTTTTTGGGCACCGTCCCCACGACCCCATAACAGGTCTGGACAGCCTCACTCACAATAGAAGCAATCGCCGAAGGCGCTACCTCTATCTTTCCACGAGGTTGTATTTTTTCAGTCATTCATTCCCTCCTAGTTGCGTCTTTTTCCCTTTGTGGTATGATAACCGCCGTCATTGAAGTACAATCGAGGTGAAGCTATGGCAAAATGTGAAGTTTGTGGTAAAGGCCCGTCTTTTGGGCATAACGTGAGTCACTCCAAGCGTGCGACCAATCGCATGTTCCGTCCGAATATTCAGCGCAAGCGCTTGTTGATTGACGGAAAAGTGGAACGGATCTACATTTGTACGCGTTGCTTGCGGACTCTCTCTCATAAAAACACTTAATGCGCATACTGATTGCTCCATAAATCGGCCCCGTCCTCAAACTAAACGGGGCCGATTTGCTTATCCCGTTCGCTGAGCCGCCTCACGCAGCGCCTGTAGCGCCGCTGCGACTCCCACACTAGCCCCAAAAATCGCCGAACCGGCGATCAAGGTATCCGCACCAGCCTCCACGACCTGTGGAGCTGTTGTCTCATTGATCCCCCCATCAACTGCCAAGAGCGCCGGGTTGTCCGCCACATCCAGCAGCGCACGCACCCTGGCAATCTTGGGCAACACCTCTGGCAGAAAAGCCTGCCCGCCAAAACCCGGATTGACCGACATGATCAGCACGCGATCCACCAGGGGGAGGACGTAACGCAGCGCCTCCTCAGCAGTAGCGGGGTTCAGCACCACACCCGCCGCCACATCCAGCCCTCGAATCTGTTGCAGGGTACGATGCAGATGTACAGAGGCCTCAGGGTGGATCAGCAAAGTGTCCGCGCCCGCTTCCGCGAATGCGGAAATATAGCGTTCAGGCTGCGCGATCATCAAATGCACATCCAGCGGCAGGCGGGTGACCCGGCGCAGGGCCTTGACCACGACCGGGCCGATGGTCAGGTTGGGCACGAAATGCCCATCCATCACATCCACATGGATCATATCGGCCCCCGCCGCCTCCGCCTCGGCGACCGCAGCTCCCAGATAGGCGAAATCCGCCGACAAGATAGATGGCGCGATGCGAATTTGTCTTTCCATAATGGCAGTATGATAACACCGGATAGCAGAAAAAGCAACCCTGCGGAGCAAGCTTGTGCGCGGGTGAAGTGTATCGCAAAATCCCCTAGAATTACAAAAGGGTTAATAACTGATAAATTTTTATATATACCATTGACATCAAGAACAAAAAATGTTATCATCGAAAGACAAAAGCGCGCGATGCACCTTCACACAGACCACTTTCTCGCGCTTGAAGGCTGTGCATAACTATGTTCTCTCTCGTCAAGTAGCATCCAAAGTCCAAAAATATGAGGAGGCAACACAATGTTTCGTGAAAGAATTCAGGATATTTACGAGCAACTTTCTCCACGTTTCCGCACTCTGGCCGACTTCATTCTGGAAGACACGCTAGACGTAGGCTTTTTGACCGCAACCGAACTGGCCCGCAGGGTCGGCGTTGATCCGGCCACCGTGGTGCGTTTCTCCCAGGAGCTGGGGTACTCTGGCTACCGCGAGCTCTCGCGTGAGATCAAGCAATACATCAACCAGGAGCTGGCGCTGCGCTATCAGAAGGGCGCTCCCGAAGCGGAAGGGCTGGAGGGTGAGATCGCGCTCCGGCTAGACGAGCTCAGCGATCGGGTGCTCAGCCTGAAGGCCGACAGCGCGCTCATCGGCGATATCGCCGAGCAGCTCGACCAAGCGGCGCGCGTCTTCGTCATCAGCAAGACCGAAGGGCATGGACTCGCCATGCTTTGGGTTACCTATCTGACCATCATCGGCATCGAGGCGCACGCAGTCCAGGCCGACATGGGGAAGTCGGCGCTCACCTTGCGCGACATCCATCCAGATGATGTGCTTTTCGCCATTTCGCTGGGGCTAGACCCCGACATCGAGATCGGGCACATGCTCAGCGCCGCGCGCGAGCAGGGCCTCAACACCATCGCCCTCACCACCAGTCCCACCTTGCTCCCGGCGCGGCAGTCGGCGCTCACCTTAACTGCCCCCGCCAAGACACCCAGCGGCTACCCCTTCTTCGATAGTCTGGTGGCTGCGCTCTCGGCAATCTGGCAGGCGCTCATAGTGCTCAACAGCGAACGGGCCGCCAAAGGTGTCGCCAACACCATGCAAGCCCTGGATGTGCTGGCGCAACAACAGGATAAAGTGCCGCCCTACGATATCGCGGCGCTGCAACGGCTCTGGAAACAGGCCTAAGCACTTTACAAAAAGCACACCGGCCGGTCAAATGACCGGCCGGTGTGCTTTTTCCAACAGCGGAAAGATCATCAAGGCGTTTCGAGTAGCCCTTGTGATGATTCTGGAGTAGCAGGAGTGGGCAGCTGCGCCACCGAAGCAGGCCAAATGCTCGTATAATATCTGAGATAATCAGGAAGGCCCCGCTGCCAAAGGGCATCCACGTGATCGCCAGCGTGAAGCTCAAAGGTCACATCAGCATCGGCGGCCACTAATATCTCATACAGCTGCAAGGTTCCACCACGCGCCCAGTCCACATTCCCGGCATCGAGATAGACCCGCTGCCCAGGCAAGCCGCTGGCAGCCAGGCGATAGGGATCAAAAGATGGATGTGGATTGTTCACCGAGAGTGCCGGACTATGGCCCCCCACCGTCATGAAGAGCTCTGGATAGCGCATCCCGATAGCCAGCGCCCAGACCCCACCCCGCGAAATACCGCCAATGGCGCGTCCTTGCGGTTCAGCCCACACGCGATAGTCGCTTTCGACTCGCGGCAACAATTCCTGCACCAACATGGCCTCAAAGGAGCCAGGCCCACCACTGGAATGGACATACTTACCCTCAGAATTAACGCCCGGCATCACGATGATGAAGGGGCCAACCAAACCACGGCTGATCCAATCATCCATCATTTCCGTGACGCCCAAACTTTCCCAATGATACTCATCCAGAGGCCAACCATGCAAGAGATAGAGCACCGGATAAGCGCGTTGAGGATATTGAGCATAACACGGCGGCAGATGCACCAAATAGCGCACCTCCTCGCCCATTTGCTCGCTGAAAAAATCGAAGGGTTCCGTAACACCGCGCCAATAAGCGCAGAAATCCGCCGGAAGGGCCGGCGGCGTTGAGAGCGTTTGCGTCAAGGTGGGGGTCAACACAACTGAGATAGTCACATCCTCCGCAGGCGGTGGGGTTGCAGTTGGAAGTGAGGGAATTGGCGGAGGAATTACTGGTACAGAAGTAGGAAGCACCACAGGTGATGTCGCCTCTTGCTCAACCACACCCTGACAACCAACCAATATAACAAGCCCTAGCAATGCCAGGCAGCGCAAGCCTTTACTACACCACCACACGCCGTTCTCCCCCCTTCATCAAGTACATCCTGGAGAGTGTACCCATGAAATAGAGAGTAAAACCTTGCAATGCGATTTACACTCGCCCAGCCATAACAGACACGCGCAAAAAGGTCTCTTGGCAATGACCTACTCTCCCAGGGGGCTGCCCCCCCAGTACCATCGGCGCTGGCAGGCTTAACTGCTGGGTTCGAGATGGGTCCAGGTGTTTCCCCGC
>DAOTXC010000081.1:0-2772 GCA_034435555.1 Anaerolineae bacterium
TTGCTAATAAATTTTGATTATGAAAAACATTAACATTATTTAAGGTAAATTCAAAAAACCTTTGCGACTTGGCGGCTTTGCGTGAGGTCTGGGCTTTTTTCAGTAGAGCCAGATGTGGGGACGGATAATGCCTTTCGCTTCGTCTTCGGAAAGTGTGGTGTAATCGAGCGCGCCTTGCGCCAGCTCCCGGCACGAAAGAACCGTCTCCGGGTGCGTGAGCAGATAGGCCAGGAGAGCGGTTTCGTCGCTGGTGAGGGCGACCGTGACCGATGGGGCGTCCTCCGGGGTGAGGGTCGCCTCTTGGCGGGCTTCATCGAGCGCGAGTGGGCCTTGCGCCACCATCGTGACCGGCGGCGGGGGTGGGGGGGATGATGCGCGCGGGCGTCGCTCGTTCCGTTGCGCAACTGCGCGCGCGATGGTCGCCTCGATTTTGCGGATGCGGCACGGTTTGATGAGGTAATCCACCGCCCCGGCGCGCACGGCGACGATGGCGCTTTCGGTGGAAGCGTAGGCGGTCAACACGATGATCAACAGCTCCGGGTAGGCGGTGTGAGCCTGCTCCATCACCGCGACGCCGTTCAGCTCCGGCAACTGCAGATCCAATAGCATGACATCATAGGACACACTTGCCAGCGCCGCCAGCGCCTCTTTCCCTGTGCAAGCCGCCGTTGCCTGATAGCCCAACAGCTTCAGCGCCCGCACGATGGCCCGGCGGGTGTGCGCTTCATCTTCGACCACCAACACACGAACGGGGCATTCTGCTTCGACCACCAACACACGAACGGGGCATTCTGCTGTCATCATATCTCCTCGCCAGCTTCCTCTTCCACTGCGGGCAATATCACCCGGATCAACGCCCCGCCCTGTGGCGCATCTTCAACCGTGATGGTTCCACCATGTTGTTCGATAATCGTGTAACACATCGGCAGCCCCATCCCCGTCCCCTGGGGCTTGGTCGTGTAGAAGGGTTCAAAAACCCGGTCGCGCTGCGCTTCGGGGATGCCCGGCCCGGTATCGGCGAAAGATAGGGCTACGCCTTCAGGAACCTCGTGGGTGGAGATGGTCAGTTCGCCGCCCTCAGGCATCGCTTCGATGGCGTTGAGGATGAGATTGAGGCAGACCTGTGCCAGATGATCCTGTGAGGCCACGATGGGGAGAACGCGCTCGTCCAGTGCGAGCTGCACGGTGATCCGCTGTTGTTGCAGCTGCTTGGCGCACAGGCACTGCCGCGCGGATCACGCCCTCAGGCGCGAGGGGGCGCAGCGCCAGCTTGCCGGGTCGGGCAAAGTTGAGAATCTGCCCCGTCAGGCCCGCCAACCGCTCGATCTCCTGTCGCACGCTCCGCAGATGTTCCCGCTGCTCCATCTCGCTGAGCGGGAAGTCCATCGCCAGCTCCAGATTGCTCAAGATGGCCTGGAGGGGGTTGTTGATCTCGTGGGCCAGCGCCGCGGCCAGCCGCCCCATCGCGGAGAGGCGCTCGGCGCGCAGAAGATATTGCTCCAGCTGCTTGCGCTCGGTGATCTCCTGCACCACGCCGTAGATGCGCTCGATACGCGTGTGCGCCTCGTCCCACACGGGATGCGCCTCCAGATGTAGCCAGCGCACCTGTCCATGCCGATCGGTGATCTCGAGCTCTTGATTTAGCGGCTGGCCCGCCAGCAAGCGCTCTGCGCCGCGCATGAATTCGTCCTGGTAGTGTGCGTGAAAGTCCAATAGCGAATGCTTCAGTTGCGCGACCTCCTCCGAGGAGTAGCCGGTGATGCGCAACAGCGCCTCGGTGGCCCATTCGTAATGCAAAGATTGGTCGGGATCAACGCGAACGGCGAAGGCGAAATCGGAGGCGAGCTCCGAGACGACTCGATTCGAAATCGGTGAGGCCCAGCGCCGCCCGCTGCGCCACCTGCAACTGTCCGCTGGTGCAGCACCGCTCGCTATCGAAGCCCGCCGCGCCGAGATAGTCCAGCAATGTTTGCGGCGAGCTCTCCGCCAGGTAGAGGACGCGCTCACCGGTGGCCAACCCCTGCATGAGGAAAGCGCCCAACACGGTGCGCTGCTCGACAGCGGTCTGATAGATGTGGCAGAGGTGCTCCCCCGGTCGTAAATCCTCCATTTGCCAGTCGATTTTCATCGCGTCCTCCGCAACACGGCGTAGAGCGTGAGATTGCCCTCGCGCCCATCGGCCCGGAAGAGCGCTGCGACCGTCAGCCCGGCGGCCTGCGCCAGGGCGTGGGTCTCGGCCTCGTCCACCAGATGGACGTAGCGCAGGCCCCGCCCCTCGCGCCGCCAATCCAGGAGATAGTCGCCCGGCTCGACATCGGCAGTGGTCAGCCCGATCTCCGCCCAGGGCTGGACGCGCTCGCGCAGGCGCGCCACGGCCATGAATTGCCAGTTGGCGATGATGAGCGCCCCGCCCGGTTGCAGGAGCGTCGCTGCCTGAGAGAGGACTCGCTGCCGGTGGGCCATGCCGGGCAAATGATGCAAGACCGCCCGCATGATGATCCCATCATAACGCTGGGGAAACGCGGCAGGCCAATCCGGTTGCATCAGATCCACGTGGATGAAGTGCGCGGCGCGTCCCTCCGCAGCGACGTGCGCCCGCGCGACCGCCAGCATCTCCGCCGAGAAGTCCGCGCCCGTGTAGGTGCAGCCGGCGGGCAACAGGAGCGCCAATCGGCCATTGCCGCAGCCCAGATCGAGCACCCGGTCGCCCGGCGCGATCCCCTCCAGCACACGGGCCAGCCCCGGCTCTGTGGGGCCACGGGAATCCGCAAA
>DAOTXC010000082.1:0-2506 GCA_034435555.1 Anaerolineae bacterium
GGGTAAGTATCATGACAATGGGAGTAACGGCAGCTCTTAATTCTATTTGTGTTTGTGTCTTGTTCATAGGTCTGCTGTTGGTTGAATTTATCGAACTCTGGATGATTTTACCGCAGGATGGGATTTCAGGCAATGTTTGAAGGGGGCAACCGTGGCGAGCGTGAGCGCTACTGGAAGGCGCGCATCACAGCCCTCTTTCCTGGAGCATTTTAAGGATGCTCTCTTTTCCGCGCCTGTTGGAAATCAGATCGGCCATGCCGCGTTCGGGAAGCGGCGTCCCATCCCACATTTGGCCCGCCGGCACGCGGTAATGCACGTCCGCGCCAGCGTTGAGCAGCAGCCGGGTCAAGCGCACCAGCCCGGCGCTGACCGCGAAACATAGCGGCGTCCAGTCGCGCATCGCGATGTAGTTTCCCACCCCTAGATGGGTGGCGTTCACATCTGCTCCCTGCTTGATCAGAAAGTCTGCCAGATCATAATGATTTTCTAACGCGGCCACCATCAAGGGGGTAAAGCCATTGCCGCAGCGTTCATCGGGGCTGTTGCCCGCTTCGATTAGATAGGCCGCTACTTCCAAACGCCCGTGCGTCACGGCCAGATTGAGGGCTTTGCGTCCATCGGAAATGCGCGCGTGAATATCCGCGCCCTGGGATACCAGATAGCGCACCATCTCGAGATGTCCACAGCTGGCCGCCTGGGTCAGCGGCGTGCCGCCGTGATGGTCGGGGGTGTTGACATTCGCGCCGCGTCGGAGCAGTTCCTCGGCCAGGGGCAGATGGCAATGCGTGGCGGCCCACCACAGGGCCGTTTGTCCCCGCTGCGGAATAAAGCGGCCTTGCAGATTTGCGCGGGTGAAGTGAATGTCCGCCCCCTCTTGGATCAGGAAGCGGGCGATCTCGAAGCGCGCCAACAACATCGCCAGGAGCAGCGCCGAGCAGCCGTTATAGTTCTTGCCGGTGATGACGACATTGATGGCGGCGCCATCGCGCAAAGCCCACCTGACCGTCGAAAGATCATCGGCGAGGATGCCCCGGAGCAACCGGTCGTTGGGCGGTAGGGTGTCTGGAATGTTAATCGCCGGGCGCACCTGCGGGACTGGTTGCGGAGCTGGCGGCGGTTCGGCTTGCAGTCCGTGGAGGCGAAGCACGGTACTTACATCGCGGGCCAGCAGCTCCCGGTCGTGATAGTACGTCATGAAACGATCGTATTTCTCATCAATGAAGCCCAACGCGACAGCCTGGGCGAGCTCGGTCTCCTTATCCCCGGCTGTCACCGGGACGCGCAGGAAATCGAGCATCAGGTCGCGCAAGTGGGGATGCGCCTGATCTTGCAGAAGCGTCACGATGGCTTGTTTTTGCGCCCAATCCCGCGTGCGCCAATACCAGCGCATCAGGGTGGGGACAGTTGGCGGCGTGACCGCATCCCGCGCAGATTCGATCCGCTCCCCATCCCCGGAGCGGATAACGCGCCGCAACCGCCAAGCTCTGCCTATGCCCAACCGATAGTACAGCGCTGCCAGACAAGCGAGCGCCATCAGCGCGGCGAAGCCTAGTATTGAGGGGGATAAGATGTCGCCAGTGATGACCATACTCCGTGCTACTTATAGCGGTGGGGTGATTGCCCTGAATGGGGTGCCCCGCCGTAACATTAGCCGATTGGGGGGTATGTTATGCACCCGGTCGGCTTCCAGCATCTCGGCCACGATCACAGCAGCGTGGTCCTTGTATGGTTTGGTCGGGAGTTTTATGTCTGCTCCTTGAGAGATTAATCCAAATCCCTACCTTTGCCGGAGTCCGAGATGGTTATCAACGCAACACAATAGCATAACTTTGACGCAGGAACTTGATCTCACGACCCATTCTAGCACCAACATCACGATGGGCAAACTGGAGACATAAGCCCGCGATATACGGCTCCCTGGTACGCCCCGGCACGACCTGCCGGGTGTGAAGTGCCAGATCCGCCACACGGACGAAGCCATCTTGCTTCGCTATGCCCATGCCGGAGAGGGCCTCGATCAACGCGAGGGTGAAGGCGCTGTAGGGCTTGCCCGCATAAGAGAGTTCATCCTCCCGCGAAGAGGCGATGAGCACCCGTCCACGCCCCTCGGTGAGCAGCGCCAAGGCCTCCGGCGGCAGTGGGGCCTTGCTCAGAGCCTCGATACCGGGGGCTTTGGTCTCGCCCACACCGCCCGCGTGACAACAATCCAGCAGCACCAGCAGCTTTCGGGCGGGGGTGGTGCGCAGTTTGGCCGCGAACTCAGTCCCTTTAATGGCGGTGGTCTTCAAGTGGTTGACGTTGTAACCGTAGGGCATGAGGAAGTAGAGGTCATCCGTGGAGGTGGAGATCCGGTAGCCGTGCCCGGAGAAGTAGACCACGACGGTGGATTCCGTATCCGCGCGCTGGGCCAGCGCATCCAGGGCCGAGAGCACCGCATCGCGGGTCGCCGCCGGGCCGCGCCGATGACGGCTTCCCACGCGCTGCCCGCCACGCGGATGGCCTCGGC
>DAOTXC010000083.1:0-3443 GCA_034435555.1 Anaerolineae bacterium
TATGCTCTACAGTTTTGTAATACGATGGCCGAATTCAAGGCCGTGAGCCAGAACGTCATGCACAAATCTCTGATGACAACCGATGCGATTTATGGAGCGTTGCCAGAAAGTGACGTCGCCAACCTATTGGCGAATTTAGGGCAGACGAATCAGCGAGATGAACTCTTCGACATGCTGGTGCAAGAACTATCAAAGAGACTCATATGATTCGTCTTAAACTTTAATCATGGGCTAAAGGATGGCTCAGATATCCGGACTAATAACCCGTTAGGATGGGCATCTGAGCCAGATTAATCTGCGCTTGACAATACCAAGGGGATTAAGTTGAACCGCCTGAAGCAAGTTCGGTAATGTCAATATACGCATACATAAGCTACCGATAGGAATCCAGTGGGCAGGATGATCTTAGGGCTTGAACCTATATCTTGAAAGCTATTAATGCGACTCTCATCACGTTCAATTGGTTACAGGTTCGAGTCCTGTGCGGGTCATACGACACACGGGCAACCTTAAGGTTGCCCGTGTGTGCTAATAGCGAAGCAGGCGCTATTCTTCGTCATCGCCTCCGATGTCATCTTCATCATCATTGTACTCTTCGTCACCCACGCCCACCTCCAACGGAATCGCCTGCATCCCCAACAACCGCTCTCGGATGACGCCCTCCAGCGTCGCGGCGAACTCCGAGTTCTCCTGCAAATACTGCTTGGCGTTCTCACGCCCCTGAGCAAAGCGCTCGCCTTCGTAGTAATAGTACGAGCCGCGCTTATCAATCAGCCCCAGTTCCAGGCTCACATCCATGATGTCGCCCTCGCGGCTGACGCCCTCCCCAAACATGATGTCGAACTCCGCCACGCGGAAGGGCGGCGCGACTTTGTTTTTGGTGACGCGCACGCGCGTGCGATGTCCCAGAATCTCGCCCTGCACTTTGATCGAGGTCACACGGCGCACATCCAGCCGCACCGAGGCGTAAAACTTGAGCGCCCGCCCACCAGAGGTCGTCTCCGGCGAACCGAACATCACGCCGATCTTCTCGCGCAACTGGTTGGTGAAAATCATCACCGTGTTGCTCTGCTTGATCGCGCCGGAGAGCTTGCGCAACGCCTGGCTCATCAGCCGCGCTTGCAGGCCGGGATGGCTATCGCCCATCTCGCCTTCGATCTCAGCGCGGGGCACCAGCGCGGCCACCGAGTCAATGATCACCACGTCAACCGCACCACTGCGCACCAATGCCTCGGCGATCTCCAACGCCTGCTCGCCTGTGTCGGGCTGCGCGATGTAGAGCTCGTCAATGTTGACGCCACAGCGCACCGCGTAGGTCGGATCGAGCGCGTGCTCCATATCAATGAAGGCCGCCACGCCGCCCAGCCGCTGCGCCTCTGCCACAATGTGCTGGCAGATGGTAGTTTTGCCGGAACCCTCCGGCCCGTAGATCTCGGTGATACGTCCACGCGGCAGGCCGCCCACGCCCAACGCAATATCTACCGCTAGCGCCCCGGTGGGAATCACCTCAACGTTCAGGTGCGACGCCTCTCCCAACCGCATCAGTGCGCCCTCTCCAAAGCGGCGCTTGATCTGCGCAACGGCCTGATTCAATGCCTTCTGACGTCCTTCATCTGACATAATGTTACCTCCTCAATTCAGCTCGTTGTTTATTATACCCATTTTAGCACATTAGTTCTACAAGTGCAAATCAAGCTTTCCGCTGCCCTCGCCCGGCGCTCTTCTTCGGCAACTCCCGCAGCACCGGGCCGCGATAGGCCGGCACGCGGAACGAGAAGATTGTGCAACGGTTCACATCGAGCATCCGCGTGCGCAGTCGGGGCGCTAAATCCTCCAATTTGGAGGCAGTGGTGATGACGGTAGGCAGCCGCGAGACGTACCGATAGTTGAAGAGCTGATAGAGCTTCTCCTGCGCCCAGAGCGTCGCGCTCTCCGTGCCCAGATCGTCCAGCACCAGGAAGGGCGCGCGGCGCACCTCGTCAAAGCGTTTATCGTAGGAGACCGGACTTTGCGGATTGAACGCCGCCCGCAGGTGATCCAGCAGATCGGGCACGACCACGAAGAGCGCCGGCTGGCCCTGCCGCGCCCGCTCATTGGCGATAGCCGCAGCCAGATGCGTCTTGCCACAGCCATACGTCCCCATGAAGGCGATCCAGCCCAGTGGCTCCTCTGCATAGGAGCGCGCTAGCTCTACCGCACGCTGGAGATTCTGCACCTCATCGCGCGCCAGTTCCTCCTGGCGTAACGAAAAGGTCTCCAGAGTCATCTCGCTATAGAGCGGCAACGTGTTGAGGTCCGATGCGGCGCGGTCAATGCCTGATTGCCGAAAGTCCGGCGCCAGAATCGTCACAATATCCACCAGATCCGGATCGGCCAGCCGGGAGCGCAGGCGCGGATCCAGCGCCTCCAACTCGTGATTGGTGGTGATGACGGTGGGCAGGCGCGACATGTAGCGATAGTTTAGGATCTGGAAGAGCTTCTCCACCGCCCACGAGGTCGAGTGCTCCGTGCCCAGATCATCCATAATCAACAACGGCGCGGTGCGCACCTGCTCGAAGCGCTCGTCGTAGGTCTCCGCGCTGGTAGGAGCGAAGGCCGCGCGCAGATGATCCAGCAGGTCGGGCACGGTGACGAAGAGCACCGGCGTCCCCCGTTCGACGTTGACATTAGCAATCGCTGCGGCCAGATGGGTCTTGCCGCAGCCGTAGCCGCCCAGCAAGAGCAACCAGCCCTCCGGCTTGCGGGCGTACTCCCGCGCGCGCTCGTAGGCGCGCTGCAGATTGGTCTGGCGATCCGGCGTGAGGCCACCCTGTCCCTCTGGATGAAATCTCTCAAAAGTAAAATGACGCAGGAACTCTAGATTACTCAACTTACGCAACGCCTCGGCCCGCCGCGAGGCCAGCTCCGTGGTGCGGCAGGTACAGGGGAACAGTCGCCCAAAGTCAGGATGGGTCACCGGCACATCCAGCCGCACGTACCCCACCCCCTCACAGACCGGGCACTGAGGGTCACCGAGCAACTCCTCCCGCACGTCCGTCGGTTCAGTGCTGGATGAGGTCGGTGTAGTCGCCTTCGATGTCGCGCCAGTCAAGCGCTTTGCGATCTCGTCTACGGATTTCATCTTTTCCCTCAGCTTGCCATCTTTCCAGAATGGCCCGAATGTAGCGCCAGCTACGCTTATTGCGGCGCACCGCCTCCCGGAAGGCCTCCTCGATCCAGGCCAGGGGATAGGTCGCCTCCGCCTCTTGCAGCTCCTCGCTGAGCAGCGGGGTCAGCGCGCCGATGTTCTGTTCGTACAGCGCAAAAATGTTGGGCCGCTCCGGGATCGTCGCGCGCACGGGCGATTCCCCCTGCTGCAAGGCCGCCACCGCCGCGCGCCCGCGCGGCCCGTTGGCGAAGATGCGCCGCTCCAGCTGCCCGTCTCCGCGCTCCCAGGTCGCCAA
>DAOTXC010000084.1:0-11479 GCA_034435555.1 Anaerolineae bacterium
GCGGGCCATCACCGCCTGCAACTGCTCCCAGCCCAGCCCATCGAGCGTCAATACCACCACGCGCTCGACGCCGTCGGTCAGCCCGGCGAGCAGGTCGGCGCGCAAGGGCGGCAGCAGGCCAGTCGCCTCAACGCCGAAGAGCTGGAGCAACGTCGCCGGGAGATTTCCCGCCGACAGCCCCTTGTAACGCGGCCAGATGAACTGCGCGGGCCAGCCCGTCTGTCCCGGCGGGCGATAAGTTCGCAGATCGTGTTCCAATGCAGTGATGTCCAATTCAGCCTCCTACCATAGACTCAGTAGATCAAAATTTGCTCCAAGGGGATCGCCAGATCCCCGTTTCAGGTCTGGATCTGACGATCCAGACTGAGCGAAATTAGATCTACTGACACCCATCTTCCGAAAGTTACCCGCCCAACGGCTGTCCAAGCGCCCGCGCCAGCGCAATGTTGATATATTGATTGAGGCTCACGCCTTCCGCTTCAGCATGTTGCACCAGATCACGATGCAAGGAACGCGACATGCGCACAACGAACTTACCGCTGTACTCATCCAACGCTCGCGGTTCACGGATGACCTCGCCATCTTCAAGCGCCACGCTAAGCCAACCGGCCTGTGCATCACGGATCATCGCCAGCGCCTCCTCTGGCGTCTCCCCTTGAGTCATGCAGCCCGGCAGTTCTTTGATTGTCGCAAACCAACCGCCCTCAAGATCGGAAATCAACTCGATGGTATAGGGCAACGCCAAGTAGTATTCAAGCGTCTTCACCATTACACTGCACCTCAATCCTCAAAATCAAAGAACATCTCGAACATCGCTATAGCCTGTTTAACATAAACTGCCTTGAGGGGCTTGTGATATGGTACGGTGACGATCAGATCATACCCCTCGCGTTTGTAAATATGATGCGCCCCTGTAACACGCCGCAACTCGAAACCACACCAAATCAACAGATTATGCACATCTTCAAAGTTGCCGCTGCCAGGATTATTCTTGAGCCGTGCATAGAGTTTCTGTTTTCTGGTCATATCATTAACCAAATAGTACCATATTTAGTATCAAAAAACAATACACTAACGGGCAATTCCCTGGATCAGCGCGCCGACGGCCAGCAGCACGGCGTAGTTGATCACAAGCGCGGCGCTTCTGTCCGGCGAGGGGGTGCGCCACTGTTCCCATGCCTGCGGCAGGGTGAGGGCGACCGCGAGCGACCAGATCGGCAGCCCGCCCCCCGCGACCACTGCCGCCAGTCCGAGATAGACCACGGCCCAGGCAGGCCGCCCCCAGCGCGCTCCCAGGGTCAGCACCGCGAGCAGGAGGGCTGCCCAACCGCAGCCGCCCACCCACCGCCACGCCTGGATGCTCCCCGCGAGCAGCGTCAGCAGCGGCGCGAGCCAGAGCGCCCACGCAGGTCGCCAGCGGGTCACGGCCCAGGTCAGCGCCGCGCCGAGCGCGAGCAGCCCCACGCCCGCCCCCAGGCCGAAGCGCCCCGTGGCAGCCCAGGCGAGCGCGCTCCCCACGAACAGCCCAGTCGCAGCAGCGGCAGCGGCGCGCTTCACGCGGACGCATCCCCCAACAGCGTCGCCAGGAGAGGACGCAACGCCTGGGCCGCGCGCGCGCGGTGGCTCAGCTGGTTCTTCTGCGCCTGGCTCAACTCCGCCATCGTGCAGCCCTGTTCCGGCAAGTAGAAGACGGGATCGTAGCCGAAGCCGCCCTCGCCCGCCGGCGCGGTGGTGATGAGGCCCTCGCAAACGCCCTCGGTGTGGAACTCGCGCCAGCTCTCCGGCAGGACCAGCGCGGCCACGCAGCGGAAGCGCGCGCCGCGCGCCGTCTCAGGGACGCCTTCCAGAGCGCGCAGCAGCGCCCGGTAGCGCACCTCATCGGATCCGAGCGTGTAGCGCGCGGAGCGCACGCCGGGCGCGCCATCGAGCGCGTCCACCTCCAGGCCAGAATCATCGGCGAGCGTGAGCAGCCCGGAGAGCCGGGCCAGGGTCCGCGCTTTCAAAAAGGCGTTCTCCAGATAGGTCGCGCCGGTTTCGGGCACATCGTCGGACAGTCCCAACTCATCGGGGAGCAAAATCTCCAGCGGAAGGCCATCCAAGAGTTCTTGCCATTCGCGGCGTTTACCTCGATTATGAGTCGCTAAAAGCAATCGCATCTTCTTTCCTCGCATTTGTCAGTTCGTGGGTTAATGATACCATCAAAGCACATCCTGTAAAAGCATGGGAGGTATGATGACCAAGGGACTTCCAACGCTGTTGCTTGTGGGCGCATTGTTATTTCTGATGCTGATACTGCTCCAATCGCCTGAGCGCCTGGAAAGCGCCGCTGCGCCCCAGGCACTCCCCACCAGCGCTATTTACATTGATCTCTGTAGCCAACACCCTCATCTCTGCCTACTCGATGAGGCGACCTGGGGTGGCGCGCCTGATGCCTGGCAGCGCACCGGAAAACGCTGGGAACGCACGCGCGACACCGATGATGACTTCTCCGCAATATGGGTGTGGAGTGAGCCCTACAATGGCGATACGCCCGAATACCAGGGACACCGCCAGAATCCCTACGCCTATGACACCATCGAGGGCCGCCTCACCTACGACTGGGAACGCTGGCAAGTCATTGAGGGCAACTACCGCCTGTTTCAGTACGGAAAGCCCACCGAGGCGCTCTCCTTCCACGCGGGCGACACCGATTGCGAGTCCGGCCTGTACTTCCCCCTGATCAACGAGGATGTAGAATTCAACGTCACCTCGCTCTTTTTTACACGCAAAGGGACCTGCATCGGAGAGAGCTACATCGCCAGTTACCGGATGGCGCTGTGGGGTGCGCCGCTCTCCACCGAACGATTGGCGCACTGTGACCATCCACTCTACGGCATCCCGGCGGATGAGAGTCCCCTGGGAAACACGCTCTGCAAGCTCAGCCCCCAGGTGGCGATGCACTACACGCGCTATCTGAACGGCCCCGGCCCCGATCCTGAAGATGTCGCCATCGTGGGTTGTGAGGGGGTCATCATGGCCTGGGGATGGCCTGAACCTGGCGGGGACCAGCTCACCGGGGAGGACTACGCCCCGTATTTCCGCAACGGGATGCTGCGCTTCACCCGCTGGCTGGGTCTCAACGACGCGCTCACCGATACCCTCCCCACCGCCGATGACCACGCCTGGTGGAATACCCACTGCGAGCGAGTTTGGGCGGATGGCACAAGTTGGCTTTACAACGGGCACTATGAAATTGGCGAGGCGATTTATACCGACACACTCAGCCTGCCCACCACCACCCTCTTCACCATCCCTGTGACGGGCGGAATTTTCACCTCGACGCTGGATAACGTCACGTATCACTTTGCGCCCGCGACATTCAGCGAAACGGTGCTCCTGACGCACACCCGCCACCATAGCACAACGCCGCCAGCCGGCCTACACGCGCTGAGAAATTCCTTCGCTGTGGCGGCGGTTTACAGCGCGACACGCACCCCCGCCGCGCCCGCCAACCCCTACACGCTCACCGTCGCCTACCCCGCAGACGAGATCGCGCCCGCCAGCCCAGAGACGCTGGCGCTCTACTACCTCGAGCCAACCGGCTGGGTCGCAGATGCCACCAGCCACGTGCTGACAACGCCCCCCGCTGTGCGGGTCACGCCGACGCGGTGGGGAACCTGGGGACTTTTCGGCGAAGTCCGCCAGGTGTTATTGCCACTTGTCATCAAAGAATAGCCAGCGCGCCGTTGTTCAAAATTGGGGTGTAGTACAGGTTTGTAAAGGTCCTCAGTAAGTGGTATAATTGCCCTTAGTTTTGGAAATGGAGGCGAAGAGAGCGTGTTCAGCGTTGAAGTCAGCATAGGGGTGGCCTTCCTGGCCGGGTTGGCCTCGTTTTTGGCCCCGTGCGTGTTGCCACTCGTACCGGCCTACCTGAGCTACCTCAGCGGCTACGCCGTGGTCAAACCCCAGGGCGACCGCACCACCCGCGAGCGGCTTTTCATCGTGCTGCACGCGCTGGCCTTCGTGCTGGGCTTCACCCTCGTCTTCGTCGCGCTGGGTACGGTCGCAGGCTCGCTGGGCGCTTTCCTGCGCGGGCCGTGGCTCCGCTACGTGGGCGGCGTCATCATCATCTTCTTCGGGCTGGCGCTGCTCGATCTGCTGCGACTCCCCTTCCTCTACCGCGAGGCCAAGCTGGAATGGCGCGGCAAGCGGGAGTGGGGCTTCGTCTCCTCGGTGCTCGTCGGCATGGTCTTTGCCGCCGGTTGGACGCCCTGTGTAGGACCGGCGCTGGCCGCGATCCTGGCGCTGAGCGCCAATCAAGCGACAGCGGGCCAGGGCGCACTGCTGCTCACCGGCTACGCGGCAGGCGTGGGACTGCCCTTCATCCTCGGGGCGCTGCTGATTGACCAGCTGAGCCACTGGCTCGACCGGATCAGCCGCTACGTCCCCCTGATACAAAAGGCGAGTGGTGTACTGCTCGTCCTGGTCGGCGTCGTCATCCTCACCGATAGCTTCACCGCCATCGGCTTCTGGTTAGAACAGCGAGGTATTGGATGGGATCTGGGCATTTAGAGACCCCGCCTACGGCGGAGAGCATCATCGAAGAGGCGCAACGCCGGCTGGAGGCCCAACAAGAGGCCGCGGAGATCGCTGCCGAAAATCGCTGGCAACGCGGTATGAACCGCTTCGTCTTCTGGCTGAGCAAGCACTGGCTGGCGCTGTTCAACGTGCTGGCGGGGCTGTACATCGGCGGGACCTTCCTGGCCCCCATTTTAATGAAGCTGGGGCTGACCTCGCAGGGGGAACTTATCTATCGCCTGTACGCGCCCTTCTGCCACCAATACCCCTTCCGCTCGTGGTTTATCTTCGGCAGGCAGTGGAGTTATCCCGCATTGCGCCCATTGCAATCGAGCGATATGCAGAACCTCTTCCGCACGATGATCGGCAACGAGCAACTGGGCTACAAAGTAGCGCTCTGCCAGCGCGATGTCGCCATCTACGGTGCGATCTTCCTGGGTGGATTGCTCTACGGCCTGCTGCGCGATCGCGTCAAAATCCGCCCCATCCCGCTGTGGAGCTATCTCCTCTTTGGGATCACACCGATGATGCTCGATGGAGGCCTCCAATGGCTCTCCTACTTCATCTGGTGGCTCTTCCCCGGCGTACTGGCCCAGCCCCACGAGACAACCGCCTTCCTGCGCACCCTCACCGGCGCGCTCTTCGGCCTGGGCATCATTGCGTTGGGGTATCCTTACATGCAGGATTTCTTCAAAGATACTTATCAAACGCTGCACCAGCGTTATCATTGGACCTAGATTTCCAGGAGGTAACACAACCTATGATTCCACCCGTTGATCCTATTATCTTCAGTGTTGGGCCATTTGGCATCCATTGGTACGGTCTGCTGATCGTCATCGGCATCATCCTGGCCGCCATCTCCGCCGCGCATCTGGCAGAAAACGCCGGCGAGAACCCCGATCACATCTGGGATGCGCTCATGATCGCCGTGATCTTCGGCGTCATCGGCGCGCGCGCCTACCACGTCTTTTCCAGCCCGGAGGGCGGCCTGCTCGGTTGGGACTATTACAGGCAAAATCCCATCGAGGCTCTCTACATCTGGGAAGGCGGCTTGGGCATCTTCGGCGCGATTATCGGCGGCATGTTGGGGATGCTCATTTACACCCGCATCAAGAAGCTGCGTCCGCTCCAGTGGATGGACTTCGGCGCGCCGGGGCTGGCGCTGGGACAGGCCTTTGGGCGCTGGGGCAACTACATCAACCAGGAGCTCTATGGCCCCCCCACGACTCTGCCGTGGGGCGTGCAAATTCCCGCACACCATCGCATTATGCCCTTCACCAATCTTAGCGAATACCCGCCTGACACCCTGTTCCACCCCACCTTCATCTACGAGTCGCTCGGCGCGCTGCTCATCTTCGTGCTGCTCTTCTGGCTGAGCGCCAAACATCGGGAGCGCCTGCACGAAGGCGACATCCTAGTGGGCTATCTGATAGGCTACTCGATCATCCGCTTCTTCACCGAGATGCTGCGCCCCGATGCCTGGCTGATGGGCCAGCTCGCCGCCGCGCAGGTCTTCTCACTGGTCTTCATCGCACTGGGGGTGATTTTCCTGGTCGCCCGCCGCTGGCTCGCCCAACGGGCCAACGGGGAACAAGCCACCACGTAACCCGACACGGGGCCGCTCTGGCCCCGTGTTTGCTTTTACCACGGAGGTAACTATGTCCTGGACAGAGGCGCTGTTACAAGTACAGGAAGCCGACCTGGAGATTCAACGCGCGGATACGCGCCTGAAAGAAATTGCGCGGCTGCTGCAAGATCAGAGCGAACTTTTAGCCGCCCGAAAGGCTCACGAACGCGCAGAGGCAGCGGCGCAAGCCCAACGCAAGACCCAGAAGGATACCGAGTTCGAACTTCAGCGGGTCGAAACCGAGCGCGAGCAAAAACAGGCGCAGCTCTACGGCGGCAAGATCAAGAATCCACGGGAGCTGAAAGACCTGGAGGCGAAGGTTGCCTCGCTGAAGAAGCGCAAAGCGCAGCTTGAGGATCGGCTGCTGGAGACCATGCTGGCGCGCGAGGAAGCTGAGGAGATCGCTGCCGCAGCGTTACAGGCCTACCAGGAAGCGGAGGCGAGATGGGAAGCCAACACCTCGGCCCTCCGCACCGAGCAGGAGACGCTAGAGGCGCGCAAAGTCGCGCTGCGAGAACAGATCGCAAAGCAAGAGGGAAACATCCCCGCCTCGGTGTTGGATTCGTATCGTTATCTGCGCAAGCGGCTGGGCGGGACCGTCGTGGCGCGCCTGCGAGACGATGTCTGCGGCGTCTGCGGCATCGAAGTGCGCGTCCCCACCCGCCGCAAAGCCATCTACGAAGAAGAAGCCTACTGCGACGGCTGTGGGCGGCTGTTGGTCAAGTAACACCTGTCAGTTCCCCCAAACAGAAACACGCTCCGGGGTGGAGCGTGTTTCTGCGAAAGGAGGGTAACCAACGCCAATTACACACCATGTGTTAGGAGGGCGGACTCCTTAACCAACGCTGATTATATTATAGCATCTAACCGATTTCTAGCAATAGGAAAAAAGTACTATTTAGGGGTGACATTTGTCATATCGCTTACCATTTTCCAACCGTCGCACGGTCTCGACCATGCCCCACAGGAGCACTGGGACGGTGAATTGGAAGGCCCACTGCCAGCGTTGCCAGAGCAGATAGGTCAACGGATCACCCAGGAAGCAGGCCACCCAGACCAGCGCGTAGAGCGGGCGCAAGAAATCGCGCGGCGCCGTGCACGCCTCCCAGAGTAGCACAGCAGGAATCAACAACAACACCCAGTCATAAATCATGGCGTGCGGCGTCACCCAAAAGGTCAAACCGACCGCTCCGGCGAAGAGTAATGGACAATTTTGGCGCTCCCGCCGCCAAAAATGCAAGAAACCGACGACGCCAACCGCGCCCACCACAACAGAAAGCACATCCGCCCATGCCGGCTGCGTAGGCAGCAGGAGCTGCCAAAAGCCGCGCACCGTGTGCAGATGCCACAGCGGGAACTGCGCCCAGGAGGGCAAGGTGGGCATGACATTCCGCGCGAAGGCTACGTAGGCCCAGCTGGCCTCAGGCAAAAAGGCAAAACTGAGCGCAGCGAGCGTCAGGCTCCCCATACCAAATCCTAACAAAGCGCGCCAATTCTTACGCCACCCCAACAACCATAATAACCCTATCCCCAGGGTCAATTGGGGCTTGTATACCAACCCGCTACAAACCAAACCCGCCAGCCAGGGGCGCTCGTCCCGCCACAGGCGATAGGTCGCGGTGAGCAGGAGCAGGCTGAGCAGGCTGTTCTGCCCATAACTGACCGCCGTGAAGACCGGCAGCCAGGTCCACGCCCAACGAAAATAGACATCGGATTGTGTCTGGCTCAGCCAGCGCAGGCTCAGCCAGAGCGCGACGCCGCCCAACAGGCTCCACAGGGCGAAGCTGAGGCCATAGGACAGGAGCGCAAAGGGGACGAAGAGCCACGCCAGAAAGGGCGGCGTGATGAAGGCATGATAGGCCGTCAGCCCATCGCCGATGATCGCTTGCTGCACCTGGCTCTGATAGGCGATGTCATAGAGGCGCCCCCCATCGCCCAAGAGCAACGTGCGACCCGCCGCGTAGAATTGCAGATAATCGGCGCCGACGGGCTGCCCCGCCAGATCGAGATAGCCTGGCCCCAGGAAGAGGCTCAGCAGCCACGCCCCCCACAGAAGCCCGCCAGCCAGCCAGGCGTAGCGCAAGCGCCGACGGTTCAGAGACGAATTTAGCCGTTCTAATGTCACAAAAAGTCAAATCTCCAGTATAATAAGAACGCATACGTTATACCATAAACTTACGCTAACGAAAAACAGTGTCATTCCCTAATACCAATCAGGGTTAGGACGCAGATTTTCTCAGATAAATCTTAAAATCAGCGAAAGTCTGCGTGAATCTGCGCCCAATACCTGCTCAAGGTTGTTCAGGAACCAGTCTAGTGAGCCAATCACAAGAATCCAAACGTAAAAGACGCTTACCGCCGCTCTCCATCGAGCACCTCTGGGCGCTCACCGTGTTGGTGGGCATCTTCGTCTTCGTCAACACCCACCCCATCCGCCCCCACGATTTCTGGTGGCACATGGCCGTGGGGCGAGAAATCCTCGCTACCGGGCGGATCCCCCTGGTGGATACCTTCTCCTACACCGCCGCCGGGACGCCCTACCCCTCTTACCAGATGTTCTGGCTCATCGAGACGGCGCTCTACCTGCTCTACCGGACGGGAGGCGCGGCGCTGGTCATCTTCGTCCACAGTCTGGTGATCACCACCGCCTACGGCCTGCTGCTCTGGCTAGGACAGCGCCTCTCCGGGAGCTGGCGCGCCGGGGCCTTCGCCACGCTCTTCGCTGCCGCGCTGGGCCTTAACGATTGGAACGTGCGCCCGCAAGCCGTGACCTTTGCCATCGCTGCGCTCTTCCTGCTGGCGATCCACGAGTACCGCCAGACGGCGCGCCGCGAGTGGCTGCTCGTCTTCCCCTTGGGGATGGCGCTCTGGGTCAACAGCCACGGCACCTTCCCCTTTGGACTACTGCTGCTGGGGCTATGGCTCGCGGAAGAGAGCTGGATGCTGCTCACCAGCCAAGGCGAACGCGCCTGGGGGAGATTGCGCCCTCCCGCCCTCACGCTGGGGGCCTCGCTGCTGGCCTGCCTGATCAACCCGCGCGGCTGGGGCATCGTGAACTACGTCACCGGCATGTCGGCCCATCCCATCATCCAGAACCTTGTGCCGGAGTGGGCGCCCTCCACCCTGGACACGCTCAACGGCCAGCTCTTCATCGGCGGCCTGCTGCTCAGCGCCGCGCTGCTGGCGCTCTCGCCCCGGCGCCCGACGCTTACGGAGCTCTGTACCTTCCTCGTCTTTGGCGGGCTGGGGCTGAAGACCTCCCGTGGCATCATCTGGTTCGGCATCATGATGGCCCCGGTACTGGCTAACCATCTACCCGGACTGGCCCGCGAGGCCCGCGCCCTGCTGCCCCGCTCGGAGCCGCCGTTCCGGCCCGCCACGCCGCCCAAGCGCGAGGTCATCCTCAACGGGGCGCTGGCCGGACTGCTCCTGCTCGGCGCGGCGCTCTCGCTGCCCTGGTTCAAGGAGGCCCTGCCCCTCCCCCCGGCCAAGGCGGGTCTCATCTCCGCCGAAACGCCGGTCGCGGCCACCGCCTATCTGCTCGAAGCGCAGCCGCCCGGCCCGCTCTTCCACGCGATGTCGTTCGGCAGCTACCTGATCTGGGCTGCGCCGGAGTACCCCACTTTTGTGGATGGGCGCATCGAGCTCTTCCCCGTGGAAGTGTGGCGCGACTACCTCACCATCGCGGCGGGCGCGTCTGGCTGGGAGAGACGGTTGGAGCAGTATGGCATCCAGACGTTGCTGCTCGCCCCGCAAGAGACGCCGGGGCTGATCCACGCAGCGCGAAACGCCCCCGCATGGCGGCAGGTCTATCTCGACGATAGCGCGGTGATCTTCACCCGCGCGCAGTGAACCGGCGAACTCACGGCCCGGCAACCCGCTCCCAAATCTGGGTGTAGTCGTCCTCATACTCCAACCGCCACAGCGGGTCCTCAGCCAACAAGTCGGCCAGCTCCGCCTGCCGCGCGCGGCTCAACAAAATGCGATCCGCACCGTAGTCGTCCAGCAGCGCGTTGTAGCGCACCCCGCTGGTGATGCGGATGTAATCCAGCCATTGCTCGTAGGGATATAGCTCCACCCTCGGATCCACAAAGACGCCCTGCTCCGGCAACGCCCAGATGAGATAGCTGCCATAGCCCATCTCGTTGAAAAGGCATCCGCCCGGATGCTCGCGCAGATATTCCGCCGCCGCGACGGGCGTCTCGAGTGAGAGCAACGGCCCTGCCGAGAAATCCGTCAGCACCAGCGCCCAATAGCTCTCCGGCAGCGGCGACTGAGCGACGAACCAGGGCTGCACCAGCAGCACCGGCACAAAGAGAAGCAAGGCCAGCACCAGGTTGAGCGAATTTCTAGCGGCGGGCGCGTGCAGGAAGCGCCGGGGGAGCAGCTCGGCCAATGCCTTGCCCAACAAGGGCATCGTCACCATGCCATACCAGACGACGTACCGCTGCCCGTTCAGCGCCAGCCACAGGAAGCCCACGCCGACCAGCGCCTCGGTGGGCGTGGGGCGGTAGCGCGCGTAGGCCAGTGCCCCCAGCAGGACGATGAGGCTGACGAAGAACATGGTGTTGGCGATGCCGCTTGGCGTGGGCGATTGCCATTCCATGATCAAGCCCTGGCTTGGCGGATCGGTCATCAGGTTAAAAACGTAGCCATAGATGCCGCCGAACTGCGGGTTGAGCGCCGTGGTGACGAGGCAGAGCGCCAGAATCGCGCCCAACCAGCCGACCTCGCGCCACGGCAAGGCTGCCGGATCGCGCAACAATGTCCGCAGCCCCTCGCCCGCGAGGAACATCGCCACCATGATCGGGCCAAGCACAAACGCGCCGTGGACGTTTACCCAGAAGATCTGCACCAGCGGCAGCAGCAAGAGCCAGCGCCGGTCGAGTTGCCCCTCTACAAAACGGGTGAGCAGCACGTAGAAGAGCGCAAAGGGTACCCACGACCAGATTTGCGGGCGCACGGTGAGGTTGTTGAGCGCCATCAGCGCCAGGAAAGCCAGGGGCAGCGCGGCCAAGCGCCACGAGCGCGCCTGCCGCTGCGCTTCGACGCCGATCATCCCGAAAGTGACGACGGCGAGCACGGTCCGGGTGAAGCTGATGAGGGCGACATCGCCGACACGATAGAGCAGGTAAAAGAGCAGCTCCGCCAGCCACGCGCCATAGGTGAAGGGCGCGGCGGCAGGCAACGTCCAGCCGAACATATTGGTCTGCGGGATCGCCCGCTGCTCGAAGATGACCTCGCCGATCTTGAGATGCCACCAGAAATCGTTGGGAAGCAGTGGCACGAGGGAGA
>DAOTXC010000085.1:0-4989 GCA_034435555.1 Anaerolineae bacterium
GTCAATTTGAGGTTTCTTTGTTTGCCACGAATTCCACGAATTAGCCTTGAGCAGGTATTGGACGCTGATTCACGCTGATTTTTAAGAATTATCTGCGTGAATCTGCGAAAATCCGCGTCCTGACCCCGATTAGTAAGGGAACGACTCTAACATCTACCGCCACCGCGTGAGGATAGTCTCCCGCTGGAAGAGCCGTACCGCCAACCAGAGGACACCCACGGTTACGGCTGCGATCACCAGGGTGGCCCAGCCCATCAGCCGCATATCGAGGTAGACCTTCCCCATCAGCACCACCATGCTCAGTGTGATGAGCGGCACGACGAAGAGCGCCGTCACCTGCTGCGCCGCGCGCGGATCATTGAGCCGCGAAGAGGCGATGACGCCGCAGGCCGTGGAGAGCACTGCCAGGAAGGGCGTGTGGAAGGCTATGCTGAGCGACCATACCGGGCGCACCCAGTAGGCCAGCACCACCGGGCTGGCGATGAAATAGAGGCCGGCGGCGGTCAGCAAGAAGCTGAGCCAGGTCAACACCACCGCCGGGGCCGACGCAGCGATGGTCTTGCCGAGCAGCATCTCCGTCGTGCTCACCGGTGTCGCCAGCAGCGGCTCCAGGCTGCGCGTCTCCTTTTCACCGATGATGCTGTACGCCGCCATGTAGACCGGCAACGCCAGCGGAATTAACAACAGGTAGAACATGTACTGGTCGTTGATCAGCACTATGACCCCATCCTTAGGGCCTAACGCTGCCAGTTCCGGCGGCAGAGCCATCCCGCTGCTATCCGTCTGCGGATCGAAGTCCGCCTCCGGCAGGCGCGCCATGAAGTAGACCGTCCCCAAAATCATACCCACCATCAGCAGCGGCAACAGCGCCATCATAATGAGCACCATCTTGTTCTTGCGCATATCCAGCCACTCTTTCGCCACGACTGCGTGCAAACGCTTCCTGTTCATGCCGCCTCCTCCGATTCCCGCAGCAGGTCGAAGTAGACCTGCTCCAACGAGTGCGCTTCCCGCTCCACAAACTGGATCGCCGCGCCCGCCGCGACCAGCGCCCCGACGAGTGCGGGGTTGTGCGTTTCGGGATCGTCCAGCGCCACGCACAATCCCTCCGCCGTCTCGACGACCTCGGTGACGAAGGGCAGGCTACGCGCCACGGCGACCAGCGCCGGCGAGGTCTCCCGCAGCTGCACCCGCACCGAGCGCCCGTAGAGGCCCTGGCGCAGCGCCTCCGGCGCGTCCACGCGGATGAGCCGCTGCTTGATCACGCCCACACGGTCACAGAGCCGATCCGCCTCATCGAGGTTGTGGGTGCAGATGAAGATCGTCCGCCCCTCCCCCTTGAGCGTCTCGATGAATTCCCGCACCACCCGCGCCGCCTCCGGGTCCAGCGCCGAGGTCGGCTCGTCGAGGAAGAGCACCGGCGGCTCGTGGAGCAGCGCGCGGGCAATGGCCAGCTTCTGCTGCATCCCCTTGGAGAAACCGCCCACCGGATCCGCCCGCCGCTCCCACAGCCCCAGCAGCGAGAGATATTTCCGCAACTGGCCGGGTACATCGGCCACCTCGTGGAGGTTGGCGAAGAAGCCCAGGTTGTCCTCGGCGCTCAGGCGGGGATAGAGGCCGGGCGTCTCGGTGAGCAGGCCGATACTGGCGCGCACGGCCTCGTCGTCCTCGCCCACCCGATGGCCGTTGATCCACGCCGCGCCCGCCGTTGGCGCGATGAGCGTGGCCAGCATCCGCATCGTCGTCGTCTTGCCCGCGCCATTGGGGCCGAGGAAGCCAAAGACTTCCCCCTGCCGCACGTACAGGGTCAGATCATCCACCGCCAACAGCGGGCCAAAACGTCTAGTCAATCCCTCAGCGCGAATCATTTTACCCCTCCGTCAGACCTAAAAGTCGCCGTCTCCCCCGCCGCCACCGCGACGGTCTCCTCGCCCACGGTGACGGGCAGCGCGCCGGGATTCTCCTCCCCTGCGCGGACGGTAAGCGCCTCGGCGGTGATTTCGACGGCCAGCGCGTGGCCGCGCACGCGCACGGAGAAGCGCAGCGCCTCCCACTGCGCCGGGAGCGCCGGTGCAAAGCGCACCCCCGTCTCCGTCACCGCGAAGCCTGCCATGCCCTGCACGATCATAATCCAGACGCCGCCCGCCGCCGCCGTGTGAATCCCGCCCAGGAAGGAGCCGCCGCTCATCACCTTCTTGCTCATGTTGTAGAGGTCAATGGTCGCCGCTTCCATGAAATAGCGATAGGCCTCGTCATACAATCCCGCCTTCGTTGCGATGAGCGCGTGAACCGAGGGGCTGAGTGAGGAGCCGTGCTCGGTGCGCGGCTCGTAGTAGTCGTAGTTGGCGCGGAGGATTTCGACCGGCCAGCGCGGAATTTGGGCCAACAGCTGCAACACGTCCGCCTGTTTGAGCACCTGCGCCTCCACCGCGATGCCGTTGGGCCAGCCCCAATACTCCTCCGGGTGGATCAACCGCTTGCGCAGCTCTGCCGGGGTGACATCCTCCAGCTTGAAGAAGCCATCGCACTGCTCGATCACGCCGGTCTCCGGGTCGGGTTGGGGCAGATAGAGCAGCTCGACGATGTCCTGCCAGGCGGCAGTGACGCTCGCATCCAGGCCCAGGCGCGCCAACAGCACCTCCAGCGCCGCCGGGTTCTCCTCCGCCAGCCGCTCGAAGATCAGCAGCGCGCGTTCGAGGGCGTAGTGGGCCATGTAGTTGGTGTAGGCGTTGTTATCCACGTTCTCGTGGTACTCATCCGGCCCCAGCAAGCGGATGAACTCGTAGCGGTTCTTATCCTTCTTGAAGTAAACGTGTGAGACGAGGAACTGCGCCACCTCGAAGGCGATCTCCGCGCCCGCCTGCACGATGAAGTCCCAATCGCCGGTGGCCTCGTAATACTGCCACACGGCGTAGACGATGTCGGGCGAGATGTGGATCTGCCAGCTGTTGAAGTGGTTGTGGATGGGCCGCCCGGTGAGCACGTCGGTGAAGAAGTAGTCGGGGAAGAGCTCCTCGCCGGTCTTGCCGCTCGTCCAGGCGTAGAAAGCACCGTAGTAGCCCAGATCGCGCGCCTTCTTGCGCGCGCCGGGCAGCGTCACGTGGCGATATTCGAGAATCTGACGCGCCACCTCCGGCTGGGTGTAGAGGAACATCGGCAGGTTGAAAATCTCCTGATCCCAGAAGGCCGCGCCCTGGTAGACCTGACACGAAAGTCCGCGCGCGCCGATGGGGAGTTTATCGTGCGTGGGGGTGGCGATGATGTTGTGGTAGAGGTTGAAGCGCGCCAACACCTGCGCCTCCAGGTTGCCGCCGATTTCGATGTCGCTCACCGCCCAGATCGCATCCCAATGGGCGCGATGCGCCGCGTACAGCGCCTCGAATCCCGCCGCCACGCCGCGCGTCACCAAAGCGAGCGCCTCCGCGCGCGGCGCATCGCACTGGTTGCTGTGCGTGATGGCGACCACCTTCTCCAACGTGATCGCGTCGCCGGCCCGCATACGGAAGCGCAGCTCACGCAGGATGCGCCGCTCCTCCTGGCGGATCGTTGTGCGAACCGGGGCCTTGCCGGTGAGACGCAACCCTTCCACCACTTCGATCTGCGTGTCGAACTCGACGGTGCGGGTGGAGAGCCGCAACAAGGCCCCCTCGACCGCCGGCTCGTAGACGCGGAAGTGCTCGCCATTGAGGCTCCACACCTGCCCGTCAATGCCGGTGAGCAAGATCAGCTCCGTGTCGGCGTGCGCCTCCAGGTGATAGCGCATCACCACCAGCTGCACCTCATCGTAGCTGGCGAACTTCTCCACCTTGAGGGTGATGGATTTGCCGGCGGCCCCCGACCACGTGGCGCAGCGGGTGGACAGCCCGGTGCGCAGATCGAGGCGGCGCTCGTAGTCGCGGGTCTCGCCGGTGAAAGCGGAGAGCGGCTCACCCGCCACCAAAGCGCGCGTGAACAGCCCGTTGGGGACGTTGCAGAGCTCGCGCCAGGTGCTATCGGCGGCGGTATCCCAGGTATCGGTCACGATACAGGCGACGTACTGCTCGGCCTCCCACTCCGCGAAGGTGCCGCGATAGCCCAGATAGCCGTTCCCCAGCATAAAATTGCTGCCGGTCGTCACCAATTGCTCCGGATCGAAGGCCCGCTCAATGATCTGCCAGCCGTCTTCGGTGTGAAGGTTGTTCTGTAGCTCCATCATGCCTCCTAACCTAAAATCTCATCCAGATTGATATCCGCCGTCGTATCGTAGCGGAAGTGCGCCACGCCCACCCGCTCCTCCGGGCCGATGCCCACGGCGACCATGCCGCCCGCCAGCGCGCCCTGCACGCCCGATTCAGCGTCCTCAATGACGACGCACTGCGCCACGGGCACACCCACCCGCCCCGCCGCGTAGATGAAGACATCGGGCGCGGGCTTGGCGCGCACGACACTATGGCCGTCGGAGATGCCATCGAAGAAGTCGGCGATGCCCAGGCGCGTGAGCACCCGCATCGTGTTGCGGCTCGCCGAGCCGATGGCGACCTTGAGGCCACGTGCCTTGATCGCCTGGAGCAGCTCCCACGCGCCGGGTAGAAAATCGGCGGGCGTGATCTGCTCCAACATCTCCTGGTAGTAGCCGTTCTTGCGAGCCATGAGCGCCTGGATCTGCTCCTCGTTGTAGCGGGTGATGTGCTCGCCCATGAGGATCTCCAGCGAGCGCCGCCGCGAGATGCCGCGCAGCGCCTCGTTAGCCTCGCGGTCGAAGGGCACCCCCTCCTCGTCGGCCAGGCGCTTCCACGCGCGGTAGTGATACTCGGCGGTGTCGGTGATGACGCCATCGAGATCGAGAATGATTGCCTGGATGGTCATGATAAGCTCCTTCAAAAATAGCGAATCTGCGAATGGTGAATGGCGAATAGCCAAACAAAAATCTGCTAAATCCGCTCAATCTGCTGACAAGAATTTTTGTGCTGGATGGTGTGCGCCAGCACCGGTGTCTCCCTAGAAAATAGC
>DAOTXC010000086.1:0-5041 GCA_034435555.1 Anaerolineae bacterium
GCCCCACCCTCCCGCACCAGGTCCATTGGGATAGCGCCGCACCCTATCTCGTCGGCGCGGGGGTCGAGAACTACACCCGTACGGTAGAGCGCATGGACTTCCTGCGGCTTGCCGATGGGCCGGAACTCCGCGCGCTCACCTACACCGCGCTGGGCCTGCTGCTCGGTCCTGGTCAGCACACCGCCGCCCTGGTGATTGGGCTGCCCGTCGAGGTCATGGCCGACACCGCTCTCGCCAAGAGTACCCTCCGCGAGCTGCGCCGCTGGCTGGTCGGCAGCCACACCTTCAGCGTCGATGAGATCGCCACACAGTTAGAGCTCACTCAGGTGCAGGCGCTGGCCCAGCCCGCCGGGGCGTACTTCGCCTGGGGCCTCGCGGATTCCGGGCAGTGGATCCGCAGCACCACCGATCTCAAGGCGCAGGTCGGCGTCTGCGACTTGGGCTTCAACACCCTCGACCTCTTCGCCGTCCAGGGGGGGGGCAGGTCGTCGCCCGCTTCACCGGCGGCGACACTGCCGGGATGCGCCGCGCCGCCGAACTCATCGTGCAGAGTATCCGCCAGCAATATGGAGTGCCCCTCTCGCTCCATCAAGCCGATGCCCTGCTCCACGAACGCGAGCCACAACTCCACACCGCCGGGCAGATCGTAGAGCTGACACCGCTCGTAACCCAGGCTCGCGCCGCCGTGGCCGGAGCCGTCATCGCCTTCCTCGAGTCGCGCTGGGGCAATGGTCGCCAGTTTGGGCATTTACTCTTCACCGGTGGTGGGGCCGCAGCGCTCCAGAGCGAACTGCTCGCCCAGTACCCTTACGGGGTCGTGCTACCGGAACCTGTCACCGCCAACGCGACGGGCCTGGCCCGCTACGCCCGCCGCCTTTCCTCCGATGCCACGCTTGCCATCGGACTCGACCCCGGCTTCGGCGGTTTCAAAGCAGTGGCGCTGTAGTGTTAGCAGGTGATAGCACAAGATAGCAAGTGATAGCAAGGCGATATAAGATGCCCAAAAAGTCACCGAAACCCACCAAGAAGGTCCTACTGCGGCTCTATCCAGAACGCGACGACGATCTGATCCGCTGGCTACAGACACTGGCGGACCTACCCTACGGGGCTAAATCGCAAGCCCTCAAGGCAATGCTCCGTCGCGGCCTGGAAGCATCCTCAGCCGACGCGAGCACGCCCTCCATAGCCCTGGAGGTAAATGACTGGATCCCTGAGATTCGCCGCGCCCTGGCCGCGGAACTCGATCAACGCCAATTACATACGCACACCTCGGTTCCGCAAAAGGATGGCCTCACAACCGAGGATAACGAAGCCGAGGCCTTACTTGAGCAGCTCTCGCAGCAGCTGCTCCTAGGAGAGTAACTGATGCAAGAATCAACGCCCCCTACCAATGAAAATTGGGTCGGCACAAAACGCGCAGCTGAAATTAGCGGCTACTCACGTGTGCATATACGACGCCTGGTACATCTAGGACTGGTGCAAGCCTGCCGCCCTGGAGGGCGCGATATCTTGATCCAAGTCGCAAGCCTACAGCGCTATATGCAACGCATGGCAGAATTGGGAACACAGCGCCACAATGCGTGGCGGGAGGAGTTGATCCAACAGGGACGCGGACGCACACACCTTGAACCTCAAAACGAAGGAGGCTGACCCATGCAGGTCAATCCCGTAGATGAGCGAATGTTGATAGCCACAGGGGTGGAATTGGGGCGTTGGCTAGAGTACGGAAGCATGCTCCAGCAGTACGTACATCCGCTGACCACCATCACTATCAATGATCTAGCGCGAGGAATCGTGGCTTTCACCATCGTCGATTTAGGTCTGGTATCCAGTGATGCGGAGGAAGTTGACGATGTGGTGGCCTGGATCGTGGCGGCACTATTGCATAGCACCGGCCAAACGCGGGTAGAGGTGTTATTTAAGTGCCTCCATCACCATTTGATCGCCACAGGCCTCGCAATTCCACCGGCCCTCGTTGCCTATCTGCGATTACGGCTAGAAGTAGTAACTCGCATCATTCTCCAGCTCGGCATCGCAGAGCTGTGGGAACCTTTTGTCCTCACCGCCGATGAGCGTTACGGCTGTCGGAACTGGATGGGACTGCCGGAGGGAGATATTCCCGCTCGTCCGACGGCCTCGCCAGAAATTCAAGCGGCTTGCCACCTGGCGGCGTAAAGGGCCGAGGTATGCCAGCGGCACTGAATCAATCAACACCGGCAACGGATCTGGGCCGGGCCACACGCCCCTCCGCTGGCGTGCTACCCAGAGTGCGGCGCGCCAGCGGGTCTGCGCACTCACGCCAATCACAGCAGCGGAATAACCCGGTGATACCAATATCTCCGATCAGGAACACTTGGGAGCAGCGCAGTAGCATGAGCTTTGACAAGCACCTACATTGGACATCTTTATGGTTACTGTCCTCACCGGAGGGAGGCCACCGCCAGTCGCCTCCCTCCGGTGAAGCCGGTAGCCCTCTGGGCCACCACCGATCCGCAACGGCGCACCCCTGCCGGATTAATTTCTTGGGACCACCGTCCCCTCCGGCAACTGCGCAACACGGGTTAGCCACCGACACGCCACGCGCGGACTTAGTCTTTAGGGACTGGTGTCCCCTCCGCGCCCCCGCGTCTGGGTGGGCTACCGCCTTCAACTCTCAAGCGAGGAGGTGGGCGTCATGTCGAGCAACTTAAGACCGCCCCCACGCGGCTTTTACCGCGGCGGCAACCGTGTCGAGCCGCTCCAGGCCCTGGCCGCCGGGGAGATCAGCCCGGCCGCCTTCAGCCTGTGGCATGTCATCGCCATGTACTCCTGGGAGCATGGGCAATGCGCCCCCACCAATGCCGAGCTGGCCGCCGCGTTACAATTGAGCGGGCGTTACGTGCGTCAATTGTTGCCAGAACTAGCAGCAGCGGGCCTGTTAGAGATCCACTACCTTGAGAACACCCGGTGGTTGCGCGCAATCCACACAGCGGAAGTAACGGCAGTCAACCGGGAGGAACCAGAGTGCCACCTGGAACTGGAGTACCACCCTGGAACTGGAGTGCCACCTGGAACTGGAGTGCCACCTGGAACTGGAGTGCCACCCCAAGTAAGTAAGCTAAAATCTTCCGGAGATCTGGAAGGACCTAGCTTACCTATCTCTCATCATTCTCTCCCCAGGGGGGGTACGGGGGGGATAGCGCAGGAGGAACCAGAGTGCCACCCCCCTGGAACCGAAGTGCCATCTGACCTCGCAGAATTGACCGCGCTATTGCGCTCTCACGGACTTTATCCCCACTTGGCCCGCCAGCGAGCCACGGAGCTGCTTGCCAAGCATGACTTGCCAACAGCACAATGTCTGGTTGCGGCCCATGTGGCCGATCTGGAACGCGAGCACATCTATGACCGGGATACGCGCGCGCGGCTGCTGCAATGGCGGCTGATCCACGCCGAGCCTCGAGCAGCAGAGCCGGAGATCGCTCTCCCAGACCCCGTGCGCCAGCCCGCAACCCCCGCCACACCAGAGAGCTTGTTGTGGAAACGCACGCTGAGGGATTTGGAATTACAAATGACCCGCGCCACCTTTGACACCTGGCTGCGCGACTCGGTCTGCTTGGGCACTAACAGCAATCCCCACGCCTTGGTCGTGCGCGTCCGGAATCAATATGCAGTCGCCTGGTTGGAAAAGCGCCTCTATCCGGTCATCGAACGCACATTGCGTCGAGTGGGTGAGAACGAAGAGCTGACCGTCCACTTTATCGTCCCAGAAGCGCCCCGTGAGTCTGCGCAGCAGTTACGCGAGGAGGGTTAAGAGAAGATGCCCATGTATCCACGCCGTAAACTCTACCCCGAAAACTGGCCTGAGATTGCGCGGGAGATCAAGACGGCAGCGGGCTGGCGTTGCGAGGAATGCGCGGTCGCCCATGATCCAGCGCACGGTTACTGTCTCACGGTCCATCACATTGATGGCGATCCGGGAAACAATGTCCCGGAGAACTTGGTAGCGTTATGTCAACGCTGTCACCTACGCTTACATGGCAAGAAACGCGTGGGCCAGCTGATGTTTCGCTTCATCTGGCCGAGCTGGCTAGAGAAGCGTCGTAAAAATAGGACTTAACTTGATGATACAGACGAGCGAAGACTTCTGTGTAGTTTGTGGCGCGCCCCTCCCCTCCCAACAAGGACGGCGAGGGCGGCGACGATATTACTGCTCCGGGACGTGTCGCGTCCGGGCGTTTCGCCAACGCCAGCGACAACAACGCAAAGAAACCCGTGTGGCTCGGAGCGTGACGGTGTTATCCTGTCCGGACAATCTGTATCGGACTGGCGCAATCTTTTCTTGGAGCGACTTCAACGCCTCTTTGGAGGAGGGCATCTGGCCGGATGGCATGCACGTACAGTTCGCAAACACGCTGTACGAAGTCCGTGACTCCAGCCTATACAAAACGTAACGTAATTCGTATAATATAGGTAACTACTCAGCCATAGTCGACTTGCCAAATCGTACAAACCAGCGAGAATAGCGCAATGACACGCTACGTGATGCCAACCCGAGAGGAAATCCTAGAAGCCTACGAACAGGGAGTAGAAGCTGTAATCGCCCTGTTCGAGCGAACGATTGGGCAACTTGGTGAGCGGGTAGCGGCGTTGGAAGAACAGAAGGCCAAGAACAGCCGCAACAGCAGCAAACCACCCTCTAGTGATGGGCTGAAGAAGCCTGCCCCTCGCAGCCTCCGAAAGCGTAGCGGAAAGAAGAGCGGCGGGCAGCCAGGACACAAGGGGCATACGCTGGAAGCGAGCCCAGAACCAGACCACATCGAGAAGCATGAGGTGAAAGAGTGCGCAACCTGCCACGCAACGTTAGCCGAGACCGAGGTCCAAGGCTACGAAAAGCGTCAGGTGTTCGATGTGCCGCCCGTTAAGGTTGAAGTGACCGAGCATCAGGCGGAAATCAAGCAGTGTCCGCATTGCGGCCAGCTTAACCGGGCTGAATTTCCTGCGGGCGTCACCGAACCTGTCCAGTACGGCGATCGCATCAAAGCCCAGGGGACCTACTTCAATC
>DAOTXC010000087.1:0-24890 GCA_034435555.1 Anaerolineae bacterium
TGAGCCGCTTGTGCTTGGAGCGCAAATCAAGATGCTGCTCCCAGGTGTTGTACATGGTTAGCCCTTCCAAAAAATGGTAGAAATCCCGATAATCCACGCCGACGCCGCGTTGAGAAAGGTAGGGCGGGTCAATGTAGACTAAATCGTATTCATTGGAGAGGGTCAACGCATCGGCATTCAGGGCGCGATTGGGTTCCCCATTATCGAAAACCGCCTGGTTGATTTCTTCGACGAATTCACAGAACCACGATTCAAACGGACGATCCCACGAGGCTTTGTTGCCGAAAGAGCGCTCGACTTCGGCGAGGCGAATATAGAGATTTTTTCGATGAAATAGGTTGTAAGGGCGTTTCACAATCGCGGCCTGGAATAACGCAAAATAGGCCAGCGCACGCTTATAGGGATCATCAAGCGCGCGGATATTGGTGACAACTATGTCAAGCCAGGCGTTTTCTTCAGCGGTGAAATAAATATCGTGAAAAGTCCGTTGGATGAAATCAGGGTAATCCATGCCTGACTTTGGGCGCAAAATCTCATCCACATCTTGTGGCATGAGTCGCGTGCGCACATTTTCAATCAGCGCCAGGCCAATCTGGTAATTGAAGCGCAAGATGTCGTTATACGTTACCTGCTTACCGGCTTGCTTAAAGCGATAGGCTACCACCCCAGTCCCGCCAAACGCATCCAGGCAGGTGTGGAAGGAGAGATCCTGAACCTGCTCCCAAATCCACTCCACCAGCTTGGCCTTGCTGCCCTGGTAGCGGGTTGTGGGAAATTTAGCAGTTGCTGCTCCAGTGAGCAGCATGGGCTGGAAGCCGTATTCCATATAGTTTTACTCTCTCCTTCGCGCAAAAAACACACCTCATAGATAGGACTCCCATCTACGATGTCTATTGTATCAAGAAATCCACCTCGCGGCTAGCCGTGTTGCTCAGTCTGCGGTGATGCAGGTGCCGGAGATGCCATCGGGGTCGAGCAGCGCGCGGGAGAGCGCATCCGGTTCGTGCCCGCTGAGGATCCAGATCCGCAGGCCAGGAAGCTGATTGACCAGCGTGACCATTCGCTCCACCTTGTCGGCCATCCCGCCGGTGACATCAACGTAGCCGGAGCCGCGCAGGAAAGGCTCAAACTGCGGATAGCTGCCGGGCGTGATGCAGGGGATCACCTGCCGCTGGTCATCGAGGACGCCGGGGGCGTTGCCCAATAGCAGAATGCGCTGCGGCTGGAGCAGCGGCGCGAGGTGGACGAAGAGGTCCTCGGTGGAGAGGATTGTCCCACCCAGCTCGCGGTCGAAGGCAACATCGCCGAAGATGGTGGGGATGAGTTCCGCATCCAGCGCGCGCTGGATGGGCTTGTGGGCCAGCGTCACGATGCGTCCGCCCTCGGCGAGCACCGAGGCGGCAGGTTGCAGGCTGAGGACGGGAACGCCTGCGTTGATGAAGGCATCAACAACAAGGCGATTGAGGCGCAACGCAGCGGCGCTGACCTCGGCGAAGCCCTGCCATTGCGCGGCAGTCTCGACGCCGGCGCGAGTCTGGTAGCGGCTCGCCTCCCAATGCCCGAAGGAGCCGGAGCCGTGCCCGAGCAAGATTTGCAGGTCGGGCAGCGCCTCGCGGGCGGCCTGGAGTTCGCGGGCCAGCCGCTTGAGCAATCGTGGGCGGGCGGTGGCGCGCTGGCGCTTATCGGTGATGAGCGATCCGCCAAGTTTGACAAAGATCAGGGGCATCAGTCTTCCTCCGTGACAGCGGCGTTGAGCCAGGCGAGATAGGGGGCATGGCCTGCTGTGACGGGCACAGCCAGAATTTCGGGCACGTCGTAGGGATGCAGCGCCAGGATGGCGGCTTCAACTTCCGCGTAGCGCCTCTGCTCAGTTTTGATGAGACAGAGCCATTCGCGGGCCGTCTCCACCGCCCCTTGCCAGCGATAGGTGCTGGTGATAGGGCCGAGTATCTGAACGCAGGCCGCCAGCCGCGCCGCGACCAGAGCCTCGGCAATCTGCGCCGCGCTCTCCTCGCTAGCGGTCGTGGTGAATACCTGAATTGCGGTCATCTTCCTCCTCCAGTTTTCGACTTCATCCCACAGTGGTCTGCCAGACCTGATGCGCGCCGGCCTTCTCCAGCGCGAGGCAAACCTCCCCGGCGGTCTCCGGCGTGACCAGCGCGATGACATTGCCGCCCCCCCCGGCCCCGGTGAGTTTTGCGCCCAGCGCCCCGGCCTGCCGCGCCGCCTCAACCAACCGATCCAACGCCGGCAACGACACGCCGATAGCCTGGAGCAGCGCGTGGTTCTCATCAAGCAGCGGGCCGAGTGTGGCCCATTGCCCCTGTGTGAGGGCCTCGCGCGCGGCTTGGGCGAGCGCACCCATGCGCGCGAAACGCGCGACGTACTCTGTGGGAGCAGCCTCGTAGCGCCTCCGCACCCCGGCGACTGCCTCGCGCGTGGATGCCGCGATGCCGCTATTGGCGATCAAAAGCGTGAATGGCGCAGCGATGGTGAAGAGTTCTGGCGCGCTTCCCTTGACGAAATAGACCGGGCGCTCGTGAGCGATGACGGTGTTGTCAATGCCGCTGGGCGTCCCGTGGTGGAGCCTTTCCACCTCGTAGGCGAGCGCGCTTACGGTTTCAGGGGATAGTTCGTGGCCTAGATAGGCGGCTAACGCGCGCGCTGCTGCGACTGAAATCGCCGCCCCGCTACCCAATCCGCCAGCGATGGGGAGCGCCGAGCGGACGGTGAGGATGGCGTTGGGCGCTGGCGGCCCGCCCAGGTGATTGAGTACCTGCCGGACAATCGCCGCCAGCGGATGCGTCGCTGGTGCTTCCCCTAGATAGAGGCTCTCTTCCAAATCAGCGGCGATGAGGCGCAGCCCGCGCTTAAGCGCCGTTTCCGTGGCGGCAATGGTAGCGATCGCGCGCAGCGTACTGACGGGCGCGGCAATCGCCGGTTCCCCATAAACGACGCTGTGCTCACCGCAGAGGATGACTTTGCCGGGGGCAGAGCGTTCGATCAGCATAACGCGGTCTGTTTTATGGAGTTCCCGCCTCGCCTTGAAGGCGAGGCGGGAACTGTGGGAAAGATTAGTATGTCGGAGTGACAGCGTGCTGGGCTTGGCGATAGGCCTGTCCAGAGAAGTGGCCTATCACTGCCTGATAGTAGGTCATCGTGACGATGATACCGATGCCGCAAGCGATCCCGCCTACGATGCCGGCCAGCAGGCCCGCAACAATGTTGCCGACCAGGACCATCAGGTAGGCTGTCGGCGCGGCGCGCACCAGGCTGAAGACCTCTTTGAAGCGCAATCCCGCGCCCAGGGAGTTCTTCATCACCATGTGAACCTGCGCTGCCGGCATTGCCAGACCCAGGAAGATACTGTAGATAAGGATCACCCCACTACAGCAGACCGAGGTGATCATGCTGAGAGTCACCATAACGTCCTCTCCCATATTGATAGCCTCGCCCAGGATCGGCACAATGACGACAGGGGCGATTAGGATGAAAATGGGAAGACCGTAGACCAGCCCCAACACAGCGGCCTTGAATCCATCACCTAGATAGAGGCCGAAGTCAATCTCCGGGAGCCTCAGGGGTTCCGTTCCATTGGCGACTTGTCGGGCGATCTCCAACATCCACCCCACCAGGTAGAACTGCCCCACGATGGGGATGAGTCCGATCAGCGACGTGATCAAGATTTTGGTGATCCACTCCGGGTCATCAAAAGCAAACGTAAAGGGTTTCGTGAAGTCCATCTTGCGCTCCTTTCTCAATGTACAAGGTTGATTCTAGTGTAGCACAAAATCTGTGGGTGGCGAATGGGGCCGGTTCAGGGGCCGAGGTAGATGATGCCTACAGCGGTCAGCCCCCAGAGAAAGACGGTGACTTGCAAGGGCCGGTCGGTGAGCAGTACCTCATCGGGGGCGAGAGTGGTGCCACGCGCATGGACCAGATACAGATAGCGGAAGATGCCGTAGATGACGAAGGGGATGGTGAGCATCATGGCGGTATTGCTGGCGAGATTGGTCGCCGAGAAGGTGTAGAGCGCATAGGCGAGGATGGTAGAAGATGTGACCAGGCTCATCAGCTGATCAAGGAGCGGCAGCGTGTACTCGTGCAGACTCTCGCGGTGATTGCCGGCCCCGTCTTCCAGAAGGACGAGCTCGCCGCGACGCTTTCCCAGCGCAAGAAAGAGCGCCAGCAGCGTGGTGCAGATGTAGAGCCAGGGGGAGAACCGCTCCGCAGTGACGAGGATGACGCCGCCCGCGACGCGCAGCACGAAGCCCGCAGCAATCGCCATGACATCCAGCAGAACGATGCGTTTGAGATAAAAGGAATACCCGATTTGCAACAACAGATAGCTGAACAGCACCAGCGCAAAGGCTGGCGCGAGCCAGTAGGCGGCGAGCAAGGAGCCAACTCCGAAGAACAGCGCGCTGACCTGTGCAAAGGTGGGCGCAAGCTCGCCAGCGGGCAGCGGGCGATGGCGCTTACGCGGATGCACCCGATCCTTCTCCAGATCAACCAAATCGTTGACAATGTAGACGACGCCGGAGACCAGGCTGAAGAGCACAAAGCCCAGCCCCGCGCGCCAGAGGTAGTTAAGCGTCAACAACTTGTGATCGAAGACCAGGGCGGCAAAGAGCAGGGTGTTCTTCACCCACTGTTTGGGCCGCATCGTTTTTAGTAATCCGCTAAAATTGCTCATTATCACTCATCCTCCAGGGCTTGATGATACCAGAAACAGGCCAGGCGGCAAACTGGGTCGTGACGTAATTCTATTCCGGGAATTTTGTGCTATAGTGAAGACATGGATGCGGGTTGCGCAACTGAGAAATGAAATGACTACACCAGATTGGGAACGAGCACAGCAGTATATCCTTCAGCGCCTGCAACTAGAGCTGCCTGAGGGGTTGGGCTATCACGGCGTCCATCACACCCGTGACGATGTCCTGCCGGCGGCAGAGCGGTTGGCGCGGCTCGCCGGGCTGGATGACGAGGCGTGGCTGTTGCTCCGAACTGCCGCGCTCTACCACGATGTGGGCTACATCGAGCAGTACTTCCGCAACGAACCCATCGCCGTGCGCCTGGCCGAAGAGACGCTGCCGGATTTTGCCTACAGCCCCGCGCAGATTGAAGCCATCGTGGATATTATCATGGCGACGCGCATGCCGCAAGCGCCGCGCACCTATCTGGCAGAGCTGCTGTGCGATGCGGACCTGGACTCGCTAGGGCGCGAGGATTACTGGGCGACCAGCGTGGCGCTGCGCGAGGAGCTGCGGCTGCATGGGATGGAGATCCCAATGTTGCAATGGCTGAACCGCCAGCATCAGTTCCTGAGCACGCACACTTACTTTACCAAAGTAGCGCGAGATTTGCGGAATGCCGGTAAGCGTGAAAATATCGCCATGCTGGAACGTCGCCTGGCCGACGCGACCGCCGAGCTATAAACATCGCGCGACTGTCAGAGTCGCGCGATGTGCAATGCGCCAATTATTTATCCAGCCGTCAGCGCCTTGAGACTGGCCTCAATCTCTCGCCCCACTCGCACCTGTGCAAGGAACTGCTTCCGCAACGCCGGATCGCTGATGCGCTGCGCCTGCGCCTGCAATGCGTCGGCGGCCTGCTGTAAGTACGTCTCCGCCATGGGATCATCATTCGCCGCCAGGACGCGGTAGTGGTTGAGGTAGAGCTGCGGCAGCTCGCTGTGGTGCGGATGCGATTCCAGCAGTGCCAGCGCCTCGCGCGCGGTCTCCAGCGCCTTTTCCAGCTGCCCCTGTCCCGCCTGCGCTACCGCCAGGAACGACAGATCGCTGATGATCTCCAGCTGGAGCTGCAAGGCGCGCCGTAGCTCCAGCGCCTCGTGGAAGTGCCGCGCCGCCGGCTCGAATTGTCCTTGGGCCAGTTTCACCAGCCCTAGCCCCTGCAGGGTGTAGCTCAGCCCGCGCTTATCCTCGATTTGATGCCGCAGTTCAAGCGACTTCTGTAATGAGATCTCGGCCTCGGCGTACTGCGCCAGGTAGAGCTGCGCCAATCCCACCCCGTAGAGCGAGAAGCCCTGTCCCACGCGATCGCCCACGCGCGTCTTCATCTCCAGGGACTCGCGGAATTGCGCCAACGCCTGCTTATAATCGCCCAGCTGGAGGGAGACGCGGGCGGCGTTGGTGAGATGGATGCCCATCTGGAACATATCCTGGCGACCTTGCGCCAGCGCGTAGGCGTGCTGATGCTGCTGCGCCGCCTCACCGTAGTTGCCGGTTTGCAGATGGATCATGCCCAGATACATGGCGCTCCACGCCTCGCCCTGGGTATCCCCTTGCGCCTGATGCAGGGAGACCGCCCGCTCCAATAGCGGACGTGCGCGCTCGTAGTCGCCGCGCACGTAGGCGGCGACCCCCAGCTGCTGCAAGGCCGCGGCCTGTCCGACCTCGTCGCCGCGCGCGGTCTGGAGCTTCAACGCGGCGTTGGCGGCCTCCTCGAGCGCGTCGTAGCGACTCGTCCACTGGTAGAGATCGGCCAGCTGGGTGAGCGTCTCCGCGCGGAGGGCGTCGTCGGCGTGGCTCTCGGCCAGCTGCATCATGCGGTTGAGGTCGCTCTCGCGCTCCTGCTGCATCCCGCGCAGCCCGTAGACCTGTTGCCTCCGCTTGAGGATGTCGAAGCGCCGCTCCCAAATCTCCTCCGGATCGTACTGCTCCTCCCACAGCTCCAGCAGCAGGGTGTAGTTCTGGATCGCTGTTTCGTTGGAGAAATCGCGCTGCGCCTTCTGCCCGGCCAGTTCCAGATACTTGCTGGCGCGAATTTTGTCGTCGCTCTGGCTGAAGTGATGCGCGAGCAGGGCGCACTCCTGCTCAATGCGGTCGCCCAACGTCTTCTCCAGCGCCTCACCCACCTTGCGGTGGAACTCTTGCCGCCGCTGCATCAGCAAATTGGCGTAGGCGACCTCTTGCACCAATGAATCGGGGAACATGTACGTCTCATCTCGAGAGGTTTGTTCCGTGCGCTTGATCAGGTCGCTCCGCTCCAGCTGGGCCAGCCATCCGCCGAGCTCCGCTTCCGCCTCGACTATCGAACCCAAAATCTCCGCCTGGAAGCGCCGCCCGATGACGGCAGCCATCTGGAGCGCCTGGCGGGTGTCCTCGGTCAGCCGATCAATGCGTGCGGTGATCGCGCCCTGGAGCGTATCGGGCACCTGAATCTGCTCGATCTTTTTCGTGACCTGCCACTTCTTGGGCTTGCGTTCCTCGAGCCTGGCGTCGCGCCGTTTGAGCGAGCGCGCGAAGTCGGCGATGCTGGTGAAGCCCTCGTCGCGGGTCTCCACCGGAGCGACCGCCCCGCTCTCGATGAGCGAGCGCACAACCTCCTCCAGGTAGAAGGGGTTGCCGGCGGACTTGTCGAGAATCTCCTGCTGCGTTCTGGGCGTGAACTCCGCGCCGGGCAGCAGGTTGGTGAGCAGTTGGCGGCTCTGCTCCTCGCTGATGGGCCGCAGCCAGATCTCGGTGTAGCGGTGATGGAAGTTGCTATCGGCCCGGTCACGCAAGTGCCAGCACCCCTTCTCGCGTTGCGGGCGGAAGATCAGACAGAAGAGCAGGGGGGCCTGATCGGTGACGGAGAGCAGATTCTCCAGCAGGGCCAGCGAGGCCTCATCGGCCCAGTGCAGATCGTCCAATAGGATGAGGGTGGGGCGCTGTTGGGCGATGCGGGTGAAGAACTCCCGCGCGGCCCAGAAGGCCTGCTTCTGGCGCACCTGTGGCTCCAGATCCTTGACCTATTCGGCCCATTCCCCCTCCAACTCGATGCCGAGCAGGTGAGCAAGGAAGGGCACGGCTTCGCGGGCGTTCTCGCGGCCCATCAGCGCCTCGCCGCGTTCCCACAGCTCAAAGAGGACGTCGTTCTCGCTGGCATCGGGCGGGAGCTGCAATGCGCCCCGGATCACCTGGGCGGCGAGCCAGTAGCTCGTGTACTCGCTGAACGAAAGCGCCTGCCCTTCGATGTGGAGCAGCCCCTCGCTGCCGGGCTGTTCCTTGAGCCAGGTCTTGATCTCGCGCACGAAGCGAGACTTGCCCAGCCCGCTATCGCCGATGATGGTGACGATTTTCCCGCTGCCCCGGAGCGGCGGCTCTCCCTCCTGGGCCTGGAGGAGGCTCTGCAATTGCATCTGGAGCGCCTGGAGCTCGGCATCCCGCCCGATGAGCGGCGAGGCATTGGCCTTAAGGCCGCGCGTGCGCCCGATCTCACCGCTGTGTCCCATCACAGCATAGGTATGGATGCGAATCTGTTTGCCCTTGACCTGAATCTCGCCCTTGTCCTCCATCTCGAATAAGGCCGCGACGCGCTCCTGGGTCTTCTTGCTGACAAGAATCTGTCCCCATTCGCTGTAAGACATCAGCCGGGCCGCCATGTTGATGTCGTCGCCCATCAGCGTGTACTCCTGGCGCAGGTTGGGCGCGCCGGCGTTCCCCGCGAAGAGCGCGCCGGTGTTGATGCCGATGCGCTGCTCGAAGCGGTAAATCCCGGAGGGCGTCTGGAGCGCGCTGAAGTTCTCACGCACCGCTTTCTGCATATCCAGCGCGGTGTAGACGGCGCGGACGGGGTCGTCCTCGTGGGCGCGAGGCGCGCCGAAGAAGACCACCAGCCGGTCGCCGACGGCGTATTGATCCATGCGGGCCAACGTGCCCTCGTAGCGCTCGACCACCTCGGCCATGTGGACGAAGTAACTGTTGAGCTGTTGGGTGATAATCTCCGGGTGGGTGTCGCCCATGTCCTGGATCAGGTCGCTGATGCCTTTGTAGTTGGCGAAGAGCACCGTGACGGGCCGGTGATCCGGCGAGATGCGCACATTGCCGGGATTGTTGACGATGCGGCGGAGTAGCTCGCTGTTGAGGTAGGGGGCGAGTCGGTCGAGCCGCTGTACCAGATAGGTGATCTGGGCGTCGAGTGGGCCTTCCGGCGGCTCGATGAGCGTGGGCCGGGCGATGCTGTCGCTCGCTGGCGGTGCGTGGAGCACGCGGTAGAAGCCCGGTTCAGGCTCCTTCTCCGGCGGGCCGACCTCCGCCTGTCCCGCGAGCAGGGCGTGAACCTCCTCGGTGATGACGACATCGCCGGGGTTGGCGTGCCCCTCGGCCTGCTCCGCCCGGTTGACGGTATGGCCGGTGGTGACGTAAGCCATCATCTGCGGAGTTCCGATGTGCGCGGCGAAGTAGGGGCCGGCAGAGATGCCACACTTGATGCGCAGCGCGCGGACCTCCCCGGCGGCCTCGATGGCGGCGAACTGCTCCTGGAGCATCACCTCCTGCATGGCGAGCGCGGCCTGGGTCGCATGGAGCGTGCCCGCGGCCATCTCCGCGTCGCTCTCGGCGGGGAAGAGGCCGAGCAGGGCATCGCCGCCGAACTTGAGCAGCGTGCCGCCGTGCTGGAAGAGCACCTGCACCAGCTCGGTGAAGAGGCTGTTGATGATCGCGGTGATGCGCTCGGCGCCGGCCTGTCCCAGCGACTTCAGCTGCTCGGAGAGCGGGGTGAAGCCGGAGACATCGCCAAAGAGAAAGACGCCGCGATACATATCGCCGGCGGGTTCACCACCCGGCTGCGGGGCCTCGACGACGGGGCGCGGCAGGTAGGTCTTGGTCGTATCGAGCAGTGCGATCAGGTGCTCACGCGCCTCGAGCAGGTGGCGCTCGTTGGGGCGGCGCTCCAACGGCTCGTAGAGCGTTTGGGGCAGATACAATTTGAGCGAGGGGAGCATGATCCCCAGCGGTTGCGCCGGGGGCAGCTCGCGCGTGATAGTCTGCGGCGAGGGTGCTGGCGCGGGTTCGGGTTCAGGCGCTGCCGAGATGACGGGCGCTGTCGCGGGGATAGGCGCCGCGCTCAAAGCGGCCGGCGCGGCTATCGTCACGGCAGTCTTGCCTGGCTGGATGACCAGCGTCCCGCAATGGTAGCAGTAGTTGGCGTAACTGGGCAGCAGGGTGTGACAGGTGCTACAGACGATACCGGCGCTGAGCGCCTGCCCACAGTGCAAACAAAATCGCGCCTGCGCCGGATTTGCGGTGCCGCAGTGGGGACATTGCATGGGCGTACCTCTCTTTTGGAAATTCTCAGACCTGTCAGGTTTTAAAACCTGACAGGTCTATTCCTCTGTTTCCTCACGCAGCTCCTGCGCGCGCGTGCGCAAATGCTGGAAGTAATCCGTCTCGGTGATCTCCCCCACCTGGCGCTTGCGCTTTTCGTTGTCAATGTGGATGCGGAGCTTGATCACCTCCTGGCGCAGCTCTTCTTCGCGTTGCTGCACCTTGGCTGCCATCTGCGCAAACTCGGCAGCCAGCGCCTCGATGGAACGATCCTGGTAGTCGGCGGACGGGGCAAAATCGCGGTCGTACTTCCCCTCGGCAATGCGCTGCACCCACTCCTGCACCTCGCTGAGGAAGTTGGTGGTGTAGCGGATACGCTCGTTGAGCGCGCTCATCACCTGGAGGCTCATGTCGGGGTAGGTGCGCAGCAGGCGGAGGAAGTCGGTCCCGGTGAGCACGAGGACTTCGGTGTCGTCCAGGCAGCGGGCGCTGGCAGAGCGCGGCTTGTTGTCAATCAGGGCCATTTCGCCGAAAGATTCCCCGGCAACGAAAATGCGGAGGGGGCGTTCGCTGCCGGGATCGTCTGGATTGGGCACGAAGATGGCGATGCGGCCCTTTTCGACGATGAAGAGCTCCTCGCCAGGATCGCCCTGGTTGAAGAGGATTTCACCGGCTTTGAACCCGCGCTTCTGCAATGCAGTGTAGACTTCTTTTAGCACGGCAGCTGACAGTTGGCTGAACATGGTGATTTCTCGCAATTGGGTGGCTTGTGCCATTGGATACTCCTCCAAACGTTCACACATTTACACGTTCATACTCCAAGTATACTCCTTCTGGCGCAGAATTGAAGCCGCCATCAGGGGATGAAAAACAGCTGGATGTGGAAGGTATCTTCATAACGCTGCCACTGCACCGTGGAGCACTCCGTGCCGCCCTGTTGCCGACATTGGACGAGCGCCAGCCCTGCGGCATCGTCTGCGGCGCGCCAGAGATCGGCGGCCTGGGCGTACCAGTGCTGCGCCAGAGGCGTATCCCCGGCGGCGAGGGCCTGGTCCCCCCGGCGGCAGGCCGTCAACGCCGCCCCCAACGCTTCGGAGAGCTCCCGGTAGGCGCGATAGGCCGTCTCATGGTCGCCACTCACAGCGGCGAGGAAGGCGTGGGCGCGCGCGGCCCAGGTCGCCGGAGCTGCCGCCATCAGGGGGAGGGCGCGCTCGCGCCAGATCGCGGCGTCGGCGGGATGGTCGCCGCGCCAATGGAGCCACGCCAGGATGACGGCGGCCTGCGCTTGCAGCGGCGCATCCGCCGCCTGCTCCCAGGCGCGTTGGGCGTGATGCTCCGCTGTGACCGGCTCGCCCTGCGTGGGGAGCACGAGCGCGAGTTTGAGCAGCAGCGCCGGGGGCGGCGCGGGGTCGCTAGCGTGGGCCGCCTGATAGTACTCGGTAGCGGCGACGAAATCGTCGGTGAGCAGGGCGATGTCGCCCAGCCCGGTGAGCGCGCGTGCGCGCAATGTGGCGGTCGCGGCAGCGTCAGGGAGCCGGTCGAGCGCATCCAGGGCCTGCTGATAGGTCTGCCGGGCCTGGGGATAGGCGTAGCAGGCGCGGGCCTTGTCCCCAGCGACGAGCAGATGGGCAGCGGCATGTTCCCACGCTTCAGCGGCGAGGTAGTGGTACGCGAGCAGTTCGGCGTGGCGCGGGAGATCGGCGGCGTAGCGGTCGGCCAGGTGATGGGCCAGACGCAGGTGGAGGGTCTGGCGGCGGGCGTGTGATTGGCTCTGGTAGATGAGCTCGCGGACGAGGGGTTGCGCAAAGCTGTAGCGGCTGCCGGTCGCCTGTTGCAGCAGCCCCGCGTCGCTCAGAGCGTGCAGGGCGGCGGCGAGCGTCGGCTCGGCGTTGGTATCAAGCAGGGCAACGAGGTCAACGCGGTCGAAGGCATCGCCGATGACGGCGGCGGCGCGGATGGCCTGGCGCTGGTCGGCGGGCAGCGCATCCATCCGCCCGATGATGAGCTCTTGCAAGGTGCTGGAGCTGTGCAGGGCGGCCTGGAGCGCGGCGGGGTCGGTGACGCCGGTGCGCTGGAGCCAGCGGGCGATCTCCTCGGCGAAGAGGGGATTGCCCGCGCTGCGGGCATGGATGGCATCGAGTAACGCCTCGCGGTCGGCGGCGGGGAGGTCGTCGCCGTAGCGCGCGGTGACGAGCGCGGCGGTGCCATCGCGTTCCAAGGGGGGCAGCGTGAGGGCGTCGGGCGCGTCGGATGTCCGCTCGACGGTAAGGATGACGAGGGGCGCATCGCGGAGCTGGGACAGCAGCTGGTCGAGCAGCTGGCGCGAGGAGGCGTCCGCCCAGTGTATATCCTCCAAAAAGAGCAGCACCGGGGCCGCTTTGGTCAGGCGTTGGAGCAGTTGGGTGACGGCGTTGAAGAGGCGGTTGCGCTCACGCTCTTCGATGCGGCTTTGGAGGCGTTCCCAGGGCTGCGCCTGGGTCTGGGCCTGCGGCTGTCGCGCCTGCATCACGGCCCAGAGGTTCGGCTTTTCGGATGATGGGGTGGCGGGGGCTGTTTGCGCGCTGAGTCTGGCGAAGAGGTTAGCGCGGGGCGCAGCGGCGGGCGCGGCAGGCTTGGGCGGCGGGGCGGGCGTGGGCAGCAGGGCGATCTCGCTCTGCAAGCCGAACAGGGCGAAGAGGGGCGCTTGCTCAGCGTAGGTGGTCAGCCCCACGGCGGCAAGGCGCTCTTGCAGCTTGAGGCCCCGGATCTCGTCGGTGTCTTCGGGCGTGATGCCGGCGATTTCTTGGATGAGTGTCTGCCAGAGGGCGTAGGGGGTGTTAGCGGTGTAGGCGTGGGCGGCGGCGTGGTAGATGTGAAAGTTTTGGGCGCGGGCCTGTTGGATGAGCGCGTCGGCGAGATGGCTCTTGCCGATGCCGGGCGCGCCCTCCAATGCGAGGCGCTTGTCGGGGCCGGTGAGCGCCTGCTCCAACATCTGCCGGGCCTGGGCCAGGGCCGCCTCCCGCCCGACGAGGGGGGGGCGGCTATCGAGGCGGCGCAGGAAGGGCGCGGCCTCTTGCCCGGTGGGTGCGTAGAGGGGGATCGGCTTGCTCTTCCCCTTGACGCGGATGGCGGGCAGGGTGCGGCAGGTGAAATCGGCGGCGACGGCCTCGTAAACGTGCTGCGAGATGAGGATCTGCCCCGGCTCGGCGGCGGACATGAGCCGCGCGGCGAGGTTAACATCATCGCCCATGACGGTGTATTCGCGCCGGGTGACAGCGCCGGCCTGTCCCGCGAAGGTGACGCCGCGCGTAATGCCGATGCGCTGCTGGATGCAATCGGCGGGGAGTTGGGGGTGCTGGCGTTGCCAGCGCCGTTGGAGCGCGGCGAGCGCAGCGTGGAGCTGCAACGCAGCGGCGACGGCGCGGTAGGGATCGTCCTCGTGAGCGACGGGCGCGCCGAAGAGCGCGAGAAGTTTGGAGCCTCGGCTGTAGGGATCAATGCGGCTGATGATCCCGCCGTAGCGCTGGATGGCGATGTGCATGGCGTTGAAGTAGTCGTCGAGGAGCTGGGTGGTCTCCTCCAAACCGAGGCGTTCGAGGCAGGCAGCAAAGCCGGTGAAGTTGAGGAAGAGGGTGACGGTGGGGCGGAATTCGCTCTCGAGGGCGCGCTCCTGGCCCAGAGCGAGCGTCTGTTCGACAACTTCGGCGGCGATGTAGGGGGTGAGGGTCTCGATCTGGCGGAGGGCCTGGCGGATGTCGGCGTAGATTTTGTCGTCCGCGCCGAGCCAGGCGGCGGTGGGTTGCGCGCGGCGGGCGGTCGCCTGAATCTCGAAGTCGTCGAGGGGCGCATCGGGCTGGGGCTGGAGCCGATAGAAGCCGTCGGCGTGCGGGACGACCTCAGCGGGGGGGAGCGCGGCGGCGGTGGCGGCATCGAGGATGATCTGCCCGGCGCTGGCGTGGCCTTCGGCGACGAGGGCGCGGGTCACGGTGGGGCCGATGAGGACGTACTCCATCCGCGCGGCGCTGCCTACGCTCGCGGCAACGAAATCCCCGGTGCTGAGGCCGATCTTCATCTGCAAGGGCAGCGCGCCGAACGGGGTCTCGATGGCGCTGAACTGGTGCATGGCGCGCATCATCCGCTGCGCGGCGCGCACGGCCCAGCGGACCTGTTCAGCCTGCGGCTGAGCGGCGAAGTAGACGAGGAGCGCATCGCCGGCGAATTTGAGCAGGCTGCCGGCGGACCAGGCGAGGATGTCGAGCATCGCGGCGAAGTAGTCGTTCATGATGGTGGTGAGTTGTTCCGCGCCGACCTGGCCCTGCGCAGCGAGGCGCTCCGAAAGTGCAGTAAAGCCGCTGACATCGGAGAAGAGGAGCGTGCCATGTTGCTGCTGTCCCTGCACGCGCCCTGGGCGAGGGTCTTGCAGGAGCGCATCAACCAGGTGGCGGGGGAGGTAGGTGGCGAGCTGATAGGTGACGGAGTTGAGGCGGTGCAGCGCGTTGAGGAGGTGGCCGCGACGGGGCGCGGGGTCTTGGAGCTTCTCCCATTGCCGCGCCGGGAGATAGCGCGCGACTTCCGGCGGCATCGCATTGGGCATTGTATCGGGCATGGCCGAGTTCCTCCTGGCTGTTGTGGACGTTGGTTATCTTGAGTATAACGCAAATTGTTGTGGGGAACAATTTGCTGGATAGCAAGCTCAGTAGCTCGATGGGGTGTGCGTTAATCGGCCTTGGCGTAGGGGCTGTTAGGGGATGCGCGCCAGACGCATCCCCCTTTTGTGATGCATGAGATCAGAAGAAGCGGGGCAGGCGCTTCTTCCAGGCCGTCGGCAGAACGGTATCCACCGCGTCGTCCACCGTCACAATGCCGAGCAGTTTGTTGGTCTCCGGCTCCACCACGGGTATAGCTAGCAGGTCGTACTTCGCCACGGCGTAGGCCACATCTTCCTGCGGTGTCAGCGGCGTTACCGTGACCGGCTCGGCCTCGATCCAGGGGGTGAGGTCGGCATCGGGCGGGGCCAACACCAGATCGCGCAGGCTGATGATGCCGCACAGGGAGTGCGTCTCGTCAATCAGGTAGATGTAATACATAGCCTCATCCTCATGCGCATCCTCCGAACGGCGCAAATAATCGAGCAGCTCGCTGGCGCGCAGGCCGACGGGGGCATGGGCGAACTCGGTGGTCATAATACCGCCTGCTGAGTCCTCAGGATAGGCCAGGAGCGCGCGCACTTCGGCGGCGTCATCATCTTCCATCAGGGCGAGCAGTTGTTCGCTGGTCTCGGTTGGCAGGTCGGCGAGCAGGTCAGCCGCCTCATCGGGACCCATTTCCTCCAACACATCCGCCGCGCGTTCGGGAGCGAGGTGCGAAAGAACGGCGACCTGCACGTCGGCGGGACTTTCTTCCAGCGCGTCGGCCAGGGTCTCGTTGGTGAAGGTCTGCAGGAGCGCCTCGCTGGTGTGGTGATCGAGATCGTTGAGGATGGCGGCGATGTCTGCCGGGGGGAGTTGCGTGATGCGGTCGCGTGAGACGCGCAGGCGCAGTGGGTCTTCCTGATGCAAAGGGGCGACATCCTCCCAGGGGATGACGCCGCTTTCGCTGGGGAGTCCGAAGAGGCGCGAGAGGGCGCGTCCGAGCTTTGCCAGCCCTAACCTGCGCAGGAGGCCCTGTCCGCCCACATCCACGCCGGTGAGGCAGTAGCGCTCTTTGACGCGCGCCAGTTGCAGATCGTTGACGCGCACCACGCGGCGGCCTTCGGTGTCCACAATCTGGCGGTCGAGCACCCGTTCGACCAGCCACAGTTCATCGCCGGTGGGGGTATAGGGCTTGCGGCGCTCTTTGGGGATGGTCAGCGTGATGCTGGGGTAGAGGCTGCTGATCTGCGCGGCGGGGATGAAGCGGTCGCCGTTTTCGGCGTCGCGGAGCGCCAACGCGCGCACGGGCGGAAAGGGTTGCTCCACCGCGCCGACAAGGATGTCAGCGCAATGGCCTACGGGTTGTCCCCACGCATCCCAGACCTGTTGCCCTCGGATTTGACTGATGTACAACATAGGACACCTCCTCGATTCTCGTATGCGCCGCCAGAACGCAAACGGGCCACAGCACGCGCTGTGGCCCTGAAAGAATCGCAGAGGTCAGGGAATCAAGGCGTACTGTGGCAGATCCGTCGTCGCGTACTGGACGGCTCGTCTGCGCTGGGCGTATCTTCGGATAAGGCTATTTCGTTCATTGAATCCACAATGTGGCTGGTATTACTCCAGTTTTAAGGATAGGTTGATGATGTTATTATACCACACGTCTGTCTGCGCGCCCGCTTCAGTCCACCGCAAAGAAAATGGTGCGTAGCGTAACGTATACGATATACAGCACAATCAGGTAGATAGCGCCGCCCTTGCCGATTTTACCTTTGTTGAACCACAAAAAGGCCCAGAGCATTGCGCCAGTGATCGTCTCCCAGGGCAGGTCCCACATGACCAGCGGGCCGGGAACCCAATAGGTGGAGAGCAAGGCCCCGCCGCCAATCGCCACCAGGGGGTTGGTGATGTTGCTGCCGATCAGGGTTCCCAATGGAAGGCCGGCATCGCCGTTGCGAATGCCGGCAATCGCAGTGATCAGTTCCGGCAAGGCTGAGGCGATCCCCAAGGTCATCACGCCGATCAAAGAGCCGCCAATGCCCGTTTGGTCTACAACGATCTCCGTGACCTGCAAGGCCACCATCGCGCTGACAATGGTTACAGCCAGGGCTGCCATCGCCAACAGCGCATCGCGGCCGGCCTCCCGCCCATTCTGCGGCACGCCCTCCGGCAACTCGCCGTCCTCGGAAAAGCCGTTGTCTTCGGCTTTATAGTGCTTGCGTTCGTCCCAATACAAATAGTAGGTGTAGGCGACGAAGGTTCCGACCAGGATCAACCCATCCAGGCGCGAATAGACGCGATCCCAGCCCAGGATGATGCACATCAGCGTGGTGCCGATCATCGGCCCCATGCTCTTCCACAGGAAGTACCGCTTGAAACGCAATGTCCCGGCGATCAAGATGACAATTGCCATGATGAGGGTCTGTTGCACTACATCTGAGCCGATGTTCGCGCCCAAGACCACCGCCGAACCGATTTCGTAGTCCAGCGTGTTGGTGAGGATGCCGACGGAGGCGGTCAGGTGCGCCGCAATCTCCGGGATGCTCGTCGCCAGGGAGACGACGGTCACACCCATGAACGTCGTTGATAGCCGGAAATAGCCCGCCAGACCGGTCAATTTATTGACCGCGATATTAGAACTGAGCACCAATAGCGCAATCGCAGCCAGCCCGATTGCAAAGATCCCAAATAAACTAACTTGTACATTCATGAATAACATTACCAACCTCCTGGTATACAAAAAAATCAGGGTGGCTGAAGTTAGCCACCCTGACACACGAACCAGTTTTACTAGAAGATAGGCCCCTCAGCACAACCTGGGGCGCAAAGCGCCGCCAGCAAAGACCCGCCCTTCAGGGTCATCTAAAAGCGCGTATTTAGGCTCTAATAATTGATAGTTCTGCATCTCGTGTTACTCCAAAGAAAAGCCGGTGGGGACAAAGATCAAGAAACCCACCGTGCTTTTGGAAGTATAAAGCTAATCTTACTTTTGTCAATTTGATAGCTCCCCTAAATGTTGCTGAGCAATAAGGCGGAATTTGCCACGAATTTCACGAATTAACCCTAATTTTATCCCTGTCTTGGTGAAAATTGGTGTTAATTCGTGGCTAAAATAGCACCTGCGTCATGCAAAGTTATCGTTACACTCAAGAGGGTGCTCATCCAGCTCCGCAGCCGCGAGCAATTTGCTTACTGCCTCAATCATGCTACAACTAGGATGTTGTTAAATCCAAACTCAAGGCAGGTATCTTATGGGAAATAAATCCGAACGGCTTAAACTGGATGTCTTCAAGACCTTACTCATCGGCTTTGGCTTCTTCGGCACGAGCGTCATGTGGAAGCTCTACAACGATTATGTGCCCATTTTCCTCCAGGCGGGGAATCCCATCTTCGATGCAAATCTCACCACAATCACCAATGGCTTCGGCCTGGGCACTGCCCTCACCGGCTTCATTATGACGCTCGATAACATTGTGGCGCTGTTCCTGCTGCCGCTCGTGGGTATCTTGAGCGACCGCATCTGGCTGCCCAAACTGGGCGGGCGACGCAAGCCCTTTATCGTGACCTTCGCGCCTATCTCCATCGCGGCCTTCATCCTCATCCCCTATATTGTGAAGGGCATCCCGCCGGAGTACAGCGGGAACGCGGAAATGCTTGGCGCTTCGCTGACCTTTTTCATCATCGCGGTGGGTGTCTTCATCACCACGATGGCCGCGTTCCGCACGCCGATCATCTCGCTGATGCCCGATCTCACGCCTTCGCCGCTGCGCAGTCAGGCCAACGGCATCATCAACTTGATGGGGGGCCTCGGCGGCGTGGTCATCACGCTGGTGGGCGCGATGCTTTACCGGATGGACATCGCTTTCCCCTTCATCGCCAGCGGCGCGCTGATGGCGATGGCGGTACTGATGCTGGTTTTCTACGTCCAGGAGCCGCGTCACCTGGCCGGTGTGGAAGAGCGCGAGGAGGAGCAGGCGTTGGGGGCGTTCCGCAAGTTCCGGCAAATCTCCATGTCTCCCGAAGCGCGCACCAGCCTGCGCTGGTTGTTGCTTTCGATCTTTCTGTGGTTCTTCGGCTACAACGCAATTGAGACCTTCTTCACCTCGTATGGGGTGAACGTGTTGGGCGTGACGGAAGACCGCGCTTCGATGCTCTCCAGCATCTCCTACATCACCTTCATCGCATTTGCCGTGCCGAGCGGCTACATCGCCGCGCGGATCGGGCGTAAGCGCACCATCACGCTGGGGCTGATAATTTTCGCCGTGTTGTTGATGGTCGGTTATCTCGTGCCCAATATCACAGTCATCAGCATTGTGCTGGGCGTGGGGGGCGTCGCGTGGAGCCTGGTCAATATCAACAGTCTGCCGATGGTGATTGATACGGCGGATTCCGACGCGAACATCGGTGCCTTTACCGGTTTTTACTACATCGCTTCGCAGATGGCCGCCATCGCCGGGCCGATTGCGAATGGTGTGTTGATTGAGCAGTTCGAGAACTACGGGCTGGTCTTGCTGATGCCGGTGATCTTCTTCATATTTGCAGTGATTACGATGCAGTTTGTGACGCGGGGTGAGGCGCGGTAGCTTCAGGTAAGGGCGCCGGGGAGTGGGGAGTAAGACGCGCGCTTTTGCTGATTGCTTCCCTAGCCCTCCCCCACTTCCAAGTCAACGATAACGAAAATGTAGGACAGGTTGCCAACCTGTCCTACGTAGCGCGAGCTGTCAGTTCGCGCCCGCGAAGCAGACGCTTCGCGCTACGGCTGGTTTTGAAGGAGCAAACGATGCAAGAACCGATTCTCGATCAAATCATGCGCTATCTCCCGCTGTTAATCCCTCTCCTCATCATCCAGTTGGGATTGCTCATCTTCGCCCTGGTGGACTTGCTCAAGGCGGAGCGGGTCACGCGCGGGCCGAAGTGGGTCTGGGCGTTGGTGATCGTCCAGGTCAACTTCATTGGGCCGATCATCTACTTTGCCGCGGGCCGCGAGGAGTGACGATGCCCGCCGTCAACGGCTGCGCCATCCGCTGCGAGGGACTGACGCGCCACTACGGCGACGTAATCGCGCTGCAAAGCCTTGATCTCGAAGTCCCCTCCGGCTCGATCTTCGGCTTTCTGGGGCGCAACGGTGCGGGCAAGACCACGACGATGCGCCTGCTCACCGGGCTGGCGCATCCCACCGCTGGTCGCGCCTGGATCGCCGGGCTGGAAACCACCAACGGCGACCATCGCGCCCGCGAGACCTTCGGCTACCTGCCGCAAGACCCGGCCTTCTACGGGTGGATGACGCCGCACGAGTATCTCGATTACGTCGGGCGGCTTTTCGGATTACCCGATAAAGACCGCGCGGCTCGTATCGCCGAGATGCTGGAACTGGTAGACCTCCAGGACGCCGCCAAGCGCAAAATCGCGGGCTTCTCCGGCGGGATGCACCAACGGTTGGGCATCGCGCAAGCCCTGCTCCATCGCCCGCCCGTGCTGCTGCTCGATGAGCCGACCAGCGCGCTCGATCCCGCCGGGCGCTACGAGGTGCTGGAGATGCTCGCCCGGCTCAAAGGCGCGGTGACGATCTTCTTCTCCAGCCACATCCTCGCCGATGTGGAGCGGATCTGCGATCACGTCGCCGTGCTGCACAAGGGCCACCTGCTACTGGTGGAGGAGCGCGAGGCGCTGCTGGCGCGGTATCCGATCAACACCGCGTTGTTGCAGCTCGACCCGGCCAGCCCGCCCGCGCAAGCGTTCATCGCGGCAGTGCAGGCGCAGCCCTGGCTCACCTCCGTTGGCGAGGAGGGCCAAACGCTCCGCATCGTTGCCAGCGATGTGGACGCAGCCAAACGCGCGCTGCTGCCGTTGGTCGTACATCACAACCTGCTCGTGAATCGCTTCGAGTGGGTGCGTCCTAGCTTGGAAGACATCTTCCTCCAGGTGAGTGCATAGGGGATTTCACCGCAGAGAACGCAAAGTTCGCAGAGGTTTTTAAGGTTTTCTTTGCGTTCTTGGCGTCCTCAGCGGTTCAAAAGCTCTTCATGGAGTTATGATGATGATCACAATGGCTTACACGCTTTCCGTAACGCTGATGATTCTCGCGCCCATCGTTGCAGCGGTGCTGCTGCGCCGCCGGGTGCAAGCGCCGTGGTTTCTCTTCCTCGTCGGCGCGGCGACCTTCATCGGCTCGCAAGTTGTCCACCTGCCCCTTAACGATTGGCTGGCGGACATCGGCCTGCTGCCCGGCAATAATTCTCTGGAGGCGTCAGGAATCTCCCTGCTGCAAACCTGCATCATCCTGGGGCTGACTGCCGGCCTCTGTGAGGAGCTGGCCCGCGCCGCCGGTTACGCGCTCCTGCGCCGTTTCCGCCGCTTCGAGCACGGCCTGATGCTGGGCCTGGGACATGGCGGCATCGAGGCGATGGTCTTCGGCGGAGTGTTGACCGCCGCCACGGTCAGCTCGCTCTTACCCTTGCGCGATATGGATCTCGCAGCCCTCGGCTTGCCCGCTGTACAGCTCACCGCGCTCGCCCAACAGCTGGTCGCGCTCGAAAATCTCTGGTATGCTGTGCCGCCCCTGGTCGAGCGGCTGCTGGCAATGACGCTGCACGTCATCCTCTCCATGCTGGTCTGGCGCGCCTTCGACCGGCGGCAGTGGGGTTACATCGCGCTCGCCATCGCCTACCATGCCTTTGCCAACGCCTTGCTGGTCTACATGGCGCAACAATGGCAGAGCATCTCGGCGATCTATGGCCTGCTGGTGCTGATTCTGCTGCCGGGGCTGCTCTGGCTCTGGCGCGTGGGGCGCGAGACCCCCATCGCGCGCCCCAGCCTCACCCCCTGGCGCGTCGAGTGGGCCGCCTTTCTCGCCGCCACGCGCAAGGAATTCATCCAGCTGTGGCGCGTCAAGCATGTGCTGGCGGTGGGCGCGGTCTTCGCCATCTTCGGGATGCTCTCCCCGCTGACGGCGCACTTCATGCCGCAGATTCTCGGCTCGATAGAGGGCGCGGAGCTATTCGCCGATCTCATCCCCACGCCCACCGTCGCCGATGCGGTGGGGCAGTACGTCAAGAACCTTACGCAGTTCGGCTTCCTCATGGTGATTCTGTTGGGGATGGGGGCCATCGCAGGCGAGAAAGAAAAGGGGACGGCGGCGCTCATTCTCAGCAAACCGCTGCCGCGCTGGGCCTTTGTGCTGAGCAAGTTCACCGCGCAGACGGCGCTCTACATCGGCGGCTTCCTCGTGGGGATGCTGGGGGCCTACTACTACACGCTGTTTCTCTTCGGCCCGGTGGATTTGGGGGCCTTCGCCTTCGGCAACCTGCTGTTGCTGGCGTGGTTCATGCCCTTCGTCGCGGTGACGTTGCTCGGCAGCGCGCTGACCCGCTCGCTGCCTGCGGCGGGCGGTGTGGCGCTCGGCGGGAGCGTCGCGCTGCTGCTGACGGGGTACCTGCCCAAGATCGGCCCGCTCTTCCCCGGCAGCCTGCTGGCCTGGGCCTCGCAGGTGGGGATGGGCGTGGGGGATGCGCCCATCGCGCCGCAGGCCGGCGCACTCGCCGCCAGCGGCGTCATCACCCTCGTGTGCGTTATCGGCGCGCTCGCCGCCTTCGAACGGCAGGAGTTGTAGCGGGCGCGCTACCGCCGCTCGAAGGTCACTTCGGGATAGGTCGGCGCGGGGCCATTCAGCAGCGGCGAGGGCGCATCCTTGAGATACGCATCGAAGAAGGCCACCAGATAGGCCGTGTTGATCTCCAGGGCGCGCTGCGCGGGCAATGGCCCTCGGACGCCCAACCACGACCCGATCGGCGAGAAGAGCGGGACCAGCGTGAAGTCGTAGTGGACGCTATCGGCGAGGTCGAGCCAATAGGCCGGCCCGGCGGCGCGCTCGTAGAAGGGCCGCAACAGCGCCCGGTTGGGATGCTCCAGCCAGGCCGCGCTGTTGAGGAGCAACACCGGCTGCGAGAAGTTGCGCGCCCGAATCTCCTCATCCAACGGCACGACCCACGTATCCATCCCCAGCGCCGCTCCACAGCGGTCATCGGTGGCGCAGAGATGCACCATCGCGCCGCCGCCCGTTGAGTGTCCGAAAACCCCCACGCGCGCGAGATCAAGCTCGCCGTTGAAGCGCCCATCGGGATCGGCGCTGTTGAGTGCTGTCAGCTGATCGAGCACGAAGGCGGCATCGGCGGCATAGGTCTCCATCAGCACATTGGAGGCGCGCGCGAACTCCGCGTCGCCGCCCGCGCCGTTCATCGCGACGGGATCGTTGTAGACCAGCCGCCCGTCGGGGTAGACGGTGAGCAGCGACCCGTAGACGTGATCCGCCGCCGCAACAACGTATCCCCGCGAGGCCAGCGCCTCCAGCTGATCCTGGTTGATGTTGCGGAAGCCGCCCCAGCCGTGTAGGTAGAGCACCACGGGATAAGGCGCGCTGCGCATGAGCGGCGCATCGGGATAGGCGTGGGTTTCCACGAATGTGAGCTGCTGCAACAGGAAGCCGGGGAGCCGTCCCCATTCGGCGATGGCGCGCGCCAGGGGCCGGCCCGCTTCCAGCCAGGGCGCAGGGGACGCGCCGCGCGGCACGCCCGCCGGATACCAGATTTGTACCATGAGTTCGCGGTTGCCGGAGGGCGTCTCGCCATAAATTTCCGGGCGGGATGGATCAACCCAGTGGTAGGTAACAGTCCCAATCTCGAAGGGGCCGCCGGGGTCGGGCAGGCGCGGGACCGGCAGCGCCACCGCGAGCGCGGTTCCTATCACCAGTAAGCCCAGCAGCGCGCCATCCAGCCAGCGCGGCGGCGCAAAATCGCGCCACACCAGCGTCACCGCCAGGGCGATGGTGACGAGGTAGAGCGGCCACAGTTGCCAGCGGAAGCCCTCCCAGACCAGTTGTACCGCTGCGAGCAGCACGCTCACGCGCGCGGCGTTATGACGTTGCGTCGTCGGCAGAAAATCCACCAGGCCGCTCAGGAGTGCGGCGGCGTTCACCAGGGTCAACAAAAGTTCAAAGGTGCGCATGGTCAGTCCTCCTTTTGGAGCGCGGCGAGCGTCCGCGCCAGGGCCGCTTCCATGGTGTACTCAGGCGCGTAGCCCAGCTCGCGGCGGGCGCGGGAGATATCGTACCAGTGACTTTGGGCGAACTCGCTCGCCAGGAAGCGCGTGAGGCGTGGCTCGCCCCGCAGTGGCAGCGTGCGGTAGAGCAGCTCCGACGCGCCGCCCAGCGCCCGCGCCACCTTCAGCGAGACCTGGAAGCGTACCGGCGGCAGGTCGAGCTCGGCCAGCAGTGCCTTGATCCACGACCAGAGCGTCACCGGCTCACTCTGGCTGATGAAGTAGACTGATCCCGCGACGGGCGATCCCGGCGCGAGCGCGTCGGCGGCGAGGAGATGGGCGCGGGCGGCATCCTCCACGTAGGTGAGGTCCACGCGGTTCGTACCGTCGCCTACCTGCGGCAACGTGCCGCCCCGCGCGCTGGCGAGCAGCGCCGGCATCAGGTGGCGATCCCGTGGCCCGAAGATCAGGTGCGGGCGCAGGGAGACGGTGAGCAGTTCCGGGCTGTTGGCCGCCGTCACCAACTGCTCGGCCAGCGCCTTGGTGTGCGGATAGGGCGACTCGTAGCGTTCCGGGTAGGGGTAGTCCTCGTTCACCCCCTCCTGCGAGGTGTTATCGAAGATCACGCTGGGCGAGCTGCAATGGACCAGCCTGGGAACGCCCTGTTTGCGGCAGCCGTCAATGACGTTCTGCGTGCCGCGCACATTGGGGCCGTAAAAGGACTCCCACGGCCCCCAGTGTCCCGCCTTCGCGGCGATGTGGAAGACCACGTCGCACCCGGCGCAGGCGGCGGCCACCGCCTCGGCATCCTGCAGATCGCCCCGGAACTGCCTGGCGCCCAACGTGACCACCTCTGGGTAGTCGCCCCGCGCGAAGATGGCGACCTCGTCGCCGCGCGCCAGCAGTTGCTCCACGATGTAGCGGCCCAAAAATCCGCCGCCGCCGGTTACTAAAGCGTACATCGCTGTTTCTCCGCCCAGGCTGCCAGCTGCAGGCGATCAATCTTGGCGTTGTGGCGCACGTCCACGGGGAAGCCGCGCGGATAGTACAGCACCTCGCGGATGGCGCGCGTGGCGGCGTGCTCCGCGCCCCGTTCCAGCAGAGCGCGGGTCAGGGCCTTGCGCGCGGCGGCGGTGTGGGGGAAGTGCTTCGGCTGCGGCTCGACGACGAGCACCGGACGCTGCGCGCCCCGCTCGCC